>DATKPK010000197.1:0-45223 GCA_035524095.1 Binataceae bacterium (SeqCode) | reverse complement strand
CATGAACCCGATCATCATCTTGATCAATAATGGCGGATGGGCGATTTTCCGCCCGATCGCCGATCGGCGCGATCTGCTCGAAATTCCTTCATGGCCGTACGCTCAGCTCGCGCGTGATTGGGGCGGCTCGGGCTTCGAGGCCAAGACTGGCGCTGAACTGCGTGCGGCCTTGAACGCGGCTCATCGATGTCAGACATTTTCGATTATCGACGTTCAGGTCGGACGAGATGATCTTTCACCAGTAACGATCAAGTATATTCAGGCGGCTGCGAAGCGCTCTCAACCCCCTGACGAACGGGGCTCTGGCTTCGGCAATTCGGACGGGTGTGATTCCGAATGAACACTTAAACTTGGCCGCAAGGGCTAACCAAAATATCACGATGCCAAGACCGCACGAGGGACGAACATCAGCCACAAACTGCATCGCAACTTCAAGTGGGAAACTCCCGAGCATTTTAACTTCGGCGCGACGATTGATTCTTTCGCTACCGATCCAGGCCGTGTCGCCTTGCTATGGGAGAATCAGGACGGCAATCGCGCGCGGCTGACCTTCGCCGACATCAGCGCTCAATCCAATCGCATCGCGAATGTCCTGACGGGGTTAGGTATCAAACGGGGCGATCCGGTGATGCTGGTGCTGCCCCGCATCACGCTATGGCAGTCTGCCTATATCGGAGCGCTCAAGGTCGGTGCGATTGTAATCCCATGCGTCTCGATGCTCCGCGAAAAAGATCTCGTCTATCGCGCCAATCATTCGGAGGCCCGCGCGATCATCACGACTGCCGAAGGCATCGAAATGGCGTCCGACCTCCGTAACCAATGTCCTTCGCTCCAGCATTTTATCGTCGCCGGCAGCCTGCACACCGGCTGGACGTCACTGCAGGAAGCGATGCTACAAGCGGCGCCGGTCTTTAAGACTGTCAACACTCGCGCCACTGATCCTGCGATTTGCTACTACACCTCCGGTACGACGAAAAATCCTAAGTCCGTCCTCCACGGCCACGGCTATACCTACGCGCATCGCTTCACCGGTTCGCTATGGCTCGATCTTAAACCCGGAGACCTGCATTGGACCACTTCAGACACGGGGTGGGCCAAAGCTGCTTACGGTGTTCTGTTCGGCCCGTGGATGAACGGCAACACTGTCTTCATGTACAACGGCCACTTCGATCCAAAGCAGGAATTCGAGTTGCTGAGCCGTTACCGCATCACTAACTTCTGCGCACCGCCGACCGAGTACCGGATGTTGGTGAAGGCCAATCTCGACAGCGTCCACCTACCAGCCTTGCGACATTGCGCCAGCGCCGGTGAACCGCTAAATCCTGAAGTAATCGAGATTTGGATGGAGCATTTCAAGCTCGCGATTCATGATGGTTACGGCCAAACCGAAACGCAGTTGATTGCCGCCAATCTGCCTGGGACGAAGATCAAACCTGGCGCGATGGGCCTGCCATTTCCCGGCATCGATGCTCGCGTCCTCGATGAGGACTTGAACGAGTGCCAGATCGGCGGAGTCGGGCAAATCGGCGTGCGCGTCAAGCCGCTCAAGCCACCGCCGATCATGCTCGAATATTGGAAGAATTCGGAGGAGAACGCCGACGTCTTTCGCGGCGACTACTATCTAACCGGCGATCAGGCGCGGCGCGACGAGGATGGCTACTTGTGGTTCGTCGGGCGCGCTGACGATGTCATCAGTTCGGCCGGGTATCGAATCGGGCCATTCGAGGTAGAGAGCGCTCTGCTTGAACATCCGGCAGTGATCGAATCGGCGGTGGTCGCGAGTCCCGATCCTGATCGGGGGGCGATCGTGAAAGCGTTCGTGCGCCTCAAGCCGGAAGTCGAACGCAGCGACGCTCTCGTCACCGAGCTGCAGGAACATGTCAAACGTGTAACGGCGCCGTACAAATATCCACGCGAGATCGAATTCGTGGACGATCTGCCAAAGACGGTTAGCGGCAAGATCCGCCGCGTCGAACTCCGCCAGCGCGAAGAAGCTCGAAAAGGCAGCAAATGAAGGATATCCGACCTTCATGATTGTGCGCGTCAACGTCGCCGACTAGCGCTTGAGAATTTGCGGCGGTGTTTGACCCGCTCACAGAGATTCGCGCTGTCCACCTATGGCTTCGCCGCTGGCGGTTTTCGCTCAAGCTTGGATACCGGAGGAGCGGACGAGGTCGTCAACCGCTTCCGCTGTATCCACTTGGGGCTCCCAGCCGAGCACTTTGCGCGTCTCAGTCAGATCGGCCAGCGTAGCCCGCGCATCGCCGGGACGCCGCTCCCCGAAGATTTTCGGACCACCGACTAATGCGGCAATATCGTTGACGCTCAGCGCGCTGCCTCGGCCAACATTCAAAGCACGACCATCCGCGATGGTCGATTTCATCGCCGCCAGATTCGCCTGCACCACATCACTGACATGAGTGAAGTCGCGCGTCTGCGTGCCATCGCCATGAATCGTCAGCGGACGTCCAGCCAACCGTTCGCGAATGAAGAGCCCAATCACAGTGACATACGCTCCCTCCGTCGCCATCCGCGGACCATAAACGTTGAAGTAGCGCAGAGTTAGAGTCTCGATTCCGAATAGCCGATGGAACATTCGCGTGTATTGCTCACCAGCTAGCTTCTGCAAGGCGTAAGGATTGAGCGGATTTGGCGTCATCGTTTCACGCAGCGGCAACTCGGTCTGATCGCCGTAGACTGACGACGAGCCGGAATAGACAACACGTTTCACGCCGGCGTCGCGCGCCGCAATCAGGGTATTAAGCGTGCCGACGACGTTAACCATGTGAGTTTCCACCGGATGCTTAATCGAAAGCATCACGCGCGGCAGTGCAGCGGTATGGAATACGCAACCGACGTCCTCAAACGCAGGCCGTATCGCCTCGATCTCCCGGATATCGCCCTCGTACAACTCCGCTGATGGGTTCAGATATTCACGGCGGCCGGTCGCGAAATTATCAAGCAAACGTACCTCGTTGCCTTCGCGTACCAGCGCGTCAACGAGATGCGATCCAATAAAGCCCGCGCCGCCTGTGACCAAAGCGCGCATCTGCGCCCCACCTCCTCTCTAAACTGCGGCTGACTTGATAGCGGTTGTCAGAAGGACATCCCGAAGCCACCGCCGCCAAAACCAAAACCGCCACCACCGAAGCCCCCGAAGCCATTACCGAAACCCATCCCGATGCCCGGTGGTCCCATGTTCATCTGCTGTTGTTGCGCTTCCATCGCGCGCCGATCTTGCTCTGCGGTTTCCTTCTCAAGTTTCAGATTCTCGTAGCGCTGATAGGCGGCCTCGTTGCCGTGCATTATGCACTTGCAATAGTCGGGATCGGCCATCCAGTAATTGGCATTGCCATCTTTGTCGATGTAATAGCCGAGCTTGAGCGGTGGCAGGGACTTGAGTTGTGCAATCTGGTTCGGTGTCGTCGGCGTCACTGGATCGAAGCCAGCCGATTGTAGCAGCGGCACTACCTGCTCCGCCTTCTGTTCGGGGGTTTGAGTGAGACCATATGGAGTGCCGGTAACGGACGCGCACGCGCCAATCACTAGCGCCATTAGAGCTGCAAAATAGAATATCAGCCTCGATGCGTCCCGCCATTCGCGCACGGACGCGGCTTGTTCGGAACTGCGACTCACGCCGACGATCACCCTGATCTGAGGCTGACATTTCCCCTTTCGCCCTGCAACTTCAAAGGACGCAGGCGGCTATACGCGTGTGTCTCCTATTCGAAACCAGCTAGTTCCCAGCTTTAATGGACTGTCCGCGAGGCAAGCCCATCGAGCATGGGCAGGCGCAAACCTTGACGATTTTGGAGTAATTCGATCAGGCGCTGTGCGATCAGTTCGCCGGCTTCGCGATGGCCGTCGGCGTTCCAATGGCCGAGCCCAAGCCGGGTGTTCCGAAACCCATGCAGATATAGGTGATGCGCTTCCGCATAACGTTGCATTGGCGGCGCCAGATTCAAGACCTCGAAGCCGTCTCGTGCCCCCAAGTTCCGGATATGATCGTCGGGCCGAAAAAGATCCTTGGCGCCTA
Source organism: Binataceae bacterium (SeqCode) (assembly GCA_035524095.1). Lineage (GTDB taxonomy): Bacteria > Desulfobacterota > Binatia > Binatales > Binataceae > DATJUF01. Next base: position 41,187 of record DATKPK010000197.1, on the reverse strand, counting down.
CAAATTGCATATAGTGCCGACGCGCAATGGGATCGGGACCATCCTGGATCCCGTTGGCCAGCGTCACCACCAGCAGCCGCGCATGATGATCTGCTACGTTGCGCTGGACCATCTCGATTTCAGCATCGGTCACACGCCAGGCCTCGCGCCACACCTTGTCCCGCGCGGGTTGATAGATCGCATCGTCGAGGCCGGGCTCGGACAGCGCTGGTTGCGATGGCGTCGGGTGGCCGCTCGCCCAGACGGCCCTTATCCGATGACGCAAGACACTGTTCGCGTCACCGAGCATGTTCAGCACCTGGAAGTGGCGCGACTCGAAACGCAGCATGCAGTTCGTGCGGAACCAGAACGAACCCTCGAACGGACCGCCTAGTACCAACTTGGGACCGTCGAAAACGTAAAAAGGCCGACACTTATCACCCTCGAGTACGACCGAATTGTTGCGGATGTCGTTGCCGGTAAAGACGGCTAGCACGACCACATCGGGTTCGTAGCGCCAGACCCGCTCGCGCAGGGTGACCAACTCCTGCGCCGTGCCGTAACCATCGCAGCCGAAGTTCATTACCTCGACCCTGCTGAAGGGAACGGTAGCGCCGCTTCCCGCAGCCTCCAGCGGCATCGCGGACTGGATCCGGCGTTGGGCGACCGCACAAAATGTATCCTGCTCTGCAACCTGTTGTGCCTCAGTGAAGGAATCGCCGAGCACGGCGACACGCAGCGTCCCAGCTGGCTTGGCCAGCGGATAATCGGGGCCGCGAAAGCCGGCATAGTTGATTCGAACGAAGGCGCGCCCCTCCTGGGTCTGCCAACCTGCGGTATCAGGCTTCGTCGTCCAGCCACAATCAGGATCGTAGGTATAGAAGCTCGTTGGGGCGAGACCAGCGAAGCGTATGACAATTTCCGCGATCGCCAAGGCGGCTAGAATACCTACGCCGACTGAGGACAGCCGCCGTATGATCGCACGGCGGTTCCATCGATAGTTGAACGCCGAATGCTTAACTCGTCGCGCCGGTAGCGCTTCAGAGGATGCCCGCTCGCCGTTCGGCGACCGCTCAAAAGAGCGTATAGATGAAGGGCGCAACGGCTGAAAATTGAGCCAGCGCCAAGAGCACGCTGATCAAAACTAGCGTGCCGATTAGCGGCACCAGCCAGTACTTCTTGCGATCGCGGGCGAAGCCCCACAGATCCTTAAGCAAATCTAACATCAGAGGCTACGTTTCACAGCTTCAGAACGGATGCTCCAGATCCTGGGCCGACCGTTTGCGCGAACTGACTCGGTACGAGGCAATTTCGCGATCGAATCGCTGTCCCATCCGGTCGCGTCCCCAAAACCGCATCACCGTTCCGATCGGCACGACCAGCACGGTGTAGATGATAGTTAGTACGATGCGCGTGTTTATCCACCCCAAGGCCCAGCCTAAGCGCGTCCAAGCAACATGAAGATAGCTCAGCATGGACGGTCGGGCCAAAGCAAGAATCCACAGCACACAAGCGAGACACCATGGCCACGTGTGCAACGTGTGGTGGCGGATTAAGGGCAGCAGACCAAAAAAGGCCGCGAACAGCCCGCCGAGTACGAGTCCAAAGTTGCGCAGTTCAGATCGGCCCGTATGAACGCCGGAGGCCTCCACTAATCCATCGCGAATTGACGCCGCCAAGACTCGTCGCGCGCTCCAATCGGCTGGTCCACCCTCGCCAAGAGGTAGTTGCCAATCGCCAGATAGTCCATCTCGGTATTGACGAAACATCGATAGGCATCTTCAGGAGTGCAAACAATCGGTTCGCCGCGGACGTTGAACGACGTGTTCACCAGCAAGCCGCATCCGGTCAGAGTCTCGAAGCGGCTCAGAAGCGAATGAAAGCACGGATTGGTCTCGCGATGGACCGTCTGAATTCGCGCCGAATAATCGACATGCGTCACCGCCGGAATCGTTGAGCGCGGTCGATTGAGCTTCGCAATGCCGAATAGCTGCTCGTCCCCGGGGTCAGGCGTGATGCGCAAATCCTGACCCACCGGAGCGACCAGCGCCATATACGGGCTGGGCCGATCCAACTCGAAATAATCGGTGACCCGTTCGGCCATTACCGATGGGGCAAACGGACGAAAGGACTCACGATACTTGATTTTAAGGTTCATCACCGACTGCATCTGTCGATTACGGGCGTCGCCTAAGATCGAACGGCTCCCTAAGGCGCGCGGGCCAAACTCCATCCGCCCCTGGAACCACCCAACAACGGCACCTTCGGCTAACACCTCCGCAACCCGCTCGACCAACCCTTCTTCATCGTAATGTTGATAAACAGCGCTCAGACGCTCAAGCTGGCGCAGAATCTCGCCGTCGGTGAACGATGGCCCCAAGTAGGCGCCATGCATCCGATCACCTTCAATCGCCCCCCGCATGCCGCCGTGCCGCAGATGCCACACCGCCAGCGCTGCGCCTAGCGCCCCTCCCGCGTCACCCGCGGCCGGTTGCACCCAGATATCGCGCAGGCCGGACTCGCGCAGCACCTTGCCATTGGCGACGCAGTTCAGAGCGACACCCCCAGCAAGGCAGAGGTATTCGGCATTCAACTCCTTGCGAGCCGTGCGCGCGAGACGCATCACCACCTCTTCCGTGACTTGTTGAATCGAGCTTGCCAAGTCCATTTCGCGCTGCGTCAATTCGGCTTCCGGCTGGCGCGGAGGACCGCCAAAAAGCTGGTCAAACTTCCCGTTGGTCATCGTCAAGCCCGTCGCATAATTGAAGTACGACGAGTCGAGGCGAAACGTGCCGTCAGGTTTGACGTCAATCAGATGGTCAAGAATCAGGTTTGCATAACGCGGTTCGCCGTACGGCGCGAGACCCATCAGTTTGTATTCGCCCGAATTGACCTTGAAACCAGTGTAATAGGTAAACGCCGAATAGAGCAGTCCCAGCGAATGAGGAAAATCAATTTGCCACTGCGGCTCGAGCCGATTTTCTTCGCCGAGCCATAGCGAACTGGTCGCCCATTCGCCGACTCCGTCGAGGCATAGGACGGCAGCGCGCTCGAACGGGCTTGGGAAAAACGCCGACGCGGCGTGCGCCTGATGATGCTCGGTGAACAGCAACGGCGGGACTGCTTTGGCGGCGCAGTTACCGATGGCAGCGAGTTCGCGTCGGAGAACCGATTTGAGATTGAGTTTTTCCTTCAGCCAGAGGGGCATGGAGGCCAAAAACGAACCCAAGCCTCGGGGCGCAAACCCGAGGTAGGTCTCCAGCATCCGCTCGAACTTGAGCCACGGCTTGTCGTAGAAAACGATCTCGTCAACCTGATCCAGGCTCAGTCCCGGTTGCCTCAGACAGAACGAGATCGCTCCGACCGGAAACGCAGGATCGTGCTTATGGCGTGTGAAGCGTTCTTCCTGGGCAGCCGCGATGATGGCGCCATCCTCGATCAGCGCAGCTGCGCTGTCGTGGTAAAACGCTGAAAGGCCTAAAATCCTCATTGAAACGAGCCAACTCTAACATAAACGCAGCGCTCGTTCGCGCTCTCCCCTCGGCAAGGCTAGTTGCTATCAATCGGGAGAGGCCCTAGATTGTAGGCGTAACTGTGACGGTCTTCACCTCAAATCTTGTAGTTTCTCCGGGGGCGAACTGGGTTCGACGGAGGCAAGAGGGTTATGGTCGCACGCCGGGGTACTGTTGGCCCGTTAAACAAACAGCACTGCGAAATTTATCCGCAGACAATAACGGTTACGCTCTGGCGGCCTAACGGCCGCTAGCGTTCCGCCACTGTTCGCCCATGACAGTGGGCCGGAACGTCATTTAGTGGGCTGGGGTAGCGGCGTTCGCCGATTGGCTGCGCGCCCGAGATTACAATCGGCTGGCTATCGAGCAGTCGGTCCGTGGACGGCTCGCCGGCGAGATCAAATCGCGGAATAAGCGTGTAGTGGCCGTAGTCGGACGGTCTTCGGACGGGGGTTCAATTCCCCCCGCCTCCACCATCCTGATCACAGATTTGTTTTGAATTAGCTTGGATAATTGGGGCAGGGACAGTTTGGATTCCCTGTAAGAGCCAACCCTGACACGATCCCGCCTACCCATCCTTATGTTAAGAATCTTCGCCGCTCTTGAGCCCCCCTCCGACGCTGTTATTCTGCAACACTCCACGAGATTAGGAGGATCGAAGATTGGACATAGGATTTTTGATGGCTGCGACGATCCAAAGCGGCAACTTAGCGGAAATCGCGCGGTCCGCCGAAGCTCTAGGCTACGAATCACTCTGGATTCCAGAGCATCCGGTGATACCCGTCGTGATGACAACGCCGTTTCCTGCTGCGGCTGACGGCAAGCTCCCCGAGCACTACACCCGGTGGGTTGATCCATTCGTGGCATTGACCGTAGCGGCGACCGTTACAAAAAAGATCAAGCTCGGTACCGGTATTTGTTTGCTGCCGGAACGCGAGCCACTGGTTACCGCCAAGATCATCGCCAGTCTTGACTACTACTCGAACGGGCGAGTGGTCATAGGCGCAGGCGCAGGATGGCTCAGGGAAGAGAGCGAAGCGCTTGGAATAAAATTTGGCTTTCGCTGGCGGCAAACCCGCGAGATGGTCGAGGCGATGCGCGTGCTGTGGACCGAAAGCGAAGCTGCCTACCACGGCGAAATCATACATTTCCCGGCCGTGCGTTGTGATCCCAAGCCGGTGCAGAAACCCTATCCGCCAATCCTCCTCGGTGCGCATGGGCCCAAGGCTCTCGAACGCGTCGCGCGCACTTATGACGGCTGGATGCCGCTCGCGGCGAGTCCCGAACAGATGAAGCGCGACGTTGCGACGATCCACAAGCTCGCAGCTGATCACGGCCGCAAGCCCGACTCAATCCAGGTCACGGTGCTGGTAGATTCGGACAAAGGCATGCCTTCGGGGGACGACTTGAAGCGGTACCGCGATGCGGGTGTGAGCCGCTTCATCCCCTTCTCGCAGAAGATGGGTTCCGATTCTGCGGCAGGCAAAGCGCCGGAACAGCTGCAACGCTTCGCACCTCTGGTCGAGTGCGCTGCCCTGCTCTAAACGCAGGCTGATAGTACAATCAAGCAAAATACTGGGGAGCGTGGCATTCCAACGGCCCGCTCCCTCGCTTGCCCATCGTCGTGCACTCGTAGGACAGATACCCTAACTATAGCCGAGTGCGCGAGTCTTCATCTGCAACACTCCAGACACCTCGCGTATCCATGTCACGATTCCAAAAGAGCCCGCGCGTGAGAATAGCGGGGAGCATCGTTCAAAACGCATAAATGGGCCGCGCGTCCTTGAACACGAGGCCCTCATGCTTTTCAAGTGCACATCTCAGGCGTGACCGTGGCGGAGTAGCTTACCCGGCGTCGCGCCGGTGCATTTACCTTCAGCGAACGTCTCCTCGCCATTGACGATAATCGAACGGTAGCCTTTGGCACGTTGCACCCGCCGCCACTCGTTGCCAGGGAAGTCATGCGCGATTTCGCCGACCCAGTCTGGTTCGACGTCGAGGCTGTTCAGGTCGTATACAACGATGTCGGCCGCCAAACCCTCGCGCAACATCCCACGGTCGCGAAAACCTGCCGCATGCGCAGGTAACGCCGACATACGATAGTGCGCTTCCTCCAATGTAATCTTTTGTTCGTCCCGCACTAGCCAGCGGAGAAAATCGGTGGTGAAAGCGCCGCCCGTGAAGAACTTAGTATGTGCGCCTCCGTCCGACACGCCGGGGAAAGTATATGGCGACGCAGTAAAGATTTCTGCCATAAAGTCGGCATTGAAACCCTTATTGGGACCCAGAAATTCTGCTTTCAAATTCGTCGCAACTGACAAGTCAAACATCACTTCAAGAGGATGTTTGTTCTCTTCCATCCCGATCTGCATAAGTGACTTGCCGACGTACTTCTCCAGTTCCTCATGATTTTCGACCCACTGGACGATGAGATTTCGCGGGCTGCCACCGACTCCGGCTTGCAGCGAACGAAGCCGCGCATCGGCCTCATCGGTCTCCTTGATGACCGCCGCGCGCATTTGCGGATCCTTCATCTTAGTGACCTTCTCGTCAAACGTGCCCGTGGTCATGGCGCGCCACGCTGGACTCATATCGTAGAGGTTCCAGTGTTCGAGGGTGAACGCAAATCCGCTGCGCACCGATGCTCCTTGGCCAAAAATGGGAAGTCCTTCCGCGCGGCACTCTTCGATCCAACGCAGGATGCGCCGATGGATTTCAGGATTCTTGCGCGTTGGCACCACTGCCTGGAAGAGAATCGGCCGCTTCGCAACGCCAGCAAGCTTTTGCACAAAAGCCAGATCAGCCCGATTATCTGCCGGGTCAGTCGCTTGCGTGATCTCCATGAAGCCTTCGTCGCGATCGCGCAGAACACGCGCGAGATTGAAAATGTCCTCGTCACACATTGTGTCGGTCACCATTGGCGAACCGTCAAAGTCTGCTTGGACGGAATCATGGCCGAGCCGTTGAATCGAGAAGCCGCACAACCCCGCGTCCATTCCCTCATGAAGCAAACGCGCCATCTCGGCCCGTTCTTTGTCAGTTGCCGGACGGGCTTTGGCCGCCTCTAGTCCCATTACATAGATCATGAGAGAGGCGGTGGGCATGTACTGTATACAATTGACGCCCTTGGGCGAGCGGTCGAGCGAATCGAGATACTCAGGAATTGTTTCCCAATCCCATTTCATCCCCTCCTTCATCGAAGCATATGGGATCGCCTCGGTGCGCGTCATTGCGAGCATCGAGCGGTCACGGAATTCAGGCTTGACTGGAGCGAACCCGAACCCGCAGTTGCCTAACACAAGAGAAGTGACCCCATGCCATCCGGAAATCGTGCAATAAGGATCCCATCGGATCTGAGCGTCGTAATGGGTGTGCAGGTCGACAAATCCGGGTGCAACTATGAGACCGCCAGCGTCAATCGACTTCTTGGCGAAGCCCGGTGCGCGGCCGCCAATCTGGGCAATCTTGCCGTCCTTGATCCACAGATCACCTTGATAGCGAGGCACCCTGGTGCCGTCCACGATGGTTCCGCCTTTGATATGAATGTCAAATTCGGCCATTGGATTCCTCCTTATTTTTTCTTCTATAACGAATACGTTCTTGTGCCGTATCAAGGAGTTTCTGAAGTGTCAAACTCTCGCACAGCGCAAAAATTCGGAGTCTCAGCCGGCAGTCACCCCTCGGTGGCTTGATCGGGTTTCAACTCTCGCCTGCATAGCAACCGGCTGGTCTTTTCGCGAGCACCCGCTTGAACTTGCTATACCCTATTTCGCTTCAGCACCGGTTATTATCTCTCATCCCTTTGTGGTATAGACGGCAGTCGCAGACTGATTCAAAGAGAGAGGCTGCATAGATGACCGACAAATCTGAATTGCTCACGGCGACCGATGAAACAATCGATGATGCGGTGAAGTATGCCGATCCGATGGTATTGCGGGGCCTGCTCTATCAATTAACTGGTGACGAGAGCATCGCGGCCACTCAAGCCGCAACAGCAGATATTAGGCATTCGGAGCCAGGGAATGCTTCGAAAGAGTTGGCTCTGGTTCAATCCAAAGCTGATGTCTCGGACCCATCGGACTTGGCGATGATTCAGTCGAAGGCATCCGCGTTTCTCAAGTCTTATCGAGACCGCGGTGCTCCCGACATTCGTTGCGGTCCGGCGCAGCGACTTCCCCGTAGCCTCAGCCTGGTCGCTGGCGCCGATATTCCCGCGTCTGAGTTGGAAATGTGGCTGGAGCAGTTGGCTTTGGACCCGTGGGCGCGAGCACTGACCTGGCAGAATCCACCCCTATCGCAGGACTTGCAGAACTTCGTCGTCGCCGTGATCGGCGCTGGGATGGGTGGACTAAACGCCGCCGTTCAACTGAAGCACGCTGGTATCCCATATTTTGTGATCGAAAAGAACGCGGAGGTCGGTGGTACTTGGTATGAAAACCAATACCCTGGCGCTCGAGTCGATTCCCCAAGCCGCACTTACACCCATATCTACGGTGTTGATTTCGAATACCCGAATGCGTTCTGCCTGCAGCGTGAAAACCTAAGGTATTTCAAGTGGGTGGCCGACCATTTCGAGATTCGCAATGACATTACGTTCAAGACTGAGGTCAAGTCCGCCGTTTGGGACGAGAGCGCCAAGCTGTGGGAAATCAATACCGACGGACCTGATGGACCACGCGTATGGCGTGCGAACGCGGTAATTGCAAGCGTTGGATTTTTGTCGCGCCCAAACGTGCCGAGCATTCCAGGTATGGATACGTTTGAGGGCAACTCGTTCCATACAGCTAGATGGCCTGCCGGTCTCGATCTAAAGGGCAAGCGGGTTGCGGTGATTGGTACCGGCGCCACGGGGTACCAATTGATCCCTGAACTCGCGAAATTAGCCGGGCACACCTTCGTTTTTCAGCGGACGCCCAACTGGTGTTTCGATACCAAGAGCTATCTTGATCCATTTCCGCCACAAGTGAATTGGCTGGATCGCAACTTTCCGTATATTAGGAATTTCATTCGATTCCGTCTGAGTTGGCTTGCGGGGCCGCAAACTTTCTCGCCGATCATGCGTATCGATCCTCAGTTCGAAGATCGGCACGCAAGGAGTGCGCTCAACAAAAAAATCAGAGAGCAACAATTGGCGTTTATCGAAAGAAAGCTTGCAAAACGCCCTGACCTGATTGAGAAGATGACCCCGGTTGCCCCTCCGTACTCAGCTCGGCCCATCATCGTTGACACGGATTACTGCATCTATGATGCGTTGCTGCGTAACGATGTCACGTTAGTCACTGACCCCATTCGGGAGATCAAACCAAACGGCATCAGGACACAAGGTGGCGCTGAGCACTCGGTGGACATCATAGTCTATGCAACCGGATTCAAGGCTAACGACTTCCTATGGCCGATGGAGGTGCGCGGGCGGGACGCCAAGCGCGTCGAAGAGCTTTGGGCAAAAGACGGCGCCCGCGCGTACCTCGGCACGATGCTGCCGGGGTTCCCGAACTTCTTTATGATCTATGGACCTAACACTAATAATTTCGGAGGACTTCAAATTGTCGATTTCGAGGAGATGGTGACCAGGTTCGCTCTCCAATGCATTGGCGGACTGATTACTCAGAAGAAGTGCACGATCGATATCTCACTAGATGCTTATGAGCGGTATAACGATGAAGTCGATCGGGCCGAAGCTCTGATGATTTACACAGATCCGCGCGCTCACAATTACTACAGGAACGATAGCGGACGCTCAGCGGCCAACAACCCGATTGATATAAGAAAGATTTGGACTTGGCTGCGCGACCCTCTCAATGGTCACGTGAACGAAACACAATCGAGTGATCCAGACGCGATGGCTAGTCCTGTTAGGCCATATTTCCGTGAAGATCTCGTCGTGGAGTGATGCCTCCAAAGGTACTGCGGGGTTATCGACGGGAAGTATTATTTCAAATTAGTGCGGGGCAAGGTGCAGAGAGTACCAGGTTACGATTAGCCAGAGCACTAGGGGAAAAATCCATCGAGGAGATGGGACGAATACAACTCAAGGGTCCAGTCTGGCTAGGTCAATTATCTTTGCAGACTTGGTCTCTGGCGTGATCTCTAAAATAGCTACTGTACCGAGCCTGATGTTCTGTTTCACCAAGCTCGGGCTCCCAGGATTGACGAAGAGCACCCCCTGATGAGTCTCTACCATCGCCTCATGGGTGTAGCCGAACACCACAATATCCACCGGCTTGCCAAAGATGCTCTGTAACGCATCGGGGAGCGACTCTTCGGGAGGAAATGCTCTACCGATCGCCCCCGGCACGGCATCGTCGCCCAAACTCTTCAAGATCAACTCATGACAAATACCAATCGTGTGGTCCTCCGCCTCCACCACCTTAACGGTGTTCACTCTAGGGAGAGCCTCACCCGTACCCACTAGCCACGACGTCGTTGCCGTGACCGGAGCGATACGCTCAAGCCAATCTATACAAGAGGCGATTTCAACGTGGCCTGCGTGAAGGATGAGTTCGACCCCCTCAAAGGCCTGGACCACTTGCGATGGCGGCTCAGCACCCATCGACGGGATGTGAGTGTCTGAGATCAGGCCAATCTTCATACCGGTGTTGAGCCTGCTCGATGTTATTCAGTCAGCCAGGCTAACCAAGGCTCAGAAACGGCCTCGTGATCCCACCAAAAGAGGAATCCTTCTTTTTCGGCGAGCTGGCGGTCGATATCGCGGTCACCGATGTGAACGTAGCGATCCGCCTGGAAACGAGCCTTGACGTCAGACAGCATATGCTTCGGCACCCAAAAATCGACAGCGATACCGTGACTATCCCATACCTTCTTCTGCCAGGAGGGGAAACGATCTGAGCAACTGCCAATGATAAACCCCAACTCCTTGGCTCTTCGGACCATTTCTACAGTGACACCGCCGGCCGGGTCGCCGAATTCCATAGTGCCATCGATGTCAAAGCTGATGAGGAAAGCCAACTTTCTTTTCTCCTCGCGCTAATACAGCGCCAACAACGCTTCTACCGAAGCCATATCAGTATTCCGCTCCGAAATCTTACGGTATGGCTGCCGAGTCATTAAGACGAATCGGCCGCTTTCGGATAGACTAATTGTTGCAGGTGGCGCCACGCCCTCGCTGCACTGTCTGACTAGTTATTAAGGTTGCCGGTTGCCCGTCAAGATGGGCAACCGACGATATTCGCCACACCATGCCGAAGGCCGCAGACCTAAATCGGGGGATTGGCACTCCAAATCAGTGCGTCGCAAGCGTCTGGCATAGGAGCACCGGACACACCGACCTCCGCCTTTTTCGTTATCTGTGAGGGCGACCGCCCCTGCAACTGGAGGATGCTATCGCGATGGTTCCACCAGCGTGTACGTCCATTCCCATTATTGCCGCCACTGGGTGAAACGGGATTCGGCCCCTCAATGCTGATATCCGTCTCGTAGAGGTCAAGAGCATAGCCGCGCTTCTCTCCACGAGCAGCGAATCGTAGCCCCTCCAAGTGGAACTGGTGGAAGAGGGTGAAGCCGTCGTACATGTTTTCGAAGGCCAGATCATCCGGGCCGACGCCCGCACCTTCGTACAGGATCCGTCCCATGCGATCGGTGCTCTGTTCCCACTGCTCCAGGGTGGGTGCGACGCCTGGGGCTTCCGGCCGGGTCTGACCATGGCTCAAAACATAGACAGGTTTCTGCTTGTGATCCTTGGCCCGTTCCGGGGTAGTGAAGACAACGGCCAAGGCAGCCATTATCGGTAGGTCATTGTCGTAGATGTTCGCCGGCTTGGCGATCCATCGCGCTGTGCGATAATCCTCGATAGTGATCATCTCGGGGCGGTGCTGACTATAGTAACCGTCCGGATTCATGAGACCGTTCCGGCGCTGGGTAACCACGAAATTGGCCATCTGATCGTGGCTCTTCCCGTACTTGCGGCAATACTCCTCAAAGACCATGGCCGTGGTGCCGCATGCAGGCAAGCCGAAAATACTGCTGTATTTGCCCCGGCCAGCAGCTGTATTCAGTGCCATCGCTCCTACGCCCACATAATAGCGGCCAGCCAGGTTGTGCCAGCCACGAACCACGAGGCATGTCTTGGTGAGTCCCCGCGCCACCGCCTCCGCCGCTGCGACGAAAGACACGGACATACATATCGCGCCGTTCATCATGAACCTGACGTTCTTCAGCTCAGGCGTGTTCATGAGGATCCAGTCGATGTCGCCGCGAGTAATACCGGCCTGCCGGAATGAGGCCATTTTGAAGTGCTGCTCCCAGCCCGGGGGCGGAGGAGTATTCGGATCGTTGGAAATGCCAGTCGTCGAATCAGGCGTTAAAACCAGTCCATCGATCTCGTCCGGCGAAATCCCCGCATCCGCGATGGCCTTCCGAATAGCTATGATAGTCATGGCGCCCATGCTGGTCTCAGGCTTCTCGTCCCAGCGCCGCGCGGTGGGCGACGTGCCGACGCCAGTAGCCACAACCTTGCCTCGGCCCTCCCAAACTCCCATACCGTCTCTATTTCGGAACCAAGTGCGAGGAACTCCTGGATGCGGCATCGTTTACCTCCTGCTTCGCCTTTCCGTCCTGTCGCTCATGACCGAGGGTGTTAGCCCACCACTCGCCATTCGGGTACCTTTTGGCCCGTCGCTGGGGTCGCCTCAAAGATCACCTCGACCGCAGCCCCGATCGGTACTTTATCAACGGGAGTCCCGGGCAGATGAGACAGCATAATCATTTCGGGCCCTTCATCCAGCGCAATCGCAGCTACGTTGAAGGGCTGCTCGGGAATCAGCGACGAAGTCGGCGTGTCATGCACGACCACACGGCTGACGATCCGGCCACGACCACTCAGTTGACGCCATTCCACCGAGGCCTTGTTTCCACAATGGCTACAGCCTGGCCGAGGTGGGAACTGATACTTGAGACAATTGGTGCAATATTGCGCCACCAGCCGCCCTTCGTTGCAAGCGTCATAGAAGGGCTTGTCCAACTCGTCGGGTATCGGGGACTGTTTGGGCATATCTTTCGTCCCTTTCGCTTTCAGAATAACTCGGCCTTTCACGTGACAATGCTGCCGAGGTTTTCCCAGTAACACCCTCCGATGTCCGCCGTCAACGATGGCAGCCTGCGATCGCCCTCTGCACTCCGCACGGAGTAGCTAGCAATGCCAACTGCGCTGGCGTTTGCTAATCAATGGGTGTCCATGGGAATCTACCTGTCAAATCAAAACGGAAATCCGGTGTAGCATTCATAAGGAGACTAGGTCATGGCTTTCGAATACAAGCGAATCGATGTCGACAGTCATTGCCAGGAGAAACCTGACACCTGGACGAGCAGAATGTCCAAGGCCAAGTGGGGCGACCGCATACCACAGATCGTCGAGAAGGACGGGCGAGAGGTCTGGATGTGCGACGGGAGGGTGATGATGAACGGATGGCTCTCCCTCTGCCACGGCGTGATTCCCGATCGTAAAAGCCTGCCGACGCACTGGCGTGATGTACCGTCAATGGTCTATACGGCGGACGGACGGATGCGCGCCATGGATCGCGATGGTGTGTCAGCGCAGGTACTCTTCCCCAACACGGCCGGGGTTGGTGGCGAGGGCTTCATGTTCAAAATGGAACCCGCGCTCCAGAAGGACTGTGTTAGAGCATACAACGACTATCTCGCTGATGAGTTTTACGACGTGGCCCCTCATCGCTTCATCACATTGGCCGAACTGCCGCTCTCAAGCGTCGAGGCCGCGGTCGCCGAACTGAAGCATGCAGCCGATCGCGGCCATCGCGGATTCCTCATGATCGGCGCGACCGAGCAGTATCATCTGCCTGCGTTTGCCGACCGCTATTGGGATCCACTGTGGGCGACCGCGCAGGAGCTCAACATGCCGGTGCATTTCCATAATGTGGCCGGTGCGAAACGTCTGACACTCGGTTCGGAGCCTGGCGCCAGCGACATGAAGACGCTGGCGATGGGCAGTGCGAACTCATTTGCCCTCTCATCACAAATCTTCGCCAATCTCCTGCTGTGCGGTGTGCTCGAGCGTTTCCCGAAGTTGACCTTCGTTGGCGCGGAGAGCGGTATTGGATGGGTTCCGTACGTGCTGGAAGCTTGTGACTACGAATGGGAGCACAACCAACTTTACAACCACGGCCTGAAGCGCAAACCCAGCGACGCATTTCGTCAGCAATGCTACGTAGACTTCTGGTACGAGCAGGCGGGAATCAAGCTGCGCGATTTCATCGGCATCGACCGGATTCTGTGGGAGACTGACTTCCCACATCCGACTTCGATCTGGCCCGCAGCCGACAAATGGCTGAAATGGAGCTTCGAAGGCGTATCAGAAGAGGATCAGCACAAAATACTCGTCGAAAATCCCAAGCGCGTCTACAAACTGTAGTCGAATCGAAGCAGCAGAAGCATCCAATCGCTGCAGTTCTTGTTAGTCGCGGTCATGGGAGGCGAAACCGTGGCATTACGATTTGGTGTGATATCCGTTGACGACCATGTCGTCGAACCGCCTGACCTGTGGGTGCAATCTATCTCGCAGGCGAAATGGGGCGCGCGTATTCCCCATGTGGCGACACAGGCAGACGGGACAGAGCGCTGGGTGATCGATGGTCAGGTCAGAGCCTCGAGTTCGCTGGCGCCTACCGGGGCTTTATCTAACAATCGTGGCTTAGAGCCGCAGACTTGGAGAGAGGTCCCTAAGAGTGCGTCTGAGCCGCAGGCGCGTCTTGCCGTTATGGATTCCGACGGCGTTGATTGTTCAGTGCTTTACCCGTTGGCGGCAGGCATCAGCGGCGAAGCGATAGTCGCAATCAAAGATCTCGAACTTCAGATCGAATGCGCGCGTATCTATAACGACTGGATTATTGGCGTCTGGGCGGCGTTCAGCCCCCGCTTCGTGCCACAGGCGATACTACCGGCAGGATCTATCGAAGCAGCGACGGCAGAAGCCAAACGCGCGGTAGGGCGCGGCCACAAAGGCGTAATCATGCCCGCACAGCCTTCGCAGATATATCCCGCCTCGCCTCACCTGTATAAACCGGACTGGGACCCACTCTGGAGTACGATCCAGGAACTGGACGTCCCCGTGTGCTTCCACGCGGGAAGCGCTCCAAGCGTGATGTTCGAAATCAGTCCGGCCTACGACGCCGCTGGCGCTCGCGCATTCGACAATGTCCGCCAAGCAGCAGGGAGCGCGGCGTTAATCAACGGAATGGTGCTGTCAGGGATCTTATATCGGTTTCCCAAATTGCAGCCAGTGTTTGCAGGCAGCGCGATCGATTATGTGCCATTCGCGCTGGAAGCTCTGGACCATCAATGGGAACGGCAGCGTCTGGCCGAAAACGAAGGTTTCGCCGAACGCCCGTCTGAGGTATTCCGCCGGCAATGTTACGTCACCACGTGGAAAGAAAAAGTTGGCCTGCGAAACCGCAATTACGTTGGCTCGGACCGCATCCTGTGGGAATCGGAGTTTCCGCGATCGGCTTCGACGTATCCTGAAACTGCGCGCATGATCGAAGCTAATTTTGCGGAGGTTTCTGCAGAAGATCGCGAACTTATCCTGTGGCGCAATGCTGCGCGGCTGTACAAACTGTCATTCTGAATAGTTTGACGTCATAGCGCTCCAAATCGTGAATGCGGAGCGATCAGGCCCATCCATACAAGATAGAAGTGGTCGCTCAAAATATCTGCGTCGATTCCTAAGTGTCCCGTCGGAAATGAGGCATCACCTTGATGGCGAATAGTTCCATGCTCCGCATGACCTGCAGGTGCGGAATCATACCGCCGATGTTGAACCAGCAGATTATGCGTCCGACATTGAATTCTTCCGCTGCATGCTGCAAGCGCTCGAGGCACGCCTCCGGAGTATCGAAAATTGCCATCGACTCGCAGGCCTGTTCGTAGCTTGTATGACCGAACCGTTGAACTCTCTCCGGAAGATTCGCCGCTACTGTTTCCGACCGCTCAACCGCCGACCGGTAAATTGCGGCTACCGTCTGCAGATAGTGATTGATACTCGGCTCCACCACCGGCCGAATGTGCGTGCGGCTTTCATCGACAAAAAGAGGGAGCGCCAGCGTGACATCTTCGCCGCCATTGTCGGGATGTCCAGCGGCCGCACGGGCTTCCCGATAGATCGGCAAAGTCTCCTTGAGCTTCGCGAAGGGGTTGATCGGAGTGGCCACGAAGATCGGCAGCCCCATGCGGCCCATATGTTCAAAGGTTTCGACGCTATTAGCTGCGGCGCGGACAGGTGGATGGGGCTTCTGTACCGGCTTTGGTACGACTGAAAGGTTGTCCACTTTGAAGAATCGCCCGTCATGTGAAACGCGTTCGTTGGTCCATGCCTTGACGATCACTTCGAGGGCTTCGACAAAACGCTCGCGGCTCTCGGCCTGCGGAACTCCAAACCCGGCGAAATGGGTCGGAATCGCGCCACGCCCAACCCCGAATTCCACTCGGCCGTTGCTGAGTATGTCTAAAGTCGCTATCTCTTCTGCAATTCGCAAGGGATGTGAAAGCGGCAGCAGCACGATCGCGATACCGAGTCGCAGCGTCTGCGTTCTCTCCGCCAGCGCGGCAAGTAGTAGTAGCGGTGCGGGCGTAATCGACAGGTCAGCGTTGAAGTGCTGCTCTACTGGCCATACCGATTCGAATCCGAGTGCCTCGGCGTGCACTGACTGCTCGAGCGTATCGCGATAGCGCTGCACCGGCGATTGCCCACCGTAACAGGGCAATTGATAGTGTAGGCCGAATTTCATGCATCCCCTGCCTTTCTCAGCGCAACGTCGGCCAAAGGCTGAGAGCCGTCTCGCCGAAAAGCCAACCTTGGTCTTCCTGTGAGAGAAAGGCAAGGTCCTCTCGCGCCAATGCAACTTGCTCTTTGAAGCTGCGATCATGGGTGGCTGGGTAATTCGATCCCCACATTATGCGCTGCGCACCAAATCGTTGGACCAGCCGGCTGAAGAATTCTTCGGGCGTGCTGCGGCCACGCCGCGCCGCGTACAATGTTTCAGTCGAGAACTTCAAATACAGCTTGGGGAAGCGGGCCAACTCAAAAAGAGCCTGGACCGAATCATACGGCGCGCCTTCACGTAATCGTGGTAGCGCTAAATGGTCGAGCGCCACGCGCGCCTCCGGAAAGCGCTCAAGCATACCTGCAAGCCGGGCGACTTGATGGAATCGCATCATGATGCAAATCGGAATTGCAAGAGCGACAGCCCGTTCCCACAAGGGATAGGTCCGTTCATCATCGATCGGCACTTCAGGCTCTCCTAGCGCAAACAGGCGGACGCCGCCGACACCGCGTTCGCGCACCCAATAAGTCAACTCATCATCCGCATTGGTCTGCAGCTGGTCAACGATGCAGACAGAGACGAAGTTGCGCGGGTACTGGCGCGCGCAATCCGCAGCGTAGCTATTGTCGAACTCGTACGCACCATGCCCTTGCACCAGCACTGTGCGATCGACGCCCGCCTCTCGATTGAGCGCGAGCAACATCTCGGCCGAGGTATCGCACACCCATTCCTGCACGTCCGCGCGCCGCGGATATTTCTCTTGGTCCTCGGAGATTGCATGTACGTGAGTATCGATGATCATATTCATATAGTTAGTACATCGCGATGTATCGCAATAAAGTGCTCGCGGATTCGCTTCTCGATCAGGGAAGTCTCGGGCCCGACAATGACCGAACGCATCGTAGATCGCATTGGCGGCGAGTGCCAACGCCGAGAGGATCGCAATCTTGCGCCGCCGTGATTTCTGAGCGGATGAACCTTGTTTCGTTAGCGTAATGTGGATCGCAAACAGCTTTTCGACTTGACAGCGGCTCATCGTTTACCGGTGCGGAAGTCTAAGTGATAGTCCGAATCGGGCAGATTCTTCCAACATGATCGATGATTTGAACTCCGAGCAGTAACCGTGATACCGAATGGCTCGAAAGGATAGATATTGATGAAACCTAGAGGTCGGATCACGCGAATTACAATCGTAAGTGCCATTTGCACTCTCATCGTCTTGTCCGTCCGCTTAGCGATTGCAAACGCGATTGAGCCAGCCGCCGAGGCAGTCGATCCCGTTGACACAATTGCGCCAGGCACGGTCATTACGATGGCAAATTGGCAGCAGTACCGAGCCTTTATGCCAGATGGAATGGCGGCCCTATTTGACGGCAAGTATTTCTGGAAGATGCCGCCCGACGTGCGTATGCAAGTGGGACCGACCGTCATCCATCCGCTTCCGAAGAATTATGTCGATGCGACGAACAAATACGCGCGTGGTGTGCGTATTGTTGAGCTTCCAGACGGGGGCCTCTCGATCGACAATTATCAGGGCGGAATCCCCTTCCCCAATCCTTCCGAACCACACAAAGGATGGAAGACCCTGGCCAATGTCTGGTACCGATACATTCCACACCTTACCGTCGATACCTACGGGTCCGGGTGCGCCATCGATAGTTCCGGCAACTACAACTGTCAGGCTTATATTGGGGTGAAACGTCAATTCAGATACAACACCGACTCTAACGCTCCAGTCGAACCGGCTGGTCCAGACGCTCGGTACTTTACTGAGTGGTTCATGACGCTCGAACCCGAGCAGGACAGATATACTGCCTACCTGACGGTCAATTTTGCGGATCCAGCTCGTCCTGAGGACGAATACGCATTTGTGCCATCTTTGCGGCGCTACCAATCGATCGCGACCGGTGCGCGATGCTCTGAAAGTCAGGGAATGGATGCGACTTTTGAGGATTTTCACAACGGCTTCGATTCAAATCTGACCGAACTGAATGTCGACTATATTGGCCACCGCAAAATCCTCGCACTCGTCGATGTCCAGCCTCCCACCGCTCCATTCCCTGCTGATGTCGACATGCCGCTTGGATGGCCGACGCCGAAGTGGGGCAACTGGCAGGTCCGCGACGTCGACGTACTCGGAATCAAAAAGATTCCCTCAAAGGCGGCTGGATACTGCTATGGCGAGCGAGTGATGTATGCGGATAGTCACTTTTCCTACCCACTATGGGAGGAAATGAAGGATGCGCAGATGCAGCCGTGGAAAATCCTGGGGATTTTTCCGCTTGGCGTCAACGTGCCTGGGGTCGGAATGGTGAATACGGCGGCGCTCGATGTCGAAGTGTTCTGGGACATCCAAAACAAACATGCATCTTTTGCGAGCGAGCCAACGATGGGTCGCCCCGCATATGTGAACGAAGAGGCTCCCGCAAAATACAATGATGAAGTACGCTATGCGTCGCCCTCGGGTCTCAATTTGATCATGCGATGAAGCTGAACGCTTTGACTTGGATCAACCTGAGATAGTTCGAATGAAAATCGACCGGGCCATTAATATCGCTGATCTGCATGATATGGCGAAACGCCGCCTACCGCGCGCCGTCTTCGACTTCATCGAAGGCGGTGTTGAAGACGAGCATGGGCTAGCACGAAACGAAGGGTCATTCGCTCGCCGCCTCCTCGTGCCGCATTATCTGGTGGATGTTTCGCAGCGTGATCAATCCCGTAGTCTTTTCGGTCACACTTACGCGAGTCCATTCGGAATTGCGCCGACTGGTTTTGCTGGTCTGTTCCGTCAAGGTGCTGACTTGTCGCTCGCCGAAGCCGCCGCTGATGCGAATATTCCGTTTGTAATGTCGGGGACGAGTACTGCATCAATAGAAGCCGCTGCACAACTTGCGCCGGCCCACACTTGGTATCAACTTTATGTAGCTAGCGACTTGAAAATCAGCGAAGATCAGATACGGCGTGCGCGCGACGCTGGCTTGAGCACGCTCGTACTTACGATCGATGTACCTGTATCGTCCAAGCGCGAGCGGAACATCCGCAACAATTTCGGACTCACATTTAAGCTTGATTGGCGCGCCGTGCTCGACGGACTGAAGCACTTGCCGTGGGTCGTTGAGTTTCTACGCAATGGGATGCCGGCTTTCGAGAACTGGAAACCTTATGCCGGCGATGCCGCCGACGCGCATGCGGTCGCCAGATTTGTCGTCGAGCAAACTCCTGCAACCGCAACCTGGCGTGATCTGGAGAACTTTCGCCGCTTGTGGCCACGCCAGCTAGTTGTAAAAGGGCTCCTGTCGGCTGACGATGCATTACGCGCTGCCGGAATCGGTGTGGACGGTATTATCGTTTCCAATCATGGCGCCCGCCAACTCGATCGAGCCCCAGCGCCGCTCGACGTATTGCCCGCCATCCGCGACGCCGTACAAAACCGCCTGGTGCTGATGCTCGACGGAGGGATCCGGCGCGGCGCGGATATAGTGACCGCCCTATGCCTCGGCGTGCGCTTTGTGTTTGTCGGCCGGGCTACCCTCTATGGTGCGGTTGCTGCGGGTGTCCCAGGCGTGCGGAAGGCAATCGAAATACTGCGCGATGAAATTGACCGCGTCCTAGCCCAAGTCGGCTGTCCTTCAATTGATGGACTTAGCGAAGATTTCGTTCTAACCACTCAACAGCCATAGCAGGCTATATCGATTGATAGGCTTTAGACGATTCTTCGACTGAACCAGCACTCCTTGGGGTTTTCAGTTAAGGTCCGATCAAATCGTCGTATTGCGCACTCTTTCCGAGATGTAGGTCTATCATCAAACGGCCGCCATTATCGATCCCTAGGGATCGACCGACGCAGAGGTCAACGCCCACCGGCAAGAGTTCCTACTCAACTTCGATCCGCCCCAAGGCTGCCGCACAAAAGTCCAGGCTGATTGAGACGAACGTGGGTCGACCCGTAACCGCGTGCCAGATAGTCGCACGGACGGCGTTATGCTAAGAGTGCGACAAACGACAGAAAGGCTCGAAGCGCCGACGTTTGTTACTGACTACCGCAGTCATACTGGCGGCACTGGAAGCCATTGAGGATTTCAAGGCGCGTCGCCATGATCGGAAAACGTGATAAGAAGGCAGCAGTACTGCTGATCGGCGATCGCTTCAAGCTGCAGCCGCAATCCTTCGGGGCTTTAGATGGAGCTGCTCGGTCGGAGTTGTCAGCCGGTCATTCAACTCGAGCTGATGCCAACGCAAATTTTCAGCTATTGCGCGATACTGCATCTGACAGATCTTAGACCATGACCCAGGCGGCACGCCGATCCCATTACTACTATGGCCGCAGCAGTCCCTGAGATTTCCGGCGAACACGCGCCGCCGACTCACAAGTGGCTAATTGCGATGGCAGTGATGCTCGGCTGCGCACTGGAGGTACTCGACACCACTATTGTCAACGTCGCCCTGCCGCACATGCAAGGTAGCTTTTCCGCCAGCATTGACGAGATCGCCTGGGTACTGACGAGCTATCTAGTTGCCAACGGCATCATGATTCCGATGACCGGATGGATTTCATCTCGGTTTGGGCGCAAGCGTTATTTCCTTACTTCAGTCCTGGTATTCGTCGGAGCCTCGGCCTTGTGCGGAGCAGCGCGATCGCTCGACCAGATGGTATTATTCCGATTAATCCAAGGCGCCGCCGGCGCCGCGATGATTCCCTCGTCGCAAGCCATCATGATGGAATCGTTCCCGCCGCAGGAACAGCAAATGGCGATGGCGATGTGGGGCATGGGGTTGATGGTGGCTCCGATTGCAGGGCCGACATTGGGTGGCTGGATCACTGACAACCTTAACTGGCGCTGGAATTTCTACATAAACGTGCCGATCGGAGCGATTGCCTTCCTGATGGTGTCGACCTTCGTTCATGACCCAGCCTATCTCCGCGAGCGGCGCCAGCGCGGCGGCAAGGTCGACTACGCAGGGATAATATTGCTGGTGCTGAGCCTGGGATTGATGCAAATCGTTCTCGATCGAGGACAGCGCGCGGATTGGTTCGCCGCAAGTTGGGTCGCCTGGAGCACAGCCGCGTCGGTGCTATTTACTATTCTATTGGTCGTGCGCGAACTAGCTTTCAGTGAGCCGATTATCGACTTGCGCATTTTCAAGCAATCGAGCTTCACTCTTTCGGTCATACTGGTTGTGGCGATGAGCTTCACGCTCTACGGCACGGGCCTGCTCAATCCCCTCTTCCTGCAGGAATCAATGGGCTACAACGCGATGAAGGCGGGGGTGGTACTGGCGCCGCGCGGGCTCGGCACCATGTTCTCGATGATGATGGTTGGAGCACTGGCTCGCCGAGGTTTCGACACACGCTCATTCGTCGGCTTCGGATATCTGCTAATGGCCATCGGGCTATGGAATATGTCCCTGTGGGACTTGAACGTTAGCATGTGGTCGGTCATCTGGCCCGGTATTATCGTCGGTATCGGCATGGACCTGATTTTCCCGACCTTAAGCGCGACTGCACTATCGGCCGTACCGCGCGAACGCGTCGGGTACGCCGCCAGCCTCTACAACATGATGCGCAATACGGGCGCGGCGATCGGGATCTCGTACCTGACGACAATGTTAGTCGATAAAGAGCAGATTCACCAATCCTACCTGGTCGGCCACCTCTCAGTCTTCGATGCCTGGCGCCTAAGCAATAGTGCTCCCGCGCTGCCAGGCGGGCGCGGCTTCGATTACCTGCCGCAACTAATCACCGGGCAAAAACAAGGTCTCTTATCCGTATACCAGGTGGTACAGAGACAGTCCGCAATGCTCTCATACAACGACATCTACCGTATGCTCGCGTTAATAATGCTGATACTCGTCCCAGCCTTTGTTCTGCTTCGCCGCAGCGGTGGAGGCGCTGGCGCAGCAGCCCATTGAAGGGCCTTGGGCAGACGAGCCCCATGATCCAAAAAATAGTATCCGCGCAGTTATTTTAATGTAGCGGATGATCTATATTGAAGAACTCCGCTAGACATCAGATAACCAATCCGTCGAGAGCTACGGCCTGGAAGGTTATCGAGTGCATTCATATTGTCCGCACCCAATGCAGACGCCGATCTTTGGCACTCTCCGGCATAGACAGGGATTGTGCTCTAGGAATGGTAAAGCAGCGAGGCGGCTCGCGGGAGCCACCTTGCTGCATCTAAAATGTCAGTTGCAAATCAGGCGTGGCCATTACGCAAAAGTTTACCCGGCGTCGCTCCGGTGCAATTACCCTCACTGAAGGTCTCCAGTCCGTTAACGATGATCGAACGGTACCCCTTCGGACGTTGCACCCGGCGCCACTCGCCACCGGGCAGATCGTGCACAATCTCGCCAACCCAATCCGGTTCGATGCCGAGGCCGTTGAGATCATAGACGACCACGTCAGCAGCGGCGCCCTCACGAAGCGTGCCGCGATCGCGGAAGCCGGCCGCATGTGCAGGTAATGCAGACATGCGATAGTGCGCTTCTTCAAGCGTAATCCGCTGTTCGTCGCGCACCATCCAGCGCAGGAAGTCGGTCGTAAACGCGCCACCCGTGAAGAACTTGGTATGCGCGCCGCCGTCGGAAACGCCCGGGAATGTAAACTGCGAGGCGTTGATAATTTCCGCCATGTACTCGGCGTTGAACCCGCGGTTAGGTCCGAGGAATTCGGCCTTCAGATTTGTCGCGACGGCGAGGTCGAGCATGGCTTCAATCGGGTGCTTACCCTCTTCCATCCCGATTTGGCCCAGTGACTTGCCGACGTACTTCTCGAGCGGCTCGATGTTCTCGACCCACTGTACGATTAGGTGTTTGGGATGGCCGCCGACTCCACCCTGAATCACCTTGAAGTTGGCGTCAGCATTGTCGTTTGCATGGATCACCGCTGCACGCAGCGCCGGATCCTTCATTTTAGCGAGCTTTTCTTCTTTGGTGCCGGTCGTCAGCACGCGCCATTCGGGCAACGTGTCGTATAGGTTCCAGTCTTCGAGCGAGAAGGCGAAGCCGCTGCGTAGGGTCGCGCCTTGACCGAAGATCGGCCGGCCTTTCTCGCGATTGCGCTCGATCCAACGGAGACTGCGGCGATGGATCTCGGGGTTATTGCGAGCCGGTGCCACCGCTTGAAAGAGAATCGGACGGCGGGCTTCATCGGCCAACCGCTCGACGAAATCCAGATCGTGGCGCGCATCGCCGGTGCCTTGCGTGATCTCCATGAAGCCTTCATCGCGCTTACGCAGCACCCGTGCGAGATTGAAGATATCCTCGTCGCACATGGTGTCGGTGACCATCGGCGAGCCATCGAAGTCGGCTTGCGCCGAGTTCGGGCCGAGGCGCTGAATCGAAAACCCGCACAGCCCCGCATCCATGCCCTCGTCGAGGAGACGCGCCATCTCAGCTCGTTCCGCGGCGGTAGCTGGGCGAGTCTTAGCCGCGTCAAGCCCCATAACATAGGTCATGAGCGATGCAGTCGGCATGTACTGGATACAGTTGATGCCTTTCGGTGTGCGGTCGAGCGAGTCGAGATATTCCGGGATGGTTTCCCAGTCCCACTTCATCCCGGCTTTCATCGACTCGTAGGGGATGGCCTCGGTGCGGGTCATCGTCAACATCGAACGGTCACGAAATTCCGGTTTGCAGGGCGCGAAGCCGAAACCACAATTGCCAAGCACAAGGGACGTCACGCCGTGCCATCCGGAGATGGTGCAATAAGGATCCCAGCGAATCTGCGCATCATAATGAGTGTGCAGATCAACGAAGCCGGGCGCGACGATCAGTCCGTCAGCATCGATCACCTTTTTGGCGAAGCCCGGTGCACGTCCGCCGAGCTGCGCGACCTTCCCATCTTTGATCCAGACGTCGCCGCGGTAGCGGGGCACTCGCGTCCCATCGACGATCGTACCACCTTTAATTTGAATGTCGAATTCAGCCATTCCGGTTCCCTCCTCGGTTTGGTTAGGACTGCAGCGTCCCCATTATGTGAAGCCGTCCCCTCGAACTGGCCTCATCTTATTCCGCCCGATTACACTTGCAACAGTAGAGTGCCTCTCACCGATACTCGATAAAAGGCTCATGATCGCCGGGGCTCGGCGAGGATTGCATCCGGCCAAAATTGTGCTTTCTCATCCGTCGCCCGACGTCTCTTGCGCCGATCGCAGTCACTCGATGACGTCATCTGAGCCGCCACGAATGAAGCAAATCTTTAGTTTTCGCCGGACGGCGCAAACGAGTCGATGTTGATGCGTCGAGACTTGAACTTCCATTCGCCGCTCACTTTCGCGTACTCATCGTCGTACCACCCGCTCAAGGACCATTTCTTACCGTCGCGATTCATTCGAACTTCGACATAACAGGTACCGGTTGCGCGGTCGGGACCGAGCAGCTTGACGACATGATTGTGGATGAAAGGCCGAGGCTTCATCGTCTCCAACCCGCTGCTAATCATCTTGCGCAGTCCTTCCGAGCCCTGGGCTCCGGGCATGTTCGGATCAGTAGTCGAAATCATCCCGTCGCTGGTGAAGAGGTTCACCCACCTGTCAAGATCCTGTTGCCATACGCAATGACAGTACTTGTGGGGCAGCTCGCGAATTGCCTCCCGATCGATCACACCCTGCAATAAGGCTTCAGCATTAGTTGCGGCCATCAGACTCTCCTCCTGTTACTGATTATTCTCGGTTGAACTTAGCGGTTCACCGACTGTCTATCGCTAGATTTCAGGCTAAACTGACACATCTAACACCCAAAGTGTTAGCCCAATACGTAGCCAAAGCCGAACTTGAAAACGACCGAATTGCCGCCCGACCTCCCCTCTCCGCATACGACTGCGCCGCGCGCCCGCGCTGCCTCGCAAACCGCCGCGATACCACTATTAGAATTTGATGCCAGCCGTGTCGCGATTATTGAGCCGGCGCAAATTATCAAGCCTATCGATATCGCCGAACACTGCGTCTTATGCTTTTTCCAGGAAGTGATTCGTCAGTTGGTGGGAGGAGGCGCCAGCGCACGCCAGATGCAGATGGGGCGCAGCGAAGCCGGCGACTATCCGGTGTATGAACTCGATTATGGTGGTCGCCGCCTCGCAGTCGTCTCACCAGGGGTTGGTGCACCGAACGCTGCTGCGCGAATGGAGCACATGATCGCTCTTGGATGCCGCAAATTTATCGCCTGTGGAGGCGCGGGCACACTGGACGGCAAGGTCGCGGCTGGTCATTTGATGGTCCCCGATTCCGCCGTGCGTGACGAGGGTACTTCTTTCCATTATCTAAAACCCTCGCGTGAGGTTGCCCCGACCGCCCGCGCGCTCGCCGCGATCGAGGCGGAGCTCGACGCGAACAATCACGACTATATACGCGGCAAGACATGGACCACCGACGCGGTCTATCGCGAAACGCGAGCGCGGATGAACCGGCGGCGCCGGGAAGGATGCGTGGTCGTCGAGATGGAAGCTGCTGCGTTCTTTGCGGTAGCGCGTTTTCGCCGCGTCGAATGCGCCGAGCTTCTGTATGCTGGCGACAGCCTCGCCGGGCGCAAATGGGATGCGCGCGGATGGAATCGTCACGCCATACGCGAACGCGTGTTCCATCTCGCCGCCGAAGCTTGCTTGCGCTTGTAGTTTCGTCTGCGGAATAGGTTTCAGCGCTCCTGTGAGTTCTCCGTACTGATCACTATTGAAAACTATCAACGACCTGTGGCTCGCTTGATTGATCCACGACGCAATTGAATGATATTCGCTGCGGGGCCGAGCAAGGCATAAGAGCCGAGGGCGGAGCTCAATCATCTAGACCAAGGAAACTGAACATGAGCGATCGTATAATTTTGTGTGATGTGGCGCCGCGCGACGGCATTCAGAATGAGAAGATCATGTTGTCGCCAGCACAAAAGCTCGAATTGATCCAGCGAATTGCAGCGGCCGGGATGCCCTGGATCGAAGTTGCTTCGTTCGCCAGTCCGAAATGGGTGCCTCAAATGGCTGATGCTGAAGAGGTCGTCCGTGCGGCGTCCAAGATTTCCGGCTTTCGCCCTATCGTGCTCGTACTCAACGATCGCGGATACGATCGCGCAGTTGCTGCCGGAGCCCGTTATATCCGGCTGGTAGTCGCCTCGACTGATACGATGAATCAGAAGAACGCGAACGCACTTCCTGAAGCCACGATGGCCTCGTACCGTCCAATTTTCGAGCGCGCAATCCACGACGGCGTCGAGCTCACGGGGACCATCGCAACTTCATTTGGGTGTCCGTTTGAGGGAGCCGTTGACCCGGACCGTGTCCTCAAGCTCGCTGCGAAATTTATCGAAGCGGGAGCGGCAGAGGTAGACTTTGCCGATACGGTAGGTATGGCGGTGCCGCCTCAGATCGAACGAATACTAGTACGCGCACGCAAAGAGTTTCCCCGCGCGCGACTGGGCATTCACGTTCACAACACGCGCAACACCGGACTGGCCAATGCCTACGCGGCGGTTCAAGCCGGCGCTGACGTACTTGACGCATCTACTGGCGGAGCCGGCGGATGCCCTTTTGCGCCCAAAGCGACCGGCAACATTCCGATGGACGATCTGGTCTTTATGCTCGAAGGCATGGGAATCAAAACCGGTGTCGACCTGGAACAATTGGTCGAGACGTCACGATGGTTCGAGGAAATATTAGAGCACCCCTTACCCGCCATGTTGCCGAAGGCCGGGCCTTGCTGGACTTCACCTCCACCGCTCGCCTGAAACTCGGCTGACGCCAACAAACCCTCGCCACTCCTTCTTCGTAAAATTGCGCAACGCGCTGTTCTCACTTGCGGATGCGAGATAGCTTTATCACCTACTCCGTCGAGCCGCTCCTCTCGATAACGGCCGTTCTCAACCCGGCACTGAGTATAGAAGACCATCATGGGCCGATGTTCCAGAATATCGCGACCAACAAGTCCGCCTCTTGCTCAGTCCTTGCCCTTGCACACCCGCCGTGGTTTAACGACCTGAAGTCCAACGGCGTATGCCAGGTCGGAAAATAATGGCCAAGAAGACTTGTATCGAGGTCGCAGTCAATGGAGCGTCGACTCGCAAGGTTCAGCCGAAAATTCCGGTTCTGGCGAGTGAGATTATCGAAGAGGGCGTGGCTTGCGTTAAAGCTGACGCTGCCGTGATCCACGCCCACACGCTGGACCCTGGTATCGGCAAGCAGAACGGTGCTGTTGATAACTGCGCAGCATTTATCAAGGGTATCCGAGAACAGGTTGATGCGATCGTTTATCCCACGATTGTCGGCCGCCCTGATCCGTCCGACCCAGCCTGGCTATGGGCGCCTACCGTGGAGCTGGCCAAGCGCGGGGCTCTGGAATGGGGTTTTCTTGATCCCGGCTCGGTGAACTTCTGCTTTGTCGAATCAGAGTTGACGCCGTTGATGGGCGGGAACGCGGTTTATGTGAATACCAATGCAGCTTTGGAGATTGCTGCAGGGCTAGCCGCGGAGCATAGATACCATCCAGCATACGCCTGCTATGAGCCCGGCTTCGTGCGCCACGGAGCGCTGCTCCATCGCCATCATCCAACCATGCCGGTGCCTATCTACCGATTCATGTTCTCGAGCGGGATGACCTTCAGCTTTCCCCCCGAGCCATGGGCGGTCGAGGCCTATGTCAAACTATTGGACAAGGTTGCTCCAGGATCTCCCTGGATGGTCGCGGGACTCGCCGCCGATGTGCTGCCCTTGATTCCCACGGTCGTTGCGCTGGGCGGCGGTGTACGGGTCGGCCTGGAGGACGCTCCATTCGGCACGCAGCGCTCCAACCTGGAGCTAGTCGATGCGGCGGTCGATTCAGTTCAGAAAGCTGGCAGTGAACCAGCTACTGCCGCGGAGGTCCGCGCCGAACTAGCCGCCTACAGGATGCCATCCGACTAATTAGGTGAGCGCGACTAGCTAGTTACTCGGAAACGCTCCTGCGCCGGTTAGGTTTCAAATAGCAAGTTACCATTTATAGAGTAGAGAGTACTAGCCATAGGAGTGATGTCACGATGGAAACGTGTGATTCTGCGGTTCGTGAACCACTCATTCACACTTATTCAATTGTCGCCCGCGATCCCGAAACTGGTGAACTCGGGGTTGCGGTACAGTCGCATTACTTCTCGGTCGGATCGGTCGTGACTTGGGCTGAGGCAGGAGTGGGCGCCGTCGCTACTCAATCGATCGCCGATCCCGCGTACGGAAAGCTCGGACTGGATCTGATGCGGGCTGGCAGAAGCGCGCCGGATGCGCTCGCAGGCCTGGTCGCGAGCGATCCTATGAGTGCCGCGCGTCAGGTCGGGATGGTCGACGCGTACGGACGAGCCGCCGCGCATACGGGCAAGTTGGCTATCGCTGAGGCGGGGCACATTACGGGAGACGGCTTTTGCGTGCAGGCCAATATGATGCTTCGGCCGAGCGTATGGCCAGCGATGGCAGAGGCTTACAAGTCGGCTAACGGCGAATTCGTCGATCGCCTCCTTAGCGCACTTGACGCTGCCGAAACCAAAGGTGGCGATATTCGCGGTCTCCAGTCGGCGGCCATCTTAATCGTCGCCAGCAAGAACACCGGAAGGTCTTGGGTCGATAAGCTCTACGACGTTCGCGTTGACGACGCGCCCGATCCGCTCAAAGAGCTTCGGCGGTTGGTCTCCGTGGCCCGAGCTTATATTCATCAGCGGCGCGCACAGAGCGCCCTCGAACAGGCCGATCGCGCCACAATGGAGCGGGAGTTCGAGACTGCCTGTCAGCTTATCGGCGACAATCCTGAGTTGCGATTCTGGCACGCGATCGGACTGCTCAGTGTTGGCGAGATTGACGCTGGCATCGCGCTATTGCGCGAAATTGCTCATCGCGATCGCAATTGGATCACGCTCGCCCTCCGACTCCCCGCTCCTCTGCTGAAGACCAATCCTGAAGTGCTCGAGAAAATCCGCCAGCTCGCCTAGTGGGGGACACGCTAACGTACTTAAACCATTCATAAACGAATTTTTCTCTTGCCTGCCTTTCGAGTTTCGCTTCAACTCGCTTGCGACAACCGTCTCAGTAGCATATCAGTCACGATAAGGAGTCAACTGACTATGGACTTAACCAAGCAAAAGGAAGCCGCGACGACGTTCCTCCGCGCTCTCGACAAACTCGACCCCGCTGTCCTGGGCAGTCTCGTCTCGGACAATTTCGAATTCGAAGTGATGGGTCGCCTGCCCGGCGTCAAGCCTATCCACGGAAAAGATAAGTTCCTCGCGAACATGCCTAAGACCCTCACCTCAATGTTTCCCAACGGCCTCAACATGAAGTTGTTGACCATTGTCGCCGAAGGTCCGCATGTGGCTGTTCAGGCCGAATCGGACACAGTCGCAGGCAACGGTAAGAAGTACGCAAACCGCTATCACTTCTATTTCTTCTTCGAGGGAGACCGCATCGCCCAGGTCCGGGAATACAACGACGTCAACCTGGTCCGCGAAGTTTTCTTCAGCTAAATAGGCGTGTTCCGTATTCGGTTGCGATACCGCGCAGACTTGGAAAGCTCGCAACGCGAATTGCGTACTCTTCGCTTGGGTTCTTTGAATTTGCGTAACGGGCTGAAATGCGCCCCGCTCCGCCAGATTCAATAATGCGATACGATCTCCCGCCCAAGCTCCTCGATTCTTTCTCGAGCACCGTCGTTGGGGATACAAAATGCGATTTCATCCAGACCCGCCGCTTCCAGTTCCCTGATCCGCTCGATTAGCCGTTCGCGCGGCGCCGTCATGCTGAAAGCTGCGATCACCTCAGGAGTCAGGAAACGCTCTTCGCCTTGTTTGACGTAGATCGTATGTCCCTCATGGACCTTCAAGTAGCGCCGGTCAGTAGGCATGTCGAGTTTTTCAACGTATTCGTTACGGTACTTTTCATAAATTGAGCGGAGCGACGACGGAAGCTGAGCGGCAACTGCTGATGCTTCCCATAGCGCGTGCAACGCGACCGCCGCCATCGGGCCCATCTGACTCAGCACGCGGGCCGAATCGAGCGATTCGCCTGGCTGAACCACGCAGGCAGCCGCGAACATCGTGGCGCTGAAATTCTGTACATCACGACCCGCGCCTTTTGCCGCCGATTTTACAGTGTCGAAGTTTTGCTTGAATTCTTCCACTCCGGAAACCGGCGCCATCCAGCCGTCGCCAATCTCGCCCGCTAGTTCGAGCGCTTTGGGTCCTTGCGCCGCGATAACAATCGGAATGCTCTGCTTAATGTTGATGTACCCGCGATCGGGATGCATGAAGCGAATCCAGCGCTCGCGCTTACCCTCGTGATAAAGGACCTCTTCGCCACGCAGTAGCGCACGGCAGATGCGCACGTGCTCGCGAAGATCGTCCAATCTTACCGGTGGCAGGCCCATCATGTTGCGGCCGGTGAATCCAGTGCCGATCCCAAGCATCGCGCGGCCCGGGGCCAACTCGTTGATGGTCGCGATTGAGTGCGCAGTGACCGGCGCGATGCGATTGCTGGGAACCGCGATGCCGGTGCCGATCTTGATTCGCTTGGTATGCTCCGCCACCAAAGTCATAGTTGCGTAGACATCGCTGTAGAGCATCTGTGAATCGTAAAACCATATGCTGCTGAAACCGAGGTCTTCGGCCAGCTCCATGTCTTTCCACGAATCGATCCGCGCAGGTGAATTAAGTCCGAATTTCATGAACGATGTAATAATTCATTAGAACCCGCCCCTCAAACGGAAAATAATCGTGAAAACCTTCGCCGCTCCATTTCCGGGCTGTTCTAACGCACCTCCGCCTCCGGCGTCAGTCAGTTGGCCGTTGCCCGGGCGGTCGCGACCCGGCTTGTCTGCTCGGACCGAATGATTCACGCTACAGGGACCATGCTTGAGGGGGGAGCGTATGAAGTCATCCAGGATCGTGCACGCCGTGCTGGCGATCGTGCTTGCTGCAGTCGTGTTGCAGCAAAGTGGTACAGCTGTTTCGTATAGCGGATCGCCACTCTCGCTGATCAGTGGAAGTTACGCCAGCACTTTCTCGGGATATTCGATAGTCTCCGACTCACTTCAACCGTTTGCCGGGACCGGTCTTTTTATCTCCGACGGTAAGGGCAATTTAAGCGGCCATGAGGCCGTCGACTTCGATGGCACTGCGTGTAATTATCAAATCAACGGCACTTATACGCTTGCCGCTGATGGAACCGGCGCCGATGCAATAAATTTCGTCAATGGCGGGGCAGGATGTCCGAACGGCTCGTACACACAGAGTCTTGTGGTGGTTGATGCAGGCAACATGATATTGCTGAGCAACACCAACTCGCCCGACGTTGCAACTGAGCATTGGTACCGAACCATCGGGCACCAACCGTTCCCTCACAATTTCTGAACTCGCTCTGCGGTGATCTCGTGCGACTGAGATCCAAGCTGCCGAGGCCAGAGAGTCAACACGAGAATGCCCCGTAAGATCAGCAAAGAGCAGACACACCGCTTGGCTGCGCGATTCGACGAGGCGACGGACATCGTCGCCAACGAGTTCGCCGGGCTGGACACCCATCAGCAATATCGTAATGCGTTCTCGCGGGTGTTGAAGTGGGATCCGCTAGGGCGCGTGCTGATGCTCGGTACCGACCAACGCGATCTTTTTGTGCCAGAGCTGCGCCGAGCGATTCTCGACTTTGTCCCAAAGGCCGCGGACATATTCGATTTCGGTTGCGGTGACGGCCAGACGCTGGCGCTTGCGGCCAATGCTCTGCCTGGCGGCGCCCGACTTTCTTTCGAGGATCCCAATCCGGACTATGTTGATCGCTATCGCCGCTTCATCGAGTCATGCGGTGATCTCGAGATCGGTACTGCTCTCGTCGCGGGATTCGACGAGATGGACGAGGTCGCGCGGAGTCGGAAGGTCGAGCTTCCTGCCGACGGTAGCATCGCTCTAGGCCTGGCACTGCACATGCTTTACTTCGTCGCCGATATCGAGCGCTGTCTGGTGCGGATGGCGCGATTCCTCGCTCCCGGGGGCGGGCTCTTCATCGTCTTGGCCGACGAAAGCGACGGCTATACGGGTCATGCGCTACGCGCTTTCATCGAAGCGGGTGGCGAGACAGGCGCAAACGCGCATCATCTCCATGCGATCGCGGAGCGGCGGCGCCTTCTCGCTGCTTCAGATATGCTACTCGAGAGCCTGCGGCATGCTCTTCCCGACCGTACTCACCGCGTCTGCGCTCAGCGCCAGCCAAGCCGCCTCTATGGTCATTCCCTGTCCGATCTGATCGCGCTTTCCACGATCGCGACTCTCGCCACGGTTGAACATGTCCAAAAGTTCGCGATGACGCGACGGCTTCTCGAAGAAAAGCCCGAGCTCGTCGATCTGCGGATCGAGGACGACGGGCCACGCGCCGGTATGCTCAGCGTGGCGCAGCCGCAGTTCGTCGTCCGGGTCGAGCGCCTGCGCGTCTAGAAGTTCGGAAACAACGAAGCGCAGCCAAACGGTTGTCTGTTATCAAGCTGGACGCTTGTGGGGCGGCGCTGCTTCGATTCGCCATGAATGGCGCGAATTTCACTTACGCCGTATATCTCGCGAACCTCGAACGGCTCTATTAGTCCTCACGGATAATCCGCGCGTAAACGGCCGCCGGCTTCCTCCAATCGTCGCTCGTACTGCACCACTCGCATTCGCATTCACGCTGCGCTCGCTCGAAGGATTTGTGGTCCGAGCGGCGGCGTGATACCGAACGCATGAGAGAAGGGGTGAGCAATGGCGGATGAAACCATCCTTTTCGTTCAAGGTATCGAATTACCTCCCGAGGTAGTCGAACTGGCACATACGCTGGCACCCAAGGGTTTCGCGCTGCGGGCGTTGCCGCCGCGCACGCGCAGCGCTGAGATAGCTGAAGTGCTGCGCGAGGCGGATTATTTGCTCGGGTTCATCTTTCACCTGCCCGACGAAGCCCACCTCGATGCTCGGCACTTGAAACTAATCCAGGTGCTTAGCGCCGGCTATGACATGGTGAATATAGCGGGAGCGCGCAAGGCTCGCGTGCCGATTTGCTCTAATGGCGGTGCGAACTCAGTGGCAGTGGCCGAACACGCAATCATGCTAATGCTGGCGGTCTATCGCAAACTGATTGCCTTTCATCAAAACGTTGCTACCGGTCACTGGCACGGCCGCATTCCGCGCGCGGTGGATATCTTTGAGATCGATGGTAAAACGGTCGGTCTCATCGGCTTCGGTAACATTGGAGAGCAGGTCGCACGGCGCCTCAAGGGCTTCAATGCGCGGGTGATCTATTACGACAGTGTACGGCGCGATCATCGGGAAGAGGCGGCTCTAGCCGTCGAATATGCACCGCTCGATGCGCTGCTTGAAAATTCCGACATTGTCAGCCTGCACACCGCACTCAATGACAGCACGCGCGGAATGATCGGGCGCGAAGCCCTGGCACGGATGAAGCCTAAGGCGATCTTGATCAATACCTGCCGCGGCGAAGTAGTGGACGAAGAAGCTCTCGTCGAAGCGCTTGAGCATGGCCGCTTGCTCGGCGCGGGTCTCGATACTCTGCGCAAAGAACCTCCCGACCCCGCAAATCCAATCCTGAAGCTCTCCAATGTCGTCCTGACACCGCATAGTGCTGGACCAACTACCGACAGCTTCCGCAAGCGATTTCGAAACGGCTATGCGAATATCCAACGAGTCGCGAGCGGCGAGCGTCCACTATGGATTATCCCTGAGATGCGCGATTTGTTCTCATCAACCTGAACTTGGAATTGTCGCTTAGAGTCGTTGTCTAGTTGGAGGCTGACCGGTGATTCGAACACGTCTACTTACTATCGCTCTTATTCTGATGCTGCTGACGAGATTCGCTGTCGCTGCGGATCAGGCGCCGCCGAAGTTAACGCGCGTCCGCGCGACCGTCGAGCAACTCGAAGGTCAAACCCTGACGGCGAAGACGAGTGCTGGTAAGGAATTGTCACTGACTCTGTCGCCCGACGTACTAGTCTTGCGCTCCAAGCCCGCGACGATCGCGGACGTTAAGCCCGGCGAGTTCATTGGATGTACCGCCGTCGAAGGCGATGACGGCAAGCTGCAGGCGAAAGAGATCCATATCCTCCCCGAATCGATGCGCGGTGTGGGCGAAGGCCATTATCCATGGGGCAACGCTCGAAAAACCACGATGACCAATGGCAATATCGAGCAGGTCGCCGGCGTCACGGACGGTCATGTGATTAAAGTGAGTTATCATGGCGGACAAAGCAGTATCGATATACCCCCAGATGTTCCGGTCACCACCATTGAGGTAGTGAATCGCGATCTTTTGAAACCCGGGACAAAAATCAACTTGTTCGCTCATGCGAATCCTGATGGCAGCTTGAATCCGCAATTCGTTGCGATTGTCCCGTAAGTTGCCGTTGAAACTCGAGGTCGGCTGCACCTGGAGATCGCTCTGAAATCGTCCGGAAAAAAAGGATTATTAGCGATGGCGACGCGCGTAGGATTCATTGGGCTGGGCAATATCGGCAAGCCGATGGCGATCAATGTCGCTAAGGCTGGTTACGATCTGATGGTCTACGATTTACGTTCCGAGCCGCTACGCGAATTGACCGCCTTGGGCGCGAAGGCTGCTCGCTCGGCGGACGAAGTCGGCGCGCATGGAGAAATCATCGAGATCGTAGTCGTCGATGACACCCAGGCTGAAACAGTGCTTCTTGGCGAAGGCGGAGCGCTTAGCGGCGCCGCACCTGGAAGCATTATCGCCCTTCACAGTACAGTTCATCCTCGCACGGTGCGCAAACTTGCTGAGCGCGCTGCGGCCAAAGGCGTCACTCTTATCGATGCCGAAGTCAGCGGCGGTGAACGCGGCGCCATCGCGAAGTCTCTTTGTTACATGGTTGGCGGAGACAAAGCGGCCTTCGATAAATGCCGGCCGATCTTTGCTACATCGGGTGCTAATATTTTTCATCTGGGCGATCTCGGCTCTGGAGCCATAACCAAGCTAGCCCACAATCTGATCGTCTATGTGAATATGCTGGCTGCTTCCGAAGGAATGCGCCTCGCACAATCCGCTGGTGTCAAGCTCGAAACGATGCAGCAGGTTGTGCACGCCGGTGCTGCTCAGAGCCGCGTCGCCGATCATTGGTCGCAACAGCGCAACCTCAAGGATACTTACACGAGCGGCCCGCGCGGCCTGATGGAGCTGATGCATAAGGACTTGCGCCTTGCGTTGGAACTTGGCCACGATCTCGGATTATCTTTGCCAGGCGCTGCATTGACTCAACAGTTACTTCAGCGCGTCCTGGACATTGAAGATTGAGAACCCTGGATGGCGTGAGCGAATTGTTCAAATGCCTAACCGCAGGCAGTGTGGGAGAGGTGAATGAGTATTTATAGAATGTACACCGGTGCGGACGGTCAATGCCATTTGGAAGAACAGTCGCTCGAAACGCATCCGATCCTTGGCAAACCCCAGGCAACTAAAAATATAGTATTCGCTCAACAACCGGGCGGAACCTTTATTGACTGGCATCCGGCGCCTCGCCGCCAGTATGTAATTCTGCTAGCTGGTGAGATCGAGATTGGCTTCGGTGATGGTACCACTCGGCGTTTCGGGCCTGGCGATGCTCGTTTAGTTGAAGATACTACGGGTCAAGGACATACGACGAAATATATTGGTAACGGTCCGGTGGTCACGGCCGTTATTCCATTGGCTTAAGCCCGGCAATTACGGCCGGAACTGCAACGCTCGCGGTGCGAGCGCGGCCGGCTGCGAGACGATGCGATAGGCGTTCTCCGCCCACTCACATACCCAGCGCCGCGTATCGCGCGGATCGATCATTTCTTCCATCTGAAACCGGTTGAGCGGACCTATCGGTCCCCGCGCACTTTCTATGCGTGCATTGATCTCGGCCCGCAGCGCGACAGGGTCGGCGGCCTCGGCGAGTTGCCGCTTGTAAGCAGCCTCGATGCCGCCTTCAGGCGGGATACCACCGACATCAGCGGCAGGCCATGCGACGCGCGCGCTGGCGCCACTACGAGGCGATGCAAAGTTATTGCCCGCGACCCCAAAGCTGCGGCGCATGATGACGGTAAAGATCGGGACCGTAACCTGCGCGAATGCGATCATCCATTCGGCGCCCTTGCGGATCGTGCCGGCAATCTCGTGCTCAACTCCCACCGCGAAGCCCGGATTATCAATCAGGTTTAATAGTGGCAGGTGGAACAGGTCACATAAATCAAGATGACGCCTCAGCTTGTCACAGCCGTCGGCCGTGAGCGCGCCGCCATTGACGTGCCGCGAGTCAGATGCGAGAACACCCATTGGATAGCCGTTGAAGCGCACAAAGCCGACTATCTGATCGGTGCCCCATAGCGGCCCAACTTCGAAAAACGAGCCACGATCCGCCATCAAGCGGATCGCCCGGCGCATATCGAAAGTCGTCGTGCGCTTGCGAGGAATGATCGTGAAGAGCTCTTCCTCCCAACGATCAATCGGATCATCTGGATCTGGCGGCAGAATCGGAGGCGCTTCGTAGACGCTCGACGGCAGATAAGAGAGGAATCGCTTCGCCATTGAAGCCGCCTCTTCCTCCGATTGTGCGAGATTATCCACCGAACCGTTGCGGCAGTGGATATGCCAGCCACCCAGTTCCTCCTTGGTGATGTCGTAACCCATAGCGTGACTCACAACTGGGGGACCGGCAACGAAAAGTTGGGCAATGTCACGCACCATCACGGCGAAATGTCCCAGTACCGCCTTCGCCGCTCCGATTCCAACGACACTGCCTAGCAGCAGATTGACTACCGGAACCTCGCTTAGCTGGGTCACGTACATGCTGCTCCCGAGATGGCCCGGCAAGAACGATCCGCCCTCACCCGAAACTCGTGGCCGCCCGGCGACGATGGTGCCGGAGCTTTCCTGCGCGTTGCTCTCGCCTGCCTTCTGTTGTTTGGGAACCATAGCGGCGACACTGCCGCCACCCGACGATCCGTCCAGTAAACGAATCGAGGGACAGCGTAGGTCGAGTGACAGCCGGTCGATATGACTACTCTTGCTGCTGATCGCGCCGTCGGCATGACCACCACGTGAAGTGAAATCGTCAGCGCATACAACGACGGCCCTGCCTTCTATTTTGCCCCAGCCGCCGACGTGATTAGCGGGCGTAAAGCCCACGACCCGTCCATCTTCGTCATAGTCCGCGAAGCCCGCGAGGCTGCCGACCTCACGAAAGCTGCCGTCGTCAAGCAGCAAGTCAATCCGCTCACGGCAGGTCAGCTTGCCCCGCGAGCGCTGACGGATCACACCAGGATCGCTCGAATTGGGTGCAAAGCGGCTATGAGCGATGGCTTGTAACGCTTTCACCTCAGCCATCATCGGCGCCCAAGTATCGTTGCCGTAGTGGCGCGTGGAGCTTGCGCCGCCGTTGTACTTAACTGGCGCGATCGTCGCGATCGTTTGGCCTGCTGCGACACTTGCTCCTACCTCGATGGGCTCGATATCGGTCACGACCCCGGCACAAGGCGCGGTGATCGCAGTTTCCATCTTCATGGCGCTGATGACCATCAGGGTTGCACCCGCCTCAACTTTGGCACCAGCTTTCACAGGAAGATCGACCACATTGCCTGCCATTGGGCTTTCCACGCCTTCGTCGCCGCTCTGCACGATCAAGCTAGACTTGGCTTGCACATTGAAATGGCGGACCACGCCGTTACCGTTTCGGAAGACCGACGCCTGCTGTTCGAGCAAAGCTTGCGACGGCGACACAGACATCTGAGCCGGGGCCGGTACGGCCACGTCGGCATGCTCGAACAAGAAACTGGTGCGGGCATCGCCCGCCTGTACTGCAGGATGCGCTAGGATCGCGCGGAGCTGGCGAACATTGGTTGGCAAGCCTGCGATGTGGAATTCGTCGAGAGCGCGTAGGGTTCGATCCAGCGCCGAAGCGAACGATTGTGTCGAATTCGATTGGCAGATGAGCTTAGCGAACATGGGATCGAATTGTGGCGGAGGCGTGTAGCCCAGATAGCCACACGAATCGACTCGGACCCCTGGGCCTGTCGGCTCCTTGTAGGCCGTCAGCGTTCCCGTTCCATTCGCGACGATGCGGGCTTGTACAGCAAAGCCGCGCGGCGCGCCCACCGCCACCTGATCTGGAATTCCGAGAGCTTTCAACGACTCGCCAGCCGCGACGCGGAACTGCGACTCCACCAGGTCGAGGTTTAGAACTTGCTCGGTTACAGTATGTTCCACTTGAATCCGAGGATTACACTCGATGAAAAAGTGCTTTCCACGCTCGGGGTCGATTAGAAACTCGACAGTACCAGCGTTCAAATAAACGGCTGCGCGCGCTAGGCGAAGCGCGTCATCGAGAATGCGCTGCCTAAGAACGGCGTCGAGCCCGGGTGCCGGCGCGATTTCGACCACCTTTTGATTACGAAGTTGAATCGAGCAGTCGCGCTCGTAGAGATGAACCATGTTACCTTGGCTGTCGGCCAGGATTTGGACCTCGATATGACGTGGCCGCGTGAGCAGCTTTTCGAGAAATACGGAACCATCACCGAATGCGGATAGGGCCTCGCTCTGGCAGCGGGCAAATGCCGCCGCCATCTCATCCACGTGCATGACCGCGCGCATCCCGCGTCCGCCGCCGCCCGCGGCCGCCTTCAACATGACCGGATAGCCGATCGTTTCGGCAGCTTCCATCGCCGCCTCGGCGCTGACCAAGGACCTTGGGCTGCCTGGAACGATCGGGATACCCAGCGAGCGGGCCAGCTCTCGTGCCTTGGTCTTGTCACCAAACAGCGCCAGCGTTTCGGGACTCGGTCCGATGAAGACGATACCCTCGTCGAGGCACCGCTTAGCGAACCCGGCGTTCTCCGAGAGGAAGCCATAACCGGGATGCACGCTGTCGCATCGGCTCGCCTTCGCCGCCTCGATCAATCTTTCGATGTCAAGGTAGGCGCGCACGGGGTCGGCCGAAGGAGGCTGTGGAGCGCCGATCTCCCGCGTCTCGGTTGTCACCCGCGTATGTAGCGAGAGTGCATCAACTGGCGCGAATACGCTCACCGATTCGATGCCCAGCGCCGACGCCGCTCGCGCGACGCGTATAGCAATTTCACCTCGATTGGCAATCAATACGCGCGTGAACAATGGTCAACTCCTAACATCGTCAGAGTACAGCCTCGACTCCTTCAGACTCGCGAGACCACCTCAGTCCTTCAGCGACTCGCCCCGGCCGTGGATCAGACGAATACCCTTGAGGCCCGAACAGTTGCAAGGATAACCGGCCTAAAGACTCGGATTGGATAATCCCTGGTGGCGATTCTTTCGATG
Organism: Binataceae bacterium (SeqCode); assembly: GCA_035524095.1. Taxonomy (GTDB): domain Bacteria; phylum Desulfobacterota; class Binatia; order Binatales; family Binataceae; genus DATJUF01. Next base: position 1,624 of record DATKPK010000197.1, on the reverse strand, counting down.
ACGAATCGCCTGCAGACAACCCAGCAAGATCGTGTACGCTCGCTCGATGTAACCTAGCTACAGTTTACTTATTTTCTATACTATCTGTTCACACCATAGTAACGATGCAGCGACCCACTGCAGCGTGCGCTTACTTCCGGCGCCATTTATAGTCTGATTTTGATTGCGGGCGTCGCCGTAGTTGACACGGTCGTCATTGCCAGTCCGTCGCGCAGCCCTCTTCGATCCGTTGCCGTCAAGGCCGCCCTAGAGTCGACCTGGCAGCCATTATATACCGATAGCCACACTTTTAAGGAGCACGGAATCCAGGGATATGAGAACGTCTACCTCTCTGTCACAGCTGCTAGCCCTCGTCTTGGCCCTACTGATTATATCGGCGCAATTAGTGTATGCGCAGTCAACTCTTGCACCCGACAAAAAAGACCAGGAGATTGAATTATTGCAGTTGGAAGTCAAGCAACTCGAGCATCGAGTCGACACGCTGGAAGGGTTGGATGAGAAAGTCAAAGGGATCGACAGCAAGTTGGCGGCTCAAGGAAAAGCCCAACAGGTCGAGCTCGCCACAGAGCGGACAAAAGCTCTGGAAACCCCACTGGTCAGAGCCAGCGACTCAGGCTTCCGTATCCAGTCTGCCGACGATGACTACAGAATCAGGTTCGCCGGGCTCCTGCAGCTCAACGGACGGTTCTTTACCAGCGGCAACGATAAGAATGTAAGCAGTACTTTCTATGTGAACAAAGCGCGCCCGATCATCAACGGGGCATTGGGCAAATACTTCGAATTCCAGGTAACGCCGGACTTCGGCCAAGGCAAAGTATCCTTACAAGATGGCTGGGTGAATGTCGCTTATCTCCCCGATGCGCAGCTCCAGGTGGGAAAATACAAGGCGTATGTAAATTTGGAACGCCTGCAGTCCGACCCCGCTTTAGAGTTTATCCAGCGCTCGCAAGTGCAAAATCTCGTTCCGAACCGCGACATCGGTGCGCAGCTCTGGGGAATTCTGTTCAATAACCGGTTGACCTATCAGCTCGCGCTTATGAATGGTGTGCCCAATAATAGCTCCTCGGTGGACTTTGATAACAACGATGCTAAGGATTTCGTGGGACGCCTGTTTTTCACGCCCTTCAAACCAAGTGAAAACGAATGGATTAACGGATTCGGCTTTGGAATTGCCGGTAGTTACGGCAATGAGCGCGGCACTCCTACTTCCATCTACAAGACTTGGGGACAGAGCACCTGGTTTGCGTATAATAACGGCGTTACCTACTCCGGCAGCCGCAGCCGTATCGACCCCCAAGCTTACTATTATTGGCGGCATTTCGGCTTGATGGCTGAATACGCAGTAGACAATGAGTCAGTGAATCTGACTGCGTCAAAAGTGAACAAGACTGATAGCTTCACGAACACTGGATATATGTTACAAGCCTCTTATTACCTGACCGGCGAAAATGCCTCCTACAGCACAGTTTCACCGTTGAGGCCCTTCGACCCCCTCGCCGGAGGGTGGGGCGCGTGGGAGTTGGCTGGCAGAGTAAGCAATGTCGCGAACAGCAGCAGGCAGTTCAATGAAGGCTTCGCAAACCAGGGCGTTTCAGCCAAGACGATCACCGAGTACGCGGTGGGC
>DATKPK010000196.1:0-5096 GCA_035524095.1 Binataceae bacterium (SeqCode) | reverse complement strand
CTGTATAGATACCATCGGCTTGAGGTGCTATCATGAGCACCGACAGGCCGGATGTTCGATCACAAAAGAACGCTGAGCACAGGCAGAACCGCATCGATGATGTGCAACCTGATTCTCTTAAGCAGATCGACGATCTCTCGTCCCTGTGCGGGCCGGTTGTTGATGGTTATATCAATAATCGGCTTAGCGTCCATCTTCATGCGTGCGCCGTCTTGGGTACTGACAACTCGATAACGTGCGAATTCTGCATTAGGTATGCTCAGGTCAGCACTGCGGAATTGGATATATTGGATACGGCAGAGAGGAGGAAATGTTGCATCGACGCCATGCTGCGCGCTCACAGCAAGCAAGAGAGCGCGATGCTTATCGATATTTTGGAGTTGCTCAAGCAACCAAAGCCAGTGCGTTATTGCTGCATCCCCAGTGTGATAAGGTTGCAAGCTTTGGATGATTGTTTGGACCGCAAGGGAGACATATCTGATTCTGCGGAGTCCGCGAGCATTGAACCCATCGGGCGATATAAAGATGGGAAACATGGTCTCTCTAGACTCTTCATCCGTCAGCGTTCCTCTGTTCGCAATCGCGAGGTCATAGACCAAATGATCCAACACACACCGGAGATTGTGGAGGCAGTCACCGATCAGTTGGGCAATCAAACGTGGCGGCTGGTCGATTCGATTAAACCGAACGACATCGTCTCCAGTTTCAGAATCGATTTCGTGAGAGATAGCGTAAGGGTTAGTCAACTTCCAACGGGCAATCTCATCAATAAGAGATTGCAAGTGTTGATCTGCCCGATCTAGCTTTACTTCATAACTACGAGACATAGATCATGGACAAAGAAGCAAAGCAAAAAACCCTAGCTCCAAAAGAAGAGGACCGGATTGATATTCCAGTCCCTTCCAAGCGTGAGTTTTTCGACAATCTGAAGAAAGCAGCAAAGCCGGAATCACGGCCTAGCCGCCCGAAGGATGAGGGTACGGAATGACGAATGGCCATCGTTGCGATGGTTATAGCGCCACGCATATTCGCTCAAATATGCCTGTAAGTGCTTGTCTGAAACGGAATGATAAACGCCACCGATACAGCGCTTGACCAAAGACCAAAAGCCTTCAAGCGTGTTGGTGTGCGCATCGCCTTCGACGTAGATTTTCTGCGCATGATGGACTCGCTTGTGTTCATATCCCATGTTAGCCAGCGGATTGTACATCGGCGCTTCGTCGGTATAGATCGTCGAAGAAGGAAGTACTCGCTCGATCATATTGGGCATGAGCGTGGTTGTCTTAGTGTCAGAGACGGCGCGGGCAACTACTCGCCCACGCGCTCTACCGCGCCCCAGACTGGCTGCTTATCGACTGTTCCGCGTCCGGCGTTCGCGCGTTTGTTGGCGTGTTTGTTCTTTTCCTTCCCACCTACGTACATTTCGTCGGATTCGATTTCGCCCGCCAGATCATAGATGTCCTCTTCGAGCAGAGAGCGAATCTGTTGAAACATCCGATAGGCAGTCTTGTAAGTAACGCCAAGTTCGCGCTCAAGCTGCTTGGCCGAGATACCGCAACGGGTGCTTGTCATCAAATACATCGCGTAGAACCAAAGGTGCAGCGACGTGGACGATTTGTGGTAGATGGTCCCCGCCGTCGGATGCAGGTGATGGCCACAAGCCGTGCACGTCCACGATTGCCGTTGCTGCTTAGTCGGGTAGCGGTTGAACGCCCGCGACTCGTTGCATTTTGGGCAATGCGCATTGGTTCCATCGGGCGAGAATCGGTCACGCCACAATTGCTGAAGGCAGGCTTCATCGTTCGGGAAATCTCTCATGAACTCCATCAAGGAGTAAGTTGATTCCGAAGATGCACGCCGCGTAGAAGATTTGCGATCCTTCATCTGCATGACAAAGAATTTACCATGCGCAGCTTATACAGTCAAGGGATAATTACCAAAATATTCGCCTTCGAAGGATGGTCCGAATGTCTGCGGCGCGAGCTGATGCTCTACGGCGTCGACGTCATCCTCGTCGCTCCCGGCTCAGTGGTAACACCAATCTGGGACAAGGCCGAGGCGATCGATCTCAGCCCTTACGCAGCAAGCGATTACCATCCCGCTCTCCTTAAGTTTCGCAAACAGATGCTCACTGACGGCCGCAAAGGCTATCCGCCCGAGCGTATCGCATCGGTGATCTGGAAGGCTCTCAGTGGACGCCGGCCGCGCACCCGCTATACCGTCGTACCGCGCCGTTTGCTCAATTGGACTGTGCCGGGTGTTTTGCCCCCACGCATCCTTGATCAAATCATCGCGGGATTTCTCGGCTTGCGCGGTGCTACGCGGAGCCCCGGCTGACTATCGTGGCGCATAATGAGATTGGCGCTCATTAGACGGTCGCCATTAAAATTGCTTTGCGTCACGCATGATGGCAATATGCCGTCGTCATGAATCGGATAAGCCGTCGTTCCAACGCTCTCCTCTTATTCATTTTCGCAGCAAGCCTGGTCTTCACCTTGGGCCTTAAGCCAGCGCCTTGTTTGGCGCAAAGTGGGGGATCATCTTTCGGCGATTCTGTCGTCGAGTACTTCGCTAACTGGTTTCCCCGCGTCACGCAAATCCAGAGCGAGCAACCCCGATGGGTCACCCCTCTGGTCACTGTCACTCCGCGGCTCGAAGAAGAGTTTCGCTACGACCAGGTATGGGAGTCGCAGCGTTACGGCGCGACCGAAGATATTTTCGGGAACGGCAAAGGTCTTGAGCTGATCCCCTTTCAGAACACAGAGATCATTCTCGGGGTCCCTGCGTGGAACGCGCATAACGGCACACAGCGGCCGGGCGGCGATACCGACGGCTGGGCCGACGAGACGTTCCTTATCAAGTACCGCATCCTCTCCGCGAATGAAGACAACGGCAATTATATCTTGACAGCTTTCATGGGCTTCAGTGCCCCGACCGGCGACGACGGCAATAGCCAGCGTCACGGCGTCTTCACTCCAACGATCGCGGGCGGCAAAGGCTTCGGCGACTTCGATTTCCAAACGACCGCAGGTATCGCATTGCCGGACGGCGGACTGCAGCGCATCGGGATGCCGCTCGCATGGAACACGGCCTTCCAGTATCACATCCACCCGCTCTTCTGGCCCGAATTTGAGGTGAACTATACTTGGTGGCCGAACGGCGAGCGTGAAGGCCAAACACAGGTCTTCCTCACGCCTGGCTTGCTAATCGGCCGGATTCCAATATATCACCGTGTCGGCGTGACCTTCGGTGCCGGCTACCAGGTGGCCGTCACTTCGAATCCAGCCTACAATCACGCGGTGATTGCTACCGGCCGCATCCCATTTTAACTCCCAGGATGCGCCGCCGGTTGCTTGGGTGGCCTTAGCGTCAGCACCGGACAGGCTGCTTCGCGAATTACATGTTCGGCTACGCTGCCGAATATGAGATGGCCGAAGCCGCTGCGGCCGTGCGTAGCCATGATGATCAAATCGACGCCGAGTCGCGCCGCCACCCTTACTATGTCGAGGTCAGGCAAACCGCTTACTACGCTGATCTCGATCTGCACATCGCCAATCAAGCTCTGCCGGACTAGCTCTTCGAGCCGTGTCCGCGCCACCCTCTCCCACCAAGGATTAGGTGGAAATGGCACCGGAACATCCATATCCTGCGCTGGTATGCGCGCGATATGTAATATACAAAGTAGCGCGTTACTCTCTTTCGCAATCGCCGCCGCGACCCGCAATGTCGCCGTTGCATAATCATCAAAATCGAGTGCACAAGCTATTTTCTTGTATCCAAGCATGACGCCTCACAAATCGGCCAATGAATGCGCCGTCGCCTGATCGAGCGCCGCCTTGTTAACTGCAACTCCATACAAAGCCGTCGCATACTTCGCATCATCTTCGGTGTAGTGACGCTGCGCATCTTCCAGTTCAACTATGTCAGTCAGTCCCGTCTCGTAGCGCTTTTGGGCGAGCTCCAGTTCTACCCGTGAAGCCTCCAGCGCCCGCTGGGCAAATTGCAGCGCCTTCAGTGAATCCTGCCAATTCAAAAACGTCGTCTGCACTTGAAGAACTATCTGTTGGCGCAGGTCCTCGATTGCCGCCTCGATCGAACGCCTCGAGTAATCCGCCTCAGCTATCTGGTCGTGCGTCAGAAAGCTGTTGAAGATCGGCCAGGTTATGAGAATCCCTGCATTGAAGTTATTTGCCGTCGGCAGCCCTGTTCCCATCCCCGAATAACCTGCCAGCGCGTTCACCGTCGGAAAGTAGTCACTCCTGTATTCAGTTATTCTGGCCCCCATCGCGCTTGCCTGATCTTGCATCGCTTTTAGATCTGGCCGCGCCTGCATCGCCTGTCCAATCAGTGACTTCGCGTCACCTTTTATCTCTGAATAGCTCAGCACATCCGCCAGATGGTACGGCGGCGCCATGTCGCTCAGCCCCATTGCGTTATCGAGTCCTACGCGAGCGTCCGAATAGCTATTTCGCGCCTCCTCTAATCCGAGTTGAGCCCGCTCGAGCTCGGCCTGCGTCACATAAACATCGATTTGTGGCCGCAGTCCCGCCTTCGATTTCTCTTGTGCTTCATGCAGATGATATTGACGCTGTTCCACCGCCTCTTGATAAACCCGAATGAGCTGCTTGGCCTGCAACACCGCGAAATATCGCTGCGATACCTCGAATATGAGATCTAGCTCCGTGAGTTGCTGATCCGCCGCAGTCGCCGCTGCTTCAAACTGCCGCTGCGCTACATATCCATGCCGGCGGCCAAAATCGAGTAGAAACTGCGAAAGCGCGAGACCTCCCATATAGTTGTTACTGGTGTCCCAGCTCGCCGACGTGTCATCAGCCGCGAGATTGTGATTCGTGCCGCTCACCCGTGGAAAAGCCCCGTCAGCATTGTAGTATTGTGTGTTTCCGATACCGTTGTCCGTACTCCGTAAATACTGTCCCGTACCAAACAACTGCGGCCCAAGGTACGATCTGGCTTCTCCGACCCTTTCCCCTGCGGCGCCGGTATTCGCCGCCGCCTCTCTCATCTTCGGATGATTCGCCAGCGCCACCCTGATTGCCTGCTCGAGTGTAAGCTCCTGATCAGGTCTGATCAGCGGA
>DATKPK010000195.1:0-19133 GCA_035524095.1 Binataceae bacterium (SeqCode) | reverse complement strand
TGCAGATTCGATCTCAGGCATTGCTAATCTGATCTATTACTTAAATGGCACACAAGGGCCGAGCAATCCTAAGTTTCAGCCAACCAATAGCTATGAGTGGCCCCCGAATTCTGATAACGCTCCTGCTCAAGTCCACGGCATAGTCTATGGTCCCGGAACGTACTGGGACGCTACGAAGATGTATACAGACCGTTTTGGAAACCAGCACGGAGCTACACAGGGGTACGGTGTCAACTATGCTTTCTGCTTCTTAAGGAGCAGCGGTAACGATCCATGGTTGCTCATCAGTGCAGTCGCGCAGAAGTCGTAGCAAATACGGGCCTAGACGCAGAGTCAGCTAGAGAGACGTCACGCTTGTGCGGTAATTTACAAGGAAAACGTCGTGTATTTGGTATCTCTGATCACCCGCACATTGCGAGAGCCAAAACGAGACCTGTGCTACGTAATAAATCCGGGCCGTGCGTTCATATCACAGTGGATAATGGACGCGCAGCCCAACTGAAATGACTCTGCAGATAGCTTTAAGCTTCGGCAAGTTTGGACATCGGGTAGCAACTTGTCACGACTCACGGCGCCAATCGCTCCCGCGTCCACTCCGTCAGGGCCTTCATCAACCGTGGCCGCGGGTCGCCGAGGTTTCTCCGCGTCCCGCCCGCCCGCATAAAATGGTCCGCGCCCTCGATAAACTCTAATTTCTTATCCGCCGCCCCGGATTGCTCATACTCATTTCTAACGTCCGACAGGAATATATCCTGATCGCCCATCGCCCCGACGATCAGTGTCGGCACTGTTACTTTCGGGAGATTCCGATCAAGCCGCGCATATGAACTAAGCCCCGACCAGGTCGATAACCATGCATCGGGTGTCATCACCCGCCCCAGTCCAAACACATGATAGTTTTGCAGGTCCGGCCGCCCCCCAAGAATGGACCCCACGATTCTTTCCGACGGATCAAGTGACAAGTCGGTATAGTTCGGATTCGCCTGCGTCCGATACACAACCATCATGCGCGGCGCCATCATCCTGCGGCTGACATAGTTGCGATAGTCAGCCGGCTTCGCGCTAAATCCCGCCTCGCGAACCGTGCCCCGCGCATGCGACGCCTCTTCAATATGCCGCCGTGCGATCGCGTCAATCCGCGCCACCCTTGCCCGCTGCGCCCCACGATACCGCAATAGCCACTCGGCATCATACTTGCTCGACGCCGGTGGTGTACGAAACCCATTTCGCTCATCGTACATATCCAATGCTGCGTCCGTAGCGAATGGATCGGCCTCATCCACTACCGCTGCGTCGAGCGTCCCCATCAGTACGATTCCCTGTCCCGGATGCGCCGCCAGCACGATGAAGCCATCCGCTGCCGGCAAGTCGAATTTATTCAAGTCTGGTGGACCGCCACCCGGCGGCGCTGCGACGCGCTCGCCCTTTGTCGTCCGCGCCTGCGCATCATAGTAGGAAAAAAGCGATCCTCCGCCCGAATTTCCGAGCATCACGATTCGTTCGAAGTTGCACTCTTCCCGCAGATAACGCATTCCCGCCGCGATATCGAGCAGCAGATTCTCATGCAGCATCGTTGCGTCATTATTCAGGTAACGCGTATTGAACCCGAACGCCGCGAAGCCCGCCTCTACCCAGAATGGAATCGAGTAATGCTGCGCGAAGTCGACTCGTGGATGCGCCATGATCACGACCGTCCGCGGCTTCCCCTTCGCCGGCATATACAAAAGCCCGCGCGACTTGCCCCCGTCCGCCGCGTACAACTGCACCACGGTCTGCTTAACCGCTGAATCGATGTCACCGAAATCAACCGGATAACGAGCCTGATAATCCTCTGGCGCCTGCGGCATCTAACGGTCCTCCCTCATTTACCGTCTCTAACACACTTCATCAGCGGTTACCCACCGGACTTGGCCCACTTACTGGAGTGTTGATGAAATACAAGGCACGAGGGCTTTCCCGAATAGCCCACCTTGTTATTCCTAATCGATGCGCGCACCGAGCATTCCGATCCTCGCGAAGGTTGTCGCGTATGACTACGGACGCGGTCGATAGACGAATTCAGCGCCCGGGCAGGTAAAAGTCTTGGTTAGCACATAATTCTCTCGGGTCGCATCCAGGACCGGCTCGGGCCAAGGTTCCACCGCTCCATCAATTCGGGAACTCAAAAGGATCAAGCCGAGTTGATGCGAGCGAATAAGCTCTACTAGGTTAGAGTCAGTTTCGGGCCATCCACCGTTTGCGATCTGGCTAGACCACAAGAAAGGCCCGTTAATGAGAATGGGTTTACCGGCCATCAGGACAGCTCCCAGGTTATCGGATAAAACATCTGTCGCCGATTCCGCTTTGACGTAGTCATAAGCCTGTCTACATTCAGAGTACGGTGCTGGTTGTCGCGCCGAGTGAAGATTTAGCATCACGTATATAGCGAGCGTCGTTGGCAGCAAGGCTGATACCATGCTTTGGAAGTGGGCTTGTTTGCGTAACAGTTGATAGGCTATTCCCCCACACAGGCACAGCGCAGCGTAGCTCTCAAGAAAATAGTTGTCCGCCGCTCCAGCTTTGCCTGCCGCTAAGAGAGAGAGGAACGCGCCACCAAGGTAAATCACCGGCAGTCGCAAATCGGGGCAAGACAGAGCGTAATAGACGAGCGCGACCCCTAACACAACCAGGCAACAGGCTGGGTTTAACTGGTCTTTGTAGATGCTCTTAAGGGCGGCTGACAAGCTGTACGGACATCTCGTGTTCGCTAAGATCGTGTGGACCCCAAACCACCCCTGCGTTTCCTGCTGCATCCATAGGAACAGCAAGCTTCCGAGCGCCAGGCTGCATGCCGCGAAACCGAACGCCTTCCTCCATTCTCTTCGGCAGAGAGCATCTGCGAAACATGCAAAGGGTGCCGACAGAAGAGTGAACTTGCAGAACAGTGCCGTCGCAAAGAAGAGAACGGAGAAATACTGACGCCGTGATTTTGCATAGATGTACAGGCCTGTTAGAGCGAACGCGATACCGATTAAGTCGACGCGGTAATAGACCAGCCATTCTTGTGTCGGACCCATGGCCACATAAAGAGCGCCGAACACTGCGCTGACTCTCGGGCTCCCGCCCCAATGATGCACGAGAAGTGCGATTATCACCGCGCACCAGCCCGCCGATACTGCCACTAAAATCCTGGGCGCGGTGAAGCTCACTCCAAAAGACTTTATGCAGACCGCGCCAAGGTAATATGGCACAGGCCCGTAAAGATTGATGATGTAAGGAAGCTGCTGTGTAATTGGAGGGTAGGGACTCAGTCCTTGCGCAATCCTGTTCGCTGCGGCCAGTACGATACTTTCACCATCAATGCCTAGTTCGAAGGGTAATCGGACGCCCATGACAAGCCTCAGCAGGCTTATCACGCATCCGAACCCGACGGCGGCAAAGAAAACTAATTCGGCTTTTTCGAAAAGTGAGCGGCTCTTCGCGGAACGTCTGATTAAGCTCGAATTTTCAATTTTGGATTCAATGTCGAATCTATCTGAGATATTCTCCACGTTTCATATCGTCGACGCCTCCGGCATCTTACGATCCCCCCGTCCGACGCTTTACCACGGGCGCACGCTGTTGTCTTCGCCCCCTTCAATCTCTTCGCCTCCTGTGCCAACCTTTAAGGTTCGGAGTAGCTCCCTTTGAAAAGCGGCATCATCGGCGCACGCGGCGCTGGCAAAACCACAGTCTTTCACGCTCTCACCGGACTCGCCCCCCTCGCTGGCCAGAGCGAGGCGAAAAATCGCGCGCGTCCCGGCCAGATCAAGGTCGCCGACCCACGCCTCGATTTCCTCGAATCCACCTACGGTTCGAAGAAAAAAGTCCCCGTCGAATTGACCGTCTACGATTTTGCGCCTGCGCCTCGCGACCAGAAGGAAGGCGCCGCACTCGATCCGACGCTGCTCCCCCTCATTCGCGATCTGGATGCGCTTCTAATCGTCATCCCTGATTTCGCCGGACGCGCGACGCCCGTCCTGCCGACGATAGAAAGCATCGAGGCCGAACTCGTCTTTGCCGACTTCGATCAGGCGGAGCGCCGCCTCGAACGCCTCAAGAAGGAAAAAGGCCCCGTTGATTTCGAGCGTGCCGCGCTCACCAAATGCATCGGATGGCTTGAGCAGGGCAAGCCGCTCCGCACCCTCGAGATGACCGCTCAGGAATTGCAGACCTTCGCGAGCTTCGGCTTTCTCTCGCGCAAGCCCGCCCTGGCGGTGATCAATTGCGACGGCGATCAGGCGACCGCCGACTTGCCCGCTGCCGCCCTCGACACCATCACCGCCCATGGCCTCGACGTTTTCCGCCTCGCCGCGGCCTTTGAGTCCGAGTTATGGGAACTCGATCCCGAGGCGCAAATTGAATTCCTCAAGGAAGCCGGCCTCGATCGGCCCGCCCGCGACCGCCTGATCACCGCTCTCTACGATCTGCTCGGCCTGATGACCTTCTATACCGCCGGCGAACCGGAGGCTCACGCCTGGTCGCTCAATCGCGGCGCCTCCGCCCTCGATGCCGCCGGACGTATCCACAGTGATATCGCCCGTGGCTTCATCCGTGCGGAGGTCGTCAGCTATGAAGATTTTGCCGAACTCCGCTCTGACGCCAAGGTCAAGGAAGCCGGTAAGCTGCGCCTCGAAGGCCGCGACTACGTGATGCGCGACGGCGACATCATTCATATCCGCTTTAAGGTTTAGACGTTCACTTGCGGTCAATCGCGGCCTCTGCATAATCACGCTCGCATCGCCCGCCCGCCGCCTTGCGCTCATCTCCGATGACTGGAACAATTCCCCAGATGCGCTTCTCCTTCGCGGCGCTCCGACGGAACCGGTTTTAATGCGCCGAATCGAATCGCTGATTCTGATCCTTGCCCTGGGCTTTTACGTCTGGTTCCTGCACCGCTTCGGTTTCGGTCAGGTCTTTTCCTATGTTCGCCTCGTCGGATGGGGCCTCGGCCTGACGATCGCCCTCGAAAGCATCGCGCGCTTCTCCAATACCCTCGGATGGCGCACCGTCATTCCCAAACTGCCACCTAATCTCGGCATCACCGAGATGTTCATGGCGCGCATCGCTGGCGAAGCCACCGATTATGTCACTCCGTCCGCGCAACTCGGCGGCCAATTCGTGATGGCTCTCCTGGTCCGCGCCAAGCTCTCGATGGCCCAAGGACTCGCCAGCGTCGCCATCGCCGCCCTCGCCGAGGGTGTCGGCCAAATCATCTTCATCACCACCGCCATCCTGGTCTCGATTCCCTTCGAAGCCGGCCTTCATCACAACCTGTTCTGGCCCATCGTCGGCGGAATGGCTATCGCGATCGGCCTTAGCATCGGCTTCTTCTTCGTTCAAATGCGGGATCCGTTCTCATGGATGTGGAAAGCGGCCGCTCGCTTCGACGTCCCTCAACTCGCCAATCCCGAGGTCAAGGCGTCGGCTGCCGAGGCTGACCGCGTCCTCAAGGATTTCTATCGCAATCATCGCGGTTTGTTCGCGCGCGCCTCGATCTTCTACGTCATAGCCTGGAGCATGGGTCCGGTTGAAATCTACCTCTTGATGAGCATGCTGCACGTCCACGCCAGTTGGATGGCCGCCCTCGTCACCGAGGCGATGGGCCTCCTCATCGAGCGCGCGACCTTTCTCATCCCGGCCAAGCTCGTCAGCCAAGAGGGCGGCAAAGCGCTCGTGCTTTCGCTGCTTGGCTATTCGGCGGGTATCGGCTTTGCGATCGGCTTCCTCCGCCGCGTCAAGGAACTCGTCTGGGTGCTGTTCGGCCTGGCCGTCCTCGGCTGGCATCGTCTCATTGCCGAACGCCCTTCCTCGATTGTTTTGTCATCGAAGATTCAACCGCCGCCCGATCACATCCCGAGCCGCGCGCATGCTTCTACCACCGATCGTAAGCGCGAAAAAATTATCGAAGTGCAACCAGCCCAAAGGGGAGAATTCTCATGAGAACCGCAAGCGCCATCTTCGCCGCCTCCTTGTTTTTGCTCATCGCCGCCATCGCTCACGCCGGTGTCGTTCTCCATGAAACGGAGACCATCGATCGCGGCAACGGCAAGCCGGAAACCCAGGATCGCACCGTGATGGTTCAGGGCAACAAGCAAAAGACCATTACCGCCCGTTCACAAGTGATTATCGATCTGGACAAAGGCTCGATGTACGTCCTCAATCCCGATAGCAAGGCTTACGTCGAGATGGCTTTCCCGCCCGCCGGCAAGATGGGCCAGATGATGGCGCAGCGGATGGCTGCGATGGATTTCCAGAAAACCGGCAATCATTCGACCGTCGCCGGCTATCCATGTGACGAGTACACCGGCGGCGGTGACATGGGTAACGGCAGTTACAAGGTCGTCGGATGTTTTTCCAAGGCCGCGCCAGGCGCCGCCGATTTCACCGCCTTTCAGAAAGCGATGGCCGACAAGCTGAGAGGTAACGGCACCACCAAAGGCAATATTCCCGGCGGCGTCCCGCTTGAGGTCACTTCTACCAGCAAGATGACCTCTTTCAGCATGCCCGGAATCAGCCCCGAACAAGCAGCCAAAATCAAAGACATGCTAGCCAAGCGCCCGGCTGTCACAAACAAAACCGTTGTAAGCAAAGTAACCGTTCAGCAGATCGCCGATTCCGATTTCGCAATTCCTGCTGGTTATCAAAAGCAGGAGATGCCTTCCCCTAATCGAATGATGGGTGCTCCCGCCCCCGGTTCTAGCAGCAGCGGGATGCAAGGGCTCTCCGGCCCGCCACCCTCCGGCGGCAGTTCGAGTTCGGGCGACTCGATGGCTCCAAAAATCCAGTAATTCCTGCTCATCCCGCGACGGGAGCGGTTGAACGTTGATCGCTCAGCCGCTCCCGTTATTTAGCCATTCAAATTCGGCCCCTTCCCAGCGGAATCCACTTTTCCCACACGATTAACCTCCGGCTCCGCGATGGATTCCTCTCAAGAACCCCCACCGCAATCTCGGCCCAACTCTGCGCAGCCGACGCCACCGGCGGTTTCCGATGTGCAGCTCGAGAACTTTGAACGCGCCGGCCGCTCCCTCCTACAACCGCTTATCCAAATCATTCGTCTTCAGGATCTGATGGCGTTGCTGATGGTCGCAGGAACTTTCTTCGCCGCCATCGCCGCCTGGCGCTCGTCGCAGGTTTCCCAGCAAATCCTGCGCACCGCGTACCGCCCCTATGTCGGTGTACGCGAGGTCAAACTTGATCTGGAAAACCCTAAAAAGCCTCAGGTCATAATCCAGATACGCGATTTCGGCGGAGTCCCCGCCGAGCAGATGATTTTGACTGTTTCAAAAACTCTCGACGGTCATCCGATCGCCGATCTCGAAGGAACCACCTCAGTGACCGTCCCCGTCGGTACGCTCTCGCCGCAAGCCCCTGACGAATTCGGTTCCTTTCTTTCCGTCAATTTCCTGAAGGGAATTCTGGACGGCAGTTCGCAACTTCACGTTGGCGTTCACATCACTTATCGCGACGGCGGAATTAACCATTATTGTTACAATGAAACTTTCGGTTACTTTGCTCCTACTGGCCGCTTTTCTCCTGCCTACGGCACCAGCGATTGTCCTGGAGATTGAGTAAGCTGACACCACCTTTCACCGATTTACCAACATAGCCAATTGAACTTCTAGTGACTATACGTCATCAGTTCCGCTTGCGAGCCTCCTCCCACAATAGTACATTCTGGGCAACGAATCCCATTCACTCGAATTGAAGTCCAATCAGCACAGGAGCTGCCAATGCGCAAATGGCCCTCCGCCACTCGGCGACAGTTTCTATTGGCAGGCGGTGCTCTTACGGCGTGGGCGTTTCTTAGGGAACCCAGAATTCTTTTCGGCGCCGCCGATGCCGGCGCCGATGAATATGTACTGCGGGTTGATTACTCCGAAAGAGAAATCGGCGCGTTTCGACTCCGCATGCGAACCTATAATTCCCGGATTCCGGGACCACTGATAGTCACTCGGCCGGGCCATACCCTGCAAATCAAGTTAATCAACAATTTACCGCCTGATCCTCCGGCGACGGCACCCCCAGGGGTCGATCCACTCAACAACCCTCACGCCTTCAACACTATCAACCATGCATAGGCATGGCATGCAGGTGATTCCCCATCTCTTTCAGCCGATCGGCACCTTGAACCCCGCTGCACCGATGATCGGTATCACCTCCAAACAAAGTCGTGATTACACCTTCACTTTGCCGGCGGATCATCCCTCCGGATTATATTGGTATCATCCGCATTTTCATGGATCAGCTGACGTTCAGGTCGTAAACGGGATGGCTGGCCTTGTTCTCGTCAAAGGGCCCATCGATGATGTCCCCGAAATAGCCGCCGCCCGTGATGAGCTCCTCGCCATCCAAAATCTGAAACTCAACCCCCTGAACTCTAGCGGTACAATCTGGGGTCAGGAGCCTCTCGCATATCGGCCTTCCAATCAGGGAGGTTATTCCCCGACTAGTAAAGTGGAATTAATCACCGCTAACGGCGCGCCGATCATGACCATCGATCGCCGCAGCGGTAGACCTGTTGCAAATCTAGAGTCCCCGCCAGCGTACAAAATGCAACCCGGCGAAGTGCTGAGATTGCGCATCTTGAACGGCACTGACGGAATATTCTTGCGCCTGATGCTGACTGGATTAGAAGTCTATGTGATCGGGCGGGACGGAATTAATTTACTCAAGCCCGAAAAAGCCGGGTGTTTATCAACGGTCGATCAACATGGCCCCGGGCAATCGCAACGAGCTTCTGATTCGCGCTCCATTGCAAGCCGCCAAGGGCCTTCTAAAGTCGCTTCCAATGATGGTGTCGTCGCCGAATCTGATGAGCGAGGCCATGGGCGAAATGATGTCGGCGCCCGAAATAGGCATCGCTACGTTCGAAGTTTCAGGCCCGCCGAAGCACATGGCGATACCTCAAGCTTTACCCGTACCTACGCGCGAGTATCCCTTGATAACCGACGCCGAAATCAATCATCGCCACACTGTAACGTTTACGATGACGACCGGCAGCAAACGAATCATCGACGGGTATGAGTATCTCATCGACGGCCAACTATATCAGGAAGAAAAGGGCGATCCTGTCGTCACGCACGGAACGGCTCAGGAATGGCAAATCGTGAACAATTCGGATACTATTCATCCATTTCATATTCACGTGAATTCATTCGAAATGATCGGACTGCCTTCCAATCCTGACTATCGCCGCTTGCATGACACGATTTGGATTCCCCCATTTTCAAGCATCACCATGAGGACCCGTTTCAAGACCTGGAAGGGCAAGACCGTCTATCACTGCCACGTTCTGCCGCACGAAGACTCGGCGATGCTCAAAAACTTCCTCATCTCCTAGTCAACGCGACCATTTCTGGGTCAGACCGTCAATTAGCTGTCCGACTTCAATTATTGAGACGTCTGGTCGTCTCCCGGAATCTCAACGGTCACCGGCGAAGCGTCTTCTTCTCCGCCTTGCTCATCCTCCTGATGCTGTTCGAGCTGCGCCGCGATCGCACTCGGATTCGCCTGCGGAGTAATTCCCTCACCCCGCTCGAACTTTGCCCGATCTTGTGCGTTCATGTTGTTCCAGAGATAACTAGCCTGCGCCGAATCTCCCCGCCCGAGCGCTTCGGTAAATTGTTGCTGCGGCGTCTCGCCATGATGCAACACCGCGCATCCGGCGATACTCAACGCAATCGCCGCACCAGCCGCTCTAGCTAATATGATTCTGTATCTTCGAGATTGGTGTGGCCGCGGAGGTTTAGTTATTCGATCCAATAGCTATTGCCGCTCATCTCAATAGATGACCACGCTGCGGATCGATTTCCCCTGATGCATCAGGTCGAACGCTTCATTGATCTTCTCAAGTGGCATCGTATGAGTAATCAAATCGTCGATATTAATCCTCTTGTCCATATACCAATCGACAATTTTCGGCACATCCCGCCGTCCGCGCGCCCCGCCAAAAGCGGTGCCTTTCCACGTTCTTCCGGTGACGAGTTGGAATGGCCGCGTCGCGATTTCCTGCCCCGCCCCCGCAACGCCGATTATCACGCACGTGCCCCATCCGCGCTGGCAGCATTCCAGCGCTTGCCGCATCAGGTTGACGTTGCCGACGCACTCGAACGCGTAATCCGCACCGCCCTTGGTTAGATCAACTAGAAATGGCACCAGTTCGCCGCGCACCTCAGATGGATTCACGAAATGGGTCATACCGAATTTCTCGGCCATTGCCCGACGCCCGGGATTCGTGTCGATTCCTACGATCATCGACGCGCCTGCCATTCGCGCGCCTTGCAGGACGTTCAGGCCGATCCCGCCGAGGCCGAACACCACTACGCGATCGCCGGGTTGCACCTTCGCTGTATTAATCACCGCGCCGATTCCAGTCGTCACGCCGCAGCCGATATAGCAAACCTTATCGAATGGTGCATCCTCACGGATTTTCGCCAGTGCAATCTCAGGAACAACTGTATATTGTGCAAACGTCGACGTCCCCATGTAGTGGCTGATCGGTTTGCCACCGACTGAAAAGCGGCTCGTCCCGTCTGGCATCACTCCGCGTCCCTGCGTCTCCCGAATCGCTGTACACAGGTTGGTCTTGCCCGATACACACGCCGGACAGTTGCGGCATTCCGGTATGTACAATGGGATTACGTGATCGCCCGTTTTTATTGTTGTGACACCAGCGCCAGTCTCGGCTACAACTCCCGCCCCTTCATGGCCCATGATCGACGGAAACAAACCCTCAGGGTCAGCGCCCGACAAAGTGTAGGCATCGGTATGGCACACGCCGGTCGCCTTAATCTCGACCAGCACTTCGCCGGCCTTTGGTCCTGCGAGTTCGACTTCTGTAACTTCGAGTGGTTTACCGGCCTGATATGCGACCGCAGCCCTGACTTTCACGACGCTCCTTGCCTTTCTTTATGCTTAGAAAATCCGCGCGCGGAACTTCAGCCGCGCAGGACCACAGCACCGTCACGCACCGCATACCCGCCTTCCGCGCTAATCGCTTCAAAGAAAATCGCTGGCCGTCCGGCGACCTTCTCTCGCCCAACAATACGCAGCTTCATTTCCGACGGCATGAACACCATCGCGCCGAATCGCGCGTACACTTCGGCCACGCGTGCAGAATCATTACCGATTTCGCTTGCGATTATTTTCGAGACTGCCAGCGCCAGCGTTGCCGTACCATGCAGCATGATCGCAGGCAAACCGGCGCCTGCCGCCACTGCCGCGTCTGTATGAATCGGATTCCAAATATGCGCGCATTCCGTATATACATGCGCCGCGTTCGCGGGAATCGCGATCACGAATTCATCCAGAAGTTTTGCAGACGGCACTGCACACGCCGGTATCGCAGGTGTCACCGCCGGACGCTCCGCGCCCTTCATCGCGACTTCGCGATAGATACTTCCCGCGTATGTAGTACAAACCGAAGCGCCATGCTCATCAACCGTTTCGTATTTGACTACTTCGTATGGTCCGGGACGCCGCCGCTCGATTCCTTCGATTGACGCCGTCGTACTCAGTTTCATCGGCGGACGGATCGGCCGATGGAAAATCATGTGCTGTGTCGCATGCACGCCGCGTGCGGCTTCGGCCTGCGACAGCGTCACGCGATGCTTCGCACGCAATGCCCCGGCAATCTGCCATTCGACGCATACCGGGAACATTGGATGCGCCACGATTCCGCCGCCGCGCCGCGTGTCCATATAGCTGTCGAGCATATCACCGAGTCCCGCCGCATAGGCCATCGCCCACCGCGCATCAACTTCTTCGACGTTCGGCCCTACGGCCGTTCCCACCAGTGACGTATCGATCGGCATGTCCCTATCTTTATCGCTATCCGCGCGCTGGCGTCCATCGAACTGATACGTGATCGATTCGGTCTCGCGCCCTTCTCACGCCTTACGCGTCATCGCCGCCCGCGCCGTTGCCATTACCGTTGCTCTCTTCGTCCTCGACGCCTTCCGCCAGCGGCACCACCGCACGTACCTTTTCTCCGTCGTCGAGCCGCACGAGATGAACCCCTTGCGCGTTGCGTCCTGTAATTCGCACCTGTTTGACCGCGAGCCTTATTACTTTGCTGTGATCCGTAATTAATACCACCTGGTCGTCCGTGCCGACCTGCCTGACACCGATCACTTTGCCCGTGCGTTCCGTCACGTTCATCGTGATCACCCCTTTTCCTCCGCGATGCGTCAGCCGGTATTCCGCCGCTTCGGTCCGTTTGCCGAAGCCCCTCTCAGACACCGTCAGCAGCGTCTCGCCCTCGCGCGACGTCGCAATCGACACAACCTCATCCAGCGGTTCCCCTTTTTTGTTCTTCTCGATTTCCATCCCGGCGACGCCGTAGGTCCCGCGCCCCATCGGCCGCACCTCCGACTCGCCGAAGCGAATCGCCTGCCCTTCCCGCGTCGATAGCACGATCTGTTGTTCGCCGTCGGTGGTGCGCACGCCGATTAGCTCGTCGCCTTCTTCAAGATTGATCGCGATAATCCCGCTTGCCCGAATATTATCGAATTGCTCCAGTGGAGTCTTCTTGACCAGTCCGCGCCGCGTCGCGAAAAATACATACTTGCCGCGTAAATCTTTCGGCATCGGCAAAAACGCTGATAAGGTTTCGTCAGGCGCAAAACTTAATAGATTAGCTACTGAACGCCCTCGCGCAGCCCGTCCGCCTTCCGGCAATTCATAGACCTTCTTCGCATAGACTTTACCGGCGCTGGTAAAGAACAAGAGCCGGTCATGCGTCCCGGCGGCCACCAGGTGTTCAACGAAGTCCTCTTCACCGGGATTCGCGCCGATCTTGCCCCGTCCGCCACGCCTTTGTGTACGATAAAGTGACAAAGGCGTGCGCTTGATATAGCCGCCATGCGTGACGGTCACCAGCGCATCTTCTTCGACGATCAAATCTTCAATCGAGAAATCGCCTTCGGCATCGAGGATCTGCGTCCGGCGTTCATCGGCGAATTCCTTCCGTAGGTCCGCCAGTTCCGCCGCGATTATTTTCATCTGCTCGCCTTCGTCCGCGAGAATCTGCCGGAGCCGCGTAATCGTCTCTTGAATCTCCTGATGCTCCGCTTCGATCTTGCCGCGTTCGAGCGAAGTCAGCCGCCGCAAAGTTAGATCGAGGATCGCTTGCGCCTGCAACTGTGTAAGGCTGAAACGCGTCATCAAGCCGGTACGCGCCGCCTCCGCGTCTTGCGACTCGCGGATCAGCTTGATCACCGCGTCAAGATTACGCAGTGCAATCAGCAGCCCCTCTAATATATGCAGCCGCGCTTCGGCCTGCCGCAGCTCGAATTGTGATCGCCGCACGATCACCCGCTGCCGATAGCGCAGGAATTCGAGCAACATTTCCTTCAGGTTCAACTCACGCGGCCGTCCCTCGTGGATCGACAGCATGATCATCCCGTAGCTCTCCTGCATCTGCGTCAATTTGTAGAGCTGGTTCAGGACAATTTTGGGCTCAGCATCACGCTTGAGCTCGATCACAATCCGCATCCCGTCGCGATCTGATTCGTCACGCAGGTCGCTGATTCCTTCGATCCGCTTATCATTCACCAGGTCGGCGATTCGCTCGATCAGCCGCGTCTTGTTCACCTGGTATGGAATCTCGCGCACGATTATCGACGCCCGCCCGCTGCGCTTCTCAGTTTCGATCACCGCCAGCGCGCGCATCGTCAGAATTCCACGCCCGGTTATATACGCCTGCCGAATCGCCTCACGCCCAAGCAGTTGGCCGCCAGTCGGAAAATCCGGCCCGGGTATAATTTTGAGAATCTCCTCCATAGGTAGGTCGCGATTCTCGATCAACTTGAGCAGGGCATCGCAAATCTCACCCAGGTTATGCGGCGGGATATTCGTCGCCATCCCCACCGCGATTCCGTCTGACCCGTTGATCAGCAGGTTCGGGACTTGTCCCGGCAGCACCTCCGGCTCTTCTTGCGAGCCGTCAAAATTATCGATGAAATCGACCGTGTCTTTGTCGATATCGGCAAGCATCCGTTCGGCCAGCGGCGTCAAACGGCATTCCGTATAACGATACGCCGCCGGCGGGTCGCCATCGATCGAGCCAAAGTTGCCCTGCCCGTCGATCAGCGGATAGCGCATGCTGAACGTCTGCGCCATCCGCACCAGTGAGTCATACACCGCGCCGTCGCCATGCGGATGGTATTTCTTCAGCACCTCGCCGACTACGCCTGCGCACTTGGAATAGCGCCGCGTCGACAGCAGTCCCTCGCGGAACATCGCGTATAAAATCCGCCGATGGACCGGTTTCAGCCCATCGCGCAGGTCCGGCAGCGCGCGCCCGATATTTACCGACATCGCGTAGTCCAGATAGGACTGCCGCATGTCGTCTTCGATTCTGAGCCGCGCCGGCTCATTCCTTATCGGTTCGTTCCCGTTCGTCCCGTCCGCCATCTATCTCTATGCCAATTCCTTAGAAGCGCCTTTCGTAGATCTGGCTGACCCGCGCCAGAATCGCTCCATAATTCAAGTCCGTCGTCTTTCTGTCTCGCCAATGAAACTCGTATGGCTCTTCGTTCGACGCCTCAAATTTCAGAATTAGAAACTCATCGAAGCTCCGCGCCGCCCGTGTTAGAAGCCGTTCTTCGGCTTGATGAGCTTCTTGAATCGGATGCTTGTAGCGTTTACCGTCGGTGCTAAACGGCCGTTCACCCTCGTATGAAGTACAACGCTCCGCGAAGTTGATACCAACGACGCCAACGCAAATCAGATCGCTGCCCTTTACTGCAAAATGATCGGCCTGTTTGCTCAGGTCATTGATAACCCGGTCTATCTGTTTGATCATTGCCTTGAAGAGTATCTTGACTTCAAGGCCAACCTCCAAAGTAGCAATCGGCCCGAGCGAGACTCTATGTGCTCCGTCTCTTGTTATCGAAGCGCCCGGTACTCCTTCGCCAAAACTTCCGTCTCCGCGCCGCGCACTCACCCCGACTCGGCGGTTCTGTGTATTAAGAACGGCTATTCCTTGCTCAACCCTTTGCACCAGTTTCGGCGAACGCCCTAGAGCATAGAGATCTTCATAGAATTCTCTCGCCACGGAATCGCCAAGATTAGACCGGCGATGCAAATAGCGTTTGCCGTCAAACAATTCGCGGAAGGTCTCAAGCAAACGAAAGTCCAAATGACCGTCTCACGCCGAGACCTTGGATTCCTTGTCGCTCTGCTTAACGGTAAGTTCAGCCCCGACCGCGCCAAACATACGCGCCTGGCTGAGCGCTTCTGTAATATTTTTCGTCGCCATTTTCATGTACTCAGGTTCAATTTCGACGCTGATCGAATTGCGCCCGGCTGCAATTGCCGCAATCGTAGTAGTGCCACTTCCCGCGAATGGATCCAACACCAAATCGCCGGCGAACGAGAACATTTTGATCAGCCGTTCGGCCAGTATTTGGGGATACGGTGCCGGATGGCCCGATTTGGTCGAGGCACCGCGTATATCTGTCCACATCGATCGCCACCAGCTCTGCATCTCCTGCTTCGAGAGCATCGACAGCACCTTTTGCAGCGGTTTGACTGATCGGTATTCCCCGCCCTTGCGTAAAAACAAAATGTATTCGATATCGTTCTTGACGATCCCGTTTGGCTGATAAGGTTTTCCATAGAATCCCGCACCGTTCCCCTTTACCTCGGTCACACCGTTCGCAATCTTGTGCCAGATGATCGGAGTCAGAACGTCCAATCCGAGCCGCCGCCCCCGCACTTGGATGTCGGCATGTAATGGAACTATGTAATGCTTTCCGCCGTCACGTCGACGAATGCATATGTCACCTACCACGCAGCAGATCCGTCCACCCGGCGCGAGCACTCGGGCGCATTCGCGCCATACGCGATCTAGGTCGTCCAGGAACGACTCATAATTATCAATTGCACCTAGTTGCCCCTTCGCTCCGGGATAATCCTTAAGCGTCCAGTAAGGCGGAGAAGTCACTACCAGATGGATCGACTCGGATGCTATTGTGCTCAGATCGCGTGCGTCACCTAACTCAATTCGATGGTCAGTCTTATCGAATGGCGCAGGCCACGGTACCTGACGGAAGCGCTCATTGGCGGCGCGATAAATTTGTGCCGCCTCTGCCGTATTATCCGCCAGCGGTAATTCGATTTCTTCGCCATGCAACATGACGACATTAGATCGCTTGCTTTCCACGCGCCTCCCCACCAGCGATTGCCTGCGGTTAGATATCCAAGTTCTTGACGTTCAGCGCATTCTCTTCGATAAACTGCCGCCGCGGCTCAACCAGATCGCCCATCAGCCGCGAGAAAATCTCCTCCGCCTCTTCCTGCGAGCCGATTTCCACCTTGAGCATCGAGCGCTTCTCCGGATTCATCGTGGTTTCCCACAACTGCTCTGGATTCATCTCGCCCAGCCCCTTGTACCGCTGAATCTCGACGCCCTTCTGGCCCGCCGCCAGGACCGCTTCAGCCACTGCCTTGAACGATTCGACGGTCCGCTCTTCGTCGCCAGTTTTCAGCTTGAACGGCGGTTTCATCGTTTCGAGATCGCTGTTGAGCCGCCTAATCTCGCGAATCTCACCGCTTTGGAATAATGCCAGATCAACGACCGTCGGTGGCGTTGCGCCGTTGCGCGCATGGGCAAACACAATCCTCCACGCCGTATCGCTCTCGGGCTCAATCCGGCTCATCAGATTGCTGGCCCCAACGATTTGCTTGATTCGTGCTGCTGCCCCTTCCAGGGTTTCGCGATCACGGAACGTATCAGCAGTGATCGTCTTGCTTCCTATCATCTCGGCGATCGCCGCAACAATCGCTTGCTCCTTCGACCGCCGTTCTAGATTCTCGAACATCCGCTCGCGATGGAGCGCCTTGCGCACGATTCCCTTCAGCGCTGCGCCTTTGAATTCGCGCGCTTCCTTGCCCGTTCCTAGACTAAGTGTGACCGCGTCGGCGCCGAGATCTGTTAGGTAATCTTCCAGCGCTGGCTCATCTTTCAGATAGCGCTCGGTCTTGCCTTTCTTCGCGCGGAACAGCGGCGGTTGCGCGACATACAAATAGCCACCTTCGACGATTTCCATAAACTGGCGGAAGAAAAAGGTCAGTAGCAGCGTCCGGATATGCGAGCCATCAACGTCCGCGTCGGTCATGATCACAATCGTATGGTAACGAAGCTTGGCGATATCTTTGTCACCCGCCACGCCCATGCCCAACGCCGTAATCAATGTGCGCAACTCTGTTGACGACAATACTTTGTCGATCCGCGCACGCTCGACGTTCAAGATTTTTCCGCGCAACGGCAGGATCGCTTGCACCCGCCGGTCGCGCCCCTGCTTGGCCGATCCGCCGGCCGAATCACCCTCGACGATATATAGTTCGCTGCGTGCCGGATCGCGTTCCTGGCAATCCGCTAATTTCCCCGGCAACGAGCCCGAATCGAGCGCGCCTTTGCGCCGAACTAGATCTTTGGCTTTACGCGCCGCCTCGCGCGCCATTGCCGCTTCTATCGCATGCGCGAGAATCTTCTTGGCATCCGACGGATTCTTCTCGAAATACTCACCGAGCTTTTCGTTGACTAGTCCCGACACCAGCCCTTCGACTTCCGAATTGCCCAACTTGGTTTTGGTTTGCCCCTCGAATTGCGGTTCCGGCAGCTTGACGCTCACCACCGTGACTAGCCCTTCACGCGTATCGTCGCCTTCCAGCCGCATCTCTTTGTTCTTAAATAGATTGTTGCGGGTTGCATAATTGTTGAGCGTCCGCGTCAGCGCCGACTTCAGTCCCGACAAATGGGTCCCGCCTTCTACCGTATGGATATTATTGGCGTAGGCGAAAACCGTCTCATGCACTGCGTCAGTCCATTGCAGCGCAAGTTCGATATCAATTCCTTCACGCACGCCCTTGACGAAAATCACCTTATGCAGCGGTTCGCTCCCCTTGGCGATCGATTCGACAAACTCGGCAATTCCACCTTCGTAATGGAATTCTTCCTGTTTGCCGATCCGCTCGTCATTCAAGCGAATTCGTAGGCCCGCATTGAGATACGCCATCTCACGCAGATAGCGCGCGATCAGATCGTACTTGAACAGGACCTCCTTGAAGATTGACGCATCCGGCGTGAACGTCGTCTTGGTCCCGCTGATTTTCGTCGTCCCGCGATCCTGAACCTTCGCCTGCGGCGCACCCCGCTCGTAGCTCTGATAGTAGACGCGCCCGTTCTTCCGTACTTCAACTTCAAACTGCGTACTCAGCGCATTCACCACCGACGCGCCCACGCCATGCAGGCCGCCCGAAACCTTGTACGCGCCGCGATCGAATTTCCCGCCCGCATGCAGCACCGTATGCACTACTTCGAGCGTGTCACGCTTCTCCGTCGGATGAGGCCCAACGGGAATCCCGCGCCCGTTATCCTCAATCGTTATCGTGTCGTCGCTATGGATAACGACGTTGATCTCAGTACAAAACCCCGCCAGCGCCTCATCGACCGAGTTGTCGACAATCTCCGACACCAGGTGATGGAGCCCGCGTTCCGCCGTGTCCCCGATATACATTCCGGGGCGCTTGCGCACCGCTTCAAGCCCTTCGAGTACCCGGATCGACTCGGCGCCATAACCGTCAGACGTTGATTGATTTGCCATAAGGAAAGTCGAGCAAGAATCCTCTTCAAGGCAGCAGATAAGACTGTTTATTCTAACCGAGGCATCGCGTCAGGTAAAGCCATGCGACTCTGAAGAAATAACTTTCAAAACGTCATCTCAATCTTGATAGGGCCCGTCAAAATGCAAGATTTTACCTATAGGCCCGCTCCATTTCTTGACGCCTACGCACGCCCCGTCAGGCGGATTTCTCGGCCTCGGGAGAAATCAGAATAAAATGCTTTTATAGCTCGCTCAGTCGTGATCACATCGCGAGGATTTTCGGTCTCAAACCCGATGGCCGGCGCTTAGCGCTCCCCCCATTCCACCCGCCCAGAATAGCACGCCGCGCCGCCTCGCGCCGCTTCTAGGACGTGCCGACATCCGCGACTACGACCTTCCAACTCACTGCACTTACCCCCGGTTCAAGACTCAAATGGCTAATGACCTGCTCCAGCAGCGAATCATTGCGATCCGCCATTATCAGGCTGGCTTGCACTT
>DATKPK010000194.1:0-14387 GCA_035524095.1 Binataceae bacterium (SeqCode) | reverse complement strand
CGCCGGACTCTTAGTAACGTCATTATCGGCCCACCACGCGACCTCCGCGATCCGAGCATCTTCCATAGTTTGTCACTGGTCGCCTTCCTAGCATGGGTAGGGCTCGGATCGGATGGCCTGAGTTCGTCTTGTTATGGTCCGGAGGAGGCTTTTCTGGCGCTAGGCCCGCATCAGTATTTGGCAGTTTTTCTAGCACTACTGATGGCCTTGACGGTCTTCATCATCTCAGCATCGTACTCACAAACGATCGATCAGTTTCCGACAGGAGGCGGCGGTTACATCGTCGCAACGCGCTTACTGGGAAAATATCCAGGACTAGTCTCGGGATGCGCCCTGATCGTCGATTACGTACTAACGGTTGCAATTTCGATCGCAAGTGGCGCCGACGCGATTTTCAGCTTTTTGCCCGTCTCATGGTTGCCCTACAAATTCTGGCTCGCGATTGCAGTCGTGATCCTGATGGTCGCCATGAATCTTCGGGGAATCAAAGAGTCTGTGATCGCATTGCTGCCAATTTTTTTGGCGTTCGTTGGACTGCATGCGCTGCTCGTCGCGTATGCTTTCCTGAGCCGCGCGCCTGAATTGCCATTGATTGCGGACGATGCGATCAGTCAGGCGCATCAGGGATTCAGCGCGCTCGGTGTGATCGGCCTGGGTATCGTGTTTTTTCGCGCTTACAGCATGGGCGCCGGCACCTACACGGGTATCGAGGCGGTCAGCAACGGGCTGCCGATACTGCGCGAACCCCGCACCGTCACGGGCAAGCGAACGATGCTCTACATGGCTGTGTCGTTGGCCTTTATCGCCGGCGGAATTCTGGTTGCGTATCTGCTAGCGGGAGTGGAGCCGGTGCACGGCAAGACGCTCAATGCGGTGTTGTTTGAGAACCTAACGCGACAGTGGAGCATCGCCGGATTTTCCATCAGCGCGCCAATCGTCACGATCACCTTGATTACTGAGGGCGCCCTGCTGTTCGTCGCAGCGCAAACGGGTTTTGTCGGCGGACCGCAGGTGCTGGCGACGATGGCAACTGACCGCTGGGTCCCGCGCCGTTTCGCAAACCTGAGCGAGCGTCTGGTAACACAGGACGGCGTGCTGGCGATGGGCCTCGCGGCATTGCTTGTTCTGGCGGGCACGCGGGCGCGCGTCGGTGTGCTGGTGGTGCTATACGCTATCAACGTATTCGTAACGTTTACGCTATCGCAGTTAGGGATGAGCGTTCGGTGGTGGCGCGATCGCGCTCGAATTCCTGGCTGGAAGCGGAAGCTCGCCGTTAATGGTATTGGCTGCATCTTCACAGCTTTGATCCTGACCCTGACGGTGACGCTGAAATTCCATGAAGGCGGATGGGTGACGATTGCGATCACGAGTGCTGTGATTGCCGGATGTGCCCTCGTTCGCCGTCATTATGAGTTGGTAGCGAAAGCGGTTGAGCAGTTGGAGGCCGACGTCTTGCCTGAGATTTTTTCGGCAGCGCGCAGAGAGCCGGCCGTGCGCGATCCGCAGGCATCCACCGCGGTGATACTCGTCAATGGCTTCAACGGGCTAGGGCTCGCGACGCTAACCAAGATCGCGCGCCTGTTCCAAGCTGAATTCCGCAATATGGTATTCGTCAGTGTCGGCGAAGTGGATTCAGCCTTGTTGCGTGGTCCCGAAGAAGTTCATCAACTTGAACAGCAGATAGCTGATGACGTCCTGGAATATTGCAGTCTCGCGTCAAGCCTGGGCTTTCATGCGGAGTTGAGAACGACGATTGGGGCCCACGTGGTGACAGAGTTGCATCGACTATGCGTCGAGGTCGTGCGCGAGTTCCCAAACGCGGTATTCTTCGCGGGACAATTAGTCTTCAGTGATGAACTCGACGGCTACTTCAGCCGCTTTCTCCATAACCATACCGCACTCGACCTACTACGATGGCTGCAGTTACGCGGC
The DNA here is from genome assembly GCA_035524095.1 of Binataceae bacterium (SeqCode). Classification (GTDB taxonomy): domain Bacteria; phylum Desulfobacterota; class Binatia; order Binatales; family Binataceae; genus DATJUF01. Next base: position 12,455 of record DATKPK010000194.1, on the reverse strand, counting down.
CTGAGCCTGGTGATCTTACCGGTTAGGGTGTCCTTGCCATTGGCAACAGTAGTGCGGGGCGCTCAGCTTCGAATACCGGGGCGATCGGATCGATTGGCCAACCCGCCAGCAGCTGACGCTGACGTTTTCGAACCCGCAGTTGCCTTGGGCGAGCGCCGTAGCGGATAAGGTCCGCGACGGACAGGTTTGCCGCCGAGAATTAGCTTCCCCGACTAGCAGTACATTTCGCTTTCATCAAGTCTCTTCGGCAGTGGAGTTTCTCACATGTATCACGCTGACGGTGGACGGCGGCAGCGTTCTGTCGTAGATCGGAACGAACTTTTTAGGTGAGGAGCGAAGATAATGAAATCAGAACCAATCGAATATCGGGATGGGGACGTAACTCTGAAGGGCATGGTCTATTACGACGAGACGAAGTCCGGCAAACGGCCAGGCGTATTAGTCAACCCTGAGGCGTTTGGACTGGGAGTACACGCAAAGACGAAGGCTGAGAGGCTAGCACAACTCGGTTATGTGGCGCTCGCGGCCGACCCCTACGGCAATGGCGCTGTTGCAACGGACTTACCCGGAGCGATGAAGTTGGCAACACCACTGTTCGAGAATCCTGACAAGCTGCGCGCGCGAGCCCATTCGGCATTGAAGACGCTCGCGGGACTTCCGCAGGTCGATGCAAGCCGCCTCGCGTCGATAGGCTATTGCATGGGTGGAACATTCTCGCTGGAACTGGCGCGCGACGGTGCAGCGTTAAGCGGGATCGTTTCCTTCCACGGTGGCTTGCAGACGCAACGGCCGGCAGCCGCAGGTGGAGTCAAGGCGAAAATTCTGGTGTGCACCGGCAACGATGACCCATTTGTCCCGGCCGACCAGATTAAGGGATTCATCGACGAGATGACCAAGGCGGGTGCCAACTGGGAGCTGATCAACTTTGGCGGCACGGTTCATAGTTTCACGAATCCGGATGCCGATAGCCTTGGGATGCCCGGGTTGAAATATAACAAGACGGCAGACGAACGCTCGTGGAAGGCGATGACGGAGTTCTTCAGCGAGATCTTTGCCTAGAATCTTACTAGACGGATGGAAGACCGCCGAGCGCAAACGGCTCGGCGGCCTTTCTTTTCAATGGGGGGCGGTGCGGAGGATACCGTCGCGTTCGAGACACTGGATGTCGTCAGTCGAATAACCAAGATAATTGCGCAGAACATGGCGATTATGCTCGCCGAGCAATGGTGCTGCGAGTTCGAGCGGCTGCGGGAAAGCTGAAAAGCGCAGCGGGACACCCGGGATCTGAAAATCGCCGATCACTCGATCATGAACCGTGCGGACCGTCCCACGCTCGATCATGTGAGGATGGTTCATGGCTTCTTCGACCGTGAGTACGGGCGCGTTGGGAATGCGCGCTTCGCGCAGGGCCGCGATTGCGGCATCGCGATTGGAAAATTTCGCCAGCCAATCACTAATCGCGCCATTCACGAGCGGCCGATTCGCGACGCGGGCGACGTTGTTGAGACAACGCGGATCGTTAATCAACTCTTCACGGCCCATTGCGCGGCATAGCGACGCCCAATGATTATCCTGGAAGGCGAAGATCCATAGTGCGCCTGTGCGCGAGTGGAAGATGCCGGCCGGCGACAGGGCGCCGATCTGGTTGCCGATGCGTTCGACGCGCCGCTCGCCTCGGCTCGCGCTGACCAGCTCGACCGCCATATCGTGGTAGTGGAAATAGGAGTCGAGCAGCGAAATATCGAGATGCTGTCCTTCACCCGTGCGTTCGCGATGCAACAACGCGGTCACGACAGCGGCGTAAGCATGGACGCCGGTCGAGACATCACCGATCGCGAGCGCAGGCGGATAAAAGTCGCCGTCAGGCTCGCCGCTCAGCGATGTCACTCCCGCATAGGATTGCCCGATGAAATCGTAACCCGGTTGGTTCGCCAGCGGCCCGGATTGGCCGAAAGTCGACACCGAGCACATGACGATTTTCGGATTGAGGGAGCGGACGGTTTCGAAGTCGAAGCCCAACCGGCCAATGACGCCGGGGGCATAGTTCTGCACGAGCACATCAACTTGCGGGATTAACCCGCGCACAATCGCGTGACCGGCAGGATTTTTGACATCGACGCAGAGGCTCATCTTGCCGCGATTCTGCTGTACGAAGTAAGCGCTGCGCCCGTCCTTGATGTAAGGGAAGTTGCGGCAGAGGTCGCCGCTCGGAGCAAGTTCGACCTTGATGATTTCAGCGCCCATCTCGGCCATCAGCTTGGTGACCGTCGGTCCGGCGACAAACTGTGTGAAGTCGAGAACCTTGTAACCGTCGAGTAGATGTTTGGGCGTGCTCATGCTCATGGCTCTGGCTCCTGTGGAACGGGTTTCAGTCTGGAGTTATCAGCGATGCTCCAGAATGACTCCTTACGAAACGTAGCGCTGGTTGCTTCTGGAATGCAAAGGACAGCCGTTCATTGCACAATCACGGCTTTGACTGGAGAGAGATTGGATGGCGCGCGAGACCGCAACTGCGATTTCAGCTTGCCGAGCCGAGCTCGAACGGGATGCGATGGCCGGTCGGCCAACACGCTAATTGGGATCACCGTTGGCGGCAAGGGCGAGAAAATCGGCCAAGTGAATGACGCGGATTCGCGCGCCGCGCTTGCGCAGTTCAGCAGCAATCTGGAGCTCGCATCCGGGATTGCCGAGCACGACATACTCGGCGCCAGTCGCTTCGATATTGTCAGCCTTGCGCTTGACCAATTCTTGCGCCATCGCAGTTTCGGTCAGGTTGTAGCTGCCCGCCGAACCGCAACATAGGTCGGAGTCGACCATCTCGACGAGTCTTACACCTGGAATCGAGCGCAGGAGCGCGCGCGGAGTCTCGCGGATGCCAAGGCCATGCGCCAGATGACACGAGTCGTGATAGGTCACGGTAACGTCAAGGTGCCGAGCAACTGGTTGCTCACCCGCCAATAACAGTGAACTCAAGTCACCGACGTCCGCCGATACGCGGCGTGCGTCCTCCGCGAACGCCGCATCATCCTTGAGGAGGTCGCCATAAGCGGCGATGACGGCAGCACAGCCGGAAGCGGCGGAGAGAATTTTGTCGGCGCCGGATTGGACGAAAGCGCGGACATTGGCGCGGGCGAATTTGAGCGCGCGTTCACGATTGCCGTGGTGAAGGTCGAGCGCCCCACAGCATACCGTGCGATCGAGACGAACGATTTTATAACCGGCTGTCGCGAGCGCTCTTTCGGTATTGTAATTCTCTGAGGGGGTGAGCACCTGCGCGATGCATCCGTGATGGACGACGGCCGAGCCAGGGGCGGCCGCTAGATTATCATCGTTGGTGCGAGACAATATACGCTTCCGATCTCTGAGCGGCGGCAGCAAAGGGAGCCATTCGCGGAATGAGCCGGGCGTGAGCCATTCAATCACGGGACGCAACCCCAAGCGCTCAGCAAGCGCGAGCGGTGCCAGCAGGAGGCGGAGCCGACGCGGAAAAGGAAAGATCGCGCCAATCATCCGGTTGCGCAGGCGCTCGCCAAATGATCGCCGATAGTTGTCCTCGATATAGACTCGAGCCTTTTCGATCAGCTTGCCGTAATGGACGCCAGAGGGGCATGCGGTTTCGCATCCACGGCACTCCAGGCAAAGGTCGAGATGGCGCACGGCGTCGTGATCGAGCGCAAGCGTACCGTCGGCCAGAGCCTTCATCAGATAGATACGGCCGCGCGGCGAGTCCATTTCAGCGCGGGTCACGGCGTAAGTCGGACAGGATTCGAGACAAAGTCCGCAGTGGACGCAATCGAACAGAAGCTCGTAATCGACCACGTCATGGGCGGGGTGCTCGGACACAACACCGGGGTTCACGACGTTCGGCACAATTGCATCCGTGGCTTCCATCGGTGTGGTTTCAGGCGAAGTCGCAGTTGATGACATCGAGCGGGCTAGAGACCTCCGACGAATGAACCGGGGTTGAAAATTCCGCGTGGATCGAACGCAGCCTTAAGGCGGCGCATCAGCTTGAAAGCGGCCGGTGGAGGATCGTCAAATATCGCGACTCGCGAGCGAGCGTCAGGTGGGAGCCGCAGCACGCGCAGAATACCGCGAGCATCGTGAGTGGCCTGGCGCCACCGGGAGATCGTCGCATATGGGTCGGCCAGTGGGGAATCTCCGTTGAGGCCAGGCGCCGGCAAGCCAACAAATAATTCCGCGACACCGTTGCCGACATGGGCGCGAAACCCGCTGCCACACGCTTCAAGCACGCGGGGCAACTCTATCTGGGGGACTGCGATTTCGGCGACGACAGTACCGGTGGCGTTTTCATGATCGATGAAGTCACGCAGCCGTTCATAGGTCCTAATCGCTTCTGCAGCGTTGGTGAAGACCACGCCGTCAAGCACGCGACTAACCTGATCGCGCAGATGGGCAACTTCCGGCTCGCTGCCCGCCAATCCCGCGATCACCACAAAATCGTCCTCAAAGCCGAGCGAACGGGCGCCGATACCGCTCATAACTTCAAGGTGAACCATCGGGGCGAGTTCGCGCAGGCGCATCGCTGCGGCCAACGCTTCGGCCCGAGCGCCGTATTTGCCGCAAGCCAGCGTGTAATTCGTGGGTAGCGGGCGCAACCTGAAGGTCGCTTCGGTGATGACACCGAGCGTACCGTGAGAGCCGGTCATAACCTTCATCAAATCATAGCCGGCGACATTTTTGACGACGCTGCCACCGCCATGGATCAGCCGTCCTTGATGGCCGACGAAGCGCACACCAATCAGGAGGTCACGCACGGTGCCTTCCGACATACGAAGCGGACCGGACCGAGCGCCGGCGATGAGCGCGCCGACGGTGGTCAACTCCGGTCGCGGAGGGTCCACGGCCAGCCGCTGCCTGTGAGTAAGCGTGTGCATATTGAGCGCCGCCAGCGTCAACCCGGCTTCGACGGTAATCGTCATGTCATCGGAGGCGTAGGCGATGATCCGATCGAGCCGAGACAATGAGATACCTAGTTCGACCGGCGCAGAGCGAATCTGCGCGAGAGTACGAGCGGCACCGAAGGGAGCGAGGGCGAGGCCGTCCCGTTCGCATTTGCGCACGAGTTCCATCGTCTCGTCGAGGTTTTCCGGCTCGACAATGACTTGCGCCGCGCGGCTCTCGTAATGGGGCAGCCGAACACGTCCACGGCCGATCGTCCGCTCCAGGTCCCGTGCGGTATGTGTAACGGAATCATCCATGCGCGATGAGACTTTCGCGGGGGGCGGTTACCATCAAAGTGGAGCCTGACGGTGCGGCGCAGTCACCTCGACACATGAGCCCGGCATCGGGATGACCTTGTTGGGATTGGACCGTTCGAGTGGGTCGAAGACCCGGCGCAATTCGCTCATCACGATTAAATCTTCGGGCGAGAATAAGAGCGGCATCTCAGCCATTTTCTCCGCGCCGATCCCGTGTTCGCCGGTGAGGGAACCGCCCATCGCGATGCAGGCTTTGAGAATATCACGACCGGCATCGATCGCGCGCTGAACGTCACCCGGCTTCCGTTCGTCATAGAGCACGATCGGATGAATATTACCGTCACCAGCGTGAAATACATTGCCGATTTTGAGATCGTGACGCGCGCTAATCTGGGTTATCTCGCGAAGAATATCGGGCAGCCTAGTGCGTGGGACGACACCGTCCTGGGTCGCGTAATTTGGGGCTAGCCGGCCAACAGCGCCGAAAGCGCGCTTGCGGGCTTTCCAGAGCGTCGCGCGATCGGCCTCGTCGCGAGCCACGCGTACCTCGCCCGCTCCAGACGCCCGGGCTAGTTCTGTGACCCGTTGAGCGCCATCGTCGAGGCCACAGGCGAGGCCGTCAAGTTCAATCAACAGCACGGCACCGGCATCCTCAGGAATCCCAGCGTGAAAGGCAGCTTCGACAGCGCGGATGATCAACTGGTCCATCATTTCGATAGCACCGGGAATGATTCCCGCGGCGATGATGGCTGAAACGGCGCGAGTGGCGCTGTCGACATCGGCGAAGATGGCGAGCAGTGTGCGGTGCGCCTCAGGCGTCCGGGTGAGCCTGAGCGTGGCCCTCGTGACGATCCCGGCGGTCCCTTCCGCGCCGATTACGGCACCGACCAAGTCGTAACCGCAGCGTTCATCGAGGGGCCCGCCGAGTTGTGCTATCTCACCATCGGGCAGGACCAATTCGAGGCCCAGAACGTGATTGGTCGTCACTCCGTATTTCAGCGTATGCGGCCCACCTGAGTTTTCGGCGATATTGCCGCCGATCGTGCAAGCCATCTGCGAGGATGGATCGGGGGCGTAAAAAAATCCTTGAGTCCTGACGGCATTGCTTACGTGGAGATTGACCACACCGCTTTCGACTTCGACGATGCGGTTGGCGATATCGATCGCGAGGATGCGATTCATGCGCGTGGTGCAGATCATCACCGGCGCGTTGATGGGCAGTGCGCCGCCCGAGAGACCCGTGCCTGAGCCACGCGGCACGTAGGGAATGCCATGGCGATGGAGCAGTTCGAGAATCGCGCTGACCTCGGCGGTCGTGCGTGGGCGCAGCAGCAATTCGGGGGTACTTCTCTCGACCGTCCAGCCATCGCACTCGTAGACCTTAAGCTCCGATGGCCGTGAAACGATACCGTCGGCATCGAGAACCCTCGCGAGCTGGTCAAAGACCTGTGGGTCGAAGGAAAGTTGTAGTCTATGATCTGTTCTTTTTGGATACACTTTTCTTATGCTAGCGCGGAATTGGGAAAGTGCATTTTTCTTGGCGCTTTTCCATCGACGGCTCGCTCGTCATAATGTCACCCAGCCGCACTAAAAACCAAGAACCGCGTGCGCTTCGTTGCGGATTTGCAAACCGCGCGGCGCGAATAAAGGTCATCATGTCAATCTCTTTTCCGGAACTAAACCCACCCGCTCGAATTCTGCTCGGGCCTGGGCCTTCTAACATCAATCCGCGGGTCATGAGGGCGATGGCCTCGCCGGTGGTCGGACATCTCGATCCAGTTTTCGTGAACGTGATGGAGAACATCAAGCGGCTGCTGAGAATTGTCTTTCAGACCGCCAACGAAATCACTTTTCCGGTTTCGGGAACCGGCTCATCGGGTATGGAAACCGCACTGACAAACCTGATCGAGGATGGCGACGAGGTCGTGGTGGCGATCGCGGGGGCATTCGGCGAGCGGCTGGCAGACGCGGCGGGACGGCTCGGTGGGCAAGTCCATCGGGTCGAAGCGGAATGGGGCAGGATCGTCGAGCCATCACGAATTGAAGCAGCGTTGAAAGCGGCAAGAAAGCCGAAGCTGGTGGCCGTTGTGCACGCTGAGACGTCTACTGGAATGCATCAGCCGGTCGAAGAACTGGGGGCCATGGCACATCGCTATGGCGCGCTGATCTTGCTGGACGCGGTTACTTCGGTCGGATGCGTGCCGGTTGAAATTGATCGATGGGGAATTGACGCTTGCTATACCTGTACGCAAAAAGGCATTAGCGCGCCGCCCGGACTGGCGCCAGTAACTTTCAGCGAGCGCGCGATGCAGGTTGTGCGCAGCCGCGAGAAGAAATCGCGTTCGTGGTATCTCGACCTCGCGATGATTGAACGCTATTGGGGCGCAGAGCGTCTCTACCATCATACGGCGCCCATCACGATGAACTATGCGCTCTACGAGGCGCTGCGAATCGTGGTTGAAGAAGGGCTGACGCAGCGTTTCGCGCGCCATCAGGCGAACGCTACGGCAATGTGCGCCGGTCTGGATGCGATCGGCCTGAAGCCGGTGGCGCAGGAGGGTCATCGGTTGCCGCAACTGGCCGTAGTCACGATTCCCGAAGGAATCGACGATGCCAAGGTTCGCAGCGACTTGCTGCGGCATTTCAATATCGAAATCGCGGGTGGTCTCGGACCGTTCAAGGGCAAGGTCTGGCGGATCGGCCTACTAGGCGAGTCGTCGACACGTGAGAACGTAATGATGGTACTGAACGCGCTCGAGTCGGTACTGTCGGCGCAGGGGTTGGAACTGGCTCGCGGAGCGGCGTTGAAGGCTGCTGATTACGCCTACTCTAGCATGAGTTGAGTCGAACCAGCCGGCAAAGGCAGTCAAAAGGACGGCTTGACCAGCACCATAATCAAGATCAGGAGCAACAGTAAGCTGACAATGCCGTGAACGATGCTGAACTCGCGGCGGGTGGCCTCGCCGCGCTCGCGTTCGAGGCGGCTCAAACGCCGCGCGAGCCGAATGTGAAAGAACAACAGGATAGCCACAAGTGTCAGTTTCGCGTGGAGCCAAGGCTGAGTTAGAAGATTCGGCGCGGCGGCGATCGCGAGCAGTCCGAAGAGGATAGCGATTGCGGCGCCGGCATGCCCGCTCATCCGCATGATCCGGTTGCTAGCACTGATCAAACGCTCGCGCGGCGCACCGACTTCGTCCGGCACTTGCGCCATCAGGCTGGTGACCGTGAGTAGACCGCCGAGCCACATCACGACGCCGAAAAGATGAATAACGAGAATCCAGTTAAGCGTAGTCGTTTTCCCCCAGAACCCCGCCCTTATGCCTCGGACCTGACTCCGGCCGCCAGCAGCAACGCCAGCAGAGCGAAGGCCGCGCCCGCGAAATAGACTGGCAGCGGGCCGAGCCACTGGTAAATCGAGCCAGCAACGATCGGCCCAGCAATGCGCGCAAGTGATTGCGCCGACTGATTTACGCCGAGAACTTCACCCTGCTTATCGCGCGCGGTGCGCTTCGATATCAAGCTGGCAATCGAAGGACTCGCCAGGCCGTAACCGATTGCGAGTAACGCAAGAGTCACCAGCAGTGGCGTCTGCGAACGGAAGCTCGCCATCGGGGCCAACCCTAGGGCCAGCAGCACAAGACCAATGCGAATCAGCGGCAACTCGCCGCTCCGCTTAACGATCTTGCCGAGCAGATAGCCTTGGGTAATCGCCTGCGTCAGTCCGGCGAATGCCAACAGGCCACCGACGCCAGATGGTCCATAACCGTATCGCAGAGGGACCATCATCGCGAAGGTGGCTTCGAAGCCCGCAATCGCCGAAGTCGTAATGAATGAAAGTCCAAAAAGGCGCTCAAGGCGATAGCCCGTCAACTCGCGTGGTAGGTTGAGCAAAGGCGCTACCAGATTTTCGAGGTTGATACGCGAGTTCGGTTCTGGTTCGTGCGATTCCGGCAGGCGCATTGCTGCAAAAATCAGATTGGCAAAAGTGAGAGCCGAGGCGAAAAAGATCGGCATCCGCATGCTCGAATGACCGAGCAAGCCGCCGATCGCAGGTCCCAGAACGAAGCCCAGCCCGAAAGCCGCGCCGATCATGCCCATCCCGCGAGCGCGTCCGGAATCGTCGGTAGTGTCAGCGACGTAGGCTTGCGCGGTAGATATCGTGGCGGCGCAGGCACCGTGGACGGCGCGAGAGAACAGCAGCATCACGAAGGAGCCGGCAAAGCCGTAGAGGAGATAACCGAGCGACGAGCCGAACAAGCCGAGCATGATAATCGGACGGCGGCCTACATGATCGGAAATGCGGCCGAGAATCGGCGCCATTAGCAACTGCATCAGAGAGTAGATCGACAATAAGAGGCCGACACCGGCAGCCCCAACGTGCATCCGCTCGGCGTAAAGCGGCAGGAATGGAATCACGATCCCGAAGCCCAACAGGTCGACGAAGACCGTCAGGAAAAGGATCATCAAGGGCACATGCCCGTGCTTGGCGTCCGGCGCGGAGTCGGAAACAGGTTGCGGCTTGGACATGAATTGCTACGCGCGCTGATAGAAATCGGAGGCGAAGAGCATAGTCAAGTCCGGCATCAGATTCAGCGTCATCACTCGAACGATGTTGAAGATCCTCGAATCGTCACCCTGCCCGCCCCGCCAGCCGACCGAATCGATCAACCAAGGTAACCGGCGTGTTTGAGGTATTCGGCAAGCAGCACAGCGCCGCGTCCGGCGCCCATCGCGGCGTTATGGCTTACCAGCAAATACTTGACGCCGTTGGGCAGCACTTCGTCTTCACGGATGCGCCCAACGGAGGTGGTCATGCCACGCTCGGAGTCACGATCCAACCGCGGCTGTGGCCGCATCGGATTGCGATGCACCGTGATCATGCGGCGCGGTGCATTGGTCAATCCTAGCTGCGTGAAGTCTTGTCCGAAATCCTCGAATGCAGCGATCACATCTTCGGTGGTGGCAGGGCGCTTCAAACCAACGGTCACCGATTCGGTATGTCCAGCGAGTACTGACGCGCGGGTGCAGGTGGCGCTGACTCTGACTGGCAACTCAGCGATGGCATTCGCGGAGTACTGGCCGAGAATCTTGCGGGTCTCAATCGTGACGCGTTCTTCCTCGCGTGGGATGTAAGGAATGATGTTCTCGACGATGTCGAGTGCTGGCAAGTCACGGCCGGCACCGGAAATGCCTTGCATCGTCGTGACGATAACAGATTCAAGGCCGAAGCGCTGGTCGAGCGCCTTGAGGGTCACGGCCAAGCCCGTCGCAGTGCAGTTCGGCAGAGTTGCAATGTAACCTTTCCATCCGCGCCGCCGCCGTTGTTCCTCGACAATTTTAAGGTGATCCAGGTTGACGCCCGGAATGACCAGTGGGATGTCAGGCTCCATTCGATGGGGGCGCGCGGTGCTGACCGTCGGAACGTACTTCGCGTAGATCGGCTCGAGTTCGCGGGCAGCATCGGTTTCAACTGCGGCAAAGACGACGCCGATGCCGTCGAGGCGGAGCGCCCGGGCGTCTTGAACCTCGAGCTTCAGCGCCGCAGATGGCGGTTCGCCACCGTCCACATACCATCGGCGCATACCGCTTTCCATGTCCGTGATGGCTTCATCGAATGTCTTACTCGCGGAACGTTCGGAAGCGGCTAGCGCCGCGATTTCGAAATCTGGGTGACCGTCGAGGGCGGCCAGTACTTGCTGGCCAGCGATCCCGGTGGCGCCAACGATTGCAACTGGAATTCTCATCTTCACCAAAGGGCAAATGCCTGTTCGTAAAGCCTATAGGCGTATGCGGCCCGCGTCCAGATTGGCGGACCAGGAGAGAGCAACGAGAACGCTCGTGGCTTTCGCAACGATAGCGGAGAATCGCGGGCAAAATTTTTTGATTGATCCCTTCAGGCGCCACGAGTGAGCATGGAACGGGCAAGTTTAGGGCAGCGATGACTAATGCGGGACGCCAAACGCAAGGATTACCATGGAAGAAATGACAGGCGAGTTGATCGAACGGTTAACCCGTTTGGAGCGCCGACAAGCGGAGTTGCAACGAAGCAACCGCCGCCTGCGAATCGCGATTGGGGCCGTAATGCTGACGGCCGGAGCGTTACTGACGATGGCGCAGACCAGCAATCCCGTCGGCCAAAGCGTTGATGCGCAGCAGTTCGTGCTGCACGACAGCACCGGCAAGATCCGCGGCGGGATGGGAGTAATGCCGGATGGATCAGTGGGCTTTGATCTGGAAGACCCCGGTGGCAGGGCGCGGCTTACGGTCGATCTGACTGCGAGCGGAATCCCGGGCATCGATTTGTACGATCAGAATGGCACGCTGCGCGCAACCCTCGCTTTAGGTCCGCAGGGAACGCCTGGTTTCGGCTTGTATGACGCTAGCGGCAAGCTGCGCACCAGCCTCGACGTCCCAGCGGCTAAAACCCCCGGCCTCGCCTTCTACCATACGGACGGCAAACCATCCTGGGGGGCACCCTGAACCCTGAATCCGCTCGAAACGGAGGGTGATGCCAATATGCGACGCTCAATTTTGATTATTGCAGCGGGCGTGATCGCCTGCTGTCTGTTCGGTTGTGGACCATATGGCGGCTATGGGTACGATTACCCGAACTATGGTTACGCGCCGTATTCATGGGGAATGGGCAATTACTTGGGGTACCAGCCTGATATCGTGGTTCAACACCCGTGGGAACAGCATTGGCGCGATCCCGGTCACCATGAGTATTTCCATGGCCCGGTGGGCGGCAGCTACCATGGCGGGGGCCACGAGGCCTTTCATGGAAGCGGCGGGGTTCACGGCGGTGGCGGAGGATTTCATGGAAGTGGTGATGGAGGCGACGCACATCACTGAGGCGCATCGCGAATGGCTAACGCCTCGGCGCTGCGAAGGGAGCGGAATCTTAGCTCTCGTCCACTGCCTCGATTAGAGATGCTGTTGGAGCCACTCGCTGACCAGTGCGAAGAGTTCGTCGCCTCGATCGGTGAAGCGATGGTCGGCCTCCTCGAATAACATCAACTCGCGCGGCTCCCCTGCCCTTTCGTAGATCATTTCAGAACTGCGATGGGGTAGGATCGTGTCTGCTGTGCCGTGGACCAGTAGCAATGGGCGCGGTGCTAGTTCGCCAACGACGTGAGCGCCGGCAAGCTGACTCGACAGAGCGATAACTGTGGTCACGGAGGGGTTCAGGGTACCGGCGTTGATCGCGATCGCGCCACCGAACGAATGACCGAT
>DATKPK010000193.1:0-35709 GCA_035524095.1 Binataceae bacterium (SeqCode) | reverse complement strand
GCCCGCAGATCACGTCGGACGGCTATGCGCCTTACGTCGGAGCCGTAGAAGCTGCTTTTGGTGTGGATGTCGATTACGCGATGCTGACGAAGAAATATGTCGGCGATTCCAACCGGCCTGACGCTGCGCATCGCTACTCACCCGGTCACGTCTCCGGCATTGATCGGGTTGTGATAAGAGGCAACCCGAAGAGCGAGAACATCAACACGTCTTACGTCGAGCGATTCAATCTGTCCTCGCGGATGCAGATGCGCCGGTTCACGCGACTGACGAACGGCTTTAGCAAAAAGCTCGAAAGCCACGCTGCCGCCGTGGCGTTATGGGTTGCCTTCTACAATCTCTGCCGGGTTCACGAAACGCTGCGCTGCACGCCCGCGATGGCGCTAGGCGTGACCGATCACATCTGGACGATTGCGGAGCTTCTACAGGCCGCGCTGGAGCCATCAAACGTGCCGCCGTTGCCGCGTCCGGTCCAGCCGACCACGCTGCGACCCGGCCATACGCCATTCAGGCCGCGCGTGATTCAGGGCGGAAAAATGACTAAGCCGCGCTAAGCAGCGGCACGCGATTGTCGCCGCTCATTCTGCCAAGCGGCATATTCGATCGCGCGTTCTCGCGCGTTGTGTCCTGAAAAGAGGGTGACGTAATGAGGGATTTCTATTTCGCCTTCTTCCTCTACGGCTTCTACTCTCCAGTCCCCGCGAGTTTGCTTGTCCTCGAAAGCTTCGTAGATCATAGCTCTGTACCTCAATACGACACTTCGACATCAATATCATCAATGCAAGTCTGACGCCGAGTATGATTCGGAGCTGTGTGCCAAGGGCCGGTGCGCGTCGATAGATTCGATAGTTGCGCTACATCCATACAGCGCCAGTTTTGCGTTGAGCCATCCGGACCGATTGGCTGGCTGCTATCGCCACCAAACTGATAGGCAAGTAGGTGTTCCTTGCCGCGCTTACGACCAATCGCGTGCGGGCAGAGCAAACGCGTGTAGCCGTTGTAATCGACTACGATTGTCAGCTTTTGCCGAATCGCGTTGCTAAGCTCATTATAGATTGCAGATGCCACCCTTCGGGCAGCCTAGCAGGAAGTGTCTTAATTTCAAGGATGAAGTGTCTTAAATAGGCCAGCACCGAGCGTCATTCACTACCTTTCGCGTCGGGGTTCAGCCGTATGCCCTGCCCGCGACGCCGCGTGATTTCGAACAGAGCGACAGCCGCAGCCACCGAAACATTCAATGATGCCACCCGCCCGGCCATCGGGATGTTAACGACGAAATCCGCGTTCTTGCGGACCAGCTCACGCACGCCGCGATCCTCTGATCCGAGCACGATCGCGAGTCGCCGGCTGGTATCGAGATCGTAGATTGAAGTTCCGCCTCCAGGCGCAAGCGCCGCGGCCCAATACCCAGCCTCCTTGAGCTTTTCGAGGGCCTGAACGACATTGCCACATTGCGCGATCGTCAAATGAATCCAGGATCCCGCCGACGATTTGATCGCGGCAGGGGTGATTCCAACTGTGCGATTGCGCGCGATCACCACGGCGCGCACACCAGCACACTCGGCGGAACGCAGGATGGCTCCGAGATTGCGCGGATCTGTTACCCCATCGATCACGACGATCGGATCAGCGCCTTGGCTGATCACATCTTCCACAGCGGCATAGCGATATTCGCGGATACTCGCAATGATCCCCTGATGACGCGCCTCGGCGCCTGCCAATTGCATCAGTTCGTCGTCACTGGCTATCGCCACTCGCCCGCCATGCTGCCGCACCACCGCCATTTCGTTGACGAAACGCCGCTCCGATCCTTCCTTGAGATAGAGGATGCGGACCGTGGCCGGCGCGGCCGAAATCAATTCGCGGATTGGCTCGACGCCGAAGACCAGGTCCTGATTATCGTGATGGTTGACACCCCGACGTAGGTTCAGCACGTCGGAAGCTTGGATCGCGTCCGATCGCGGGCTTGGCCGCTGGCGCATCGGACCTTCGCTGGTGGCGGGCTTGCTCTTGAGATGCTCACTCGCAAGTTTGCCGCTTCGTTTATATTCGCCCTTCCAGCCCGCGTGCGAGCCCTTACGCGGATTGTCCGGCGTACCGGCTGAAAGCCGCGGCCGCCGCGGACGAAATGGTTTGCGCATCGCAATAGCTCCAGCGGAAACGATGCGATCTTAGCCCGCGCCGGAGGTCATTACGACCGCAGTTAAAAAATAAGGCCGACGCGCGGCAGAGCGATCTGCGCGGCGGCGGCCGATCGATCCGTGACGGATGAGTTTAGTCGTTCGGCGCGTTGGCCCCCTCAACACTGCCGATCCTGACCGTCAGCGAGGCCGGAACTGCGCTGCCCCCCGCTGGCGTAACACTCGTCGCGACACAATGATAGGTACCGGCGTCCAGGTCATCGACAAAATTGTGATGCAGTAGTGTCCGATTGCATAGCAGATCCATCGTCGCTCCTCCGCAACCAGCCGGATTTGCTTCGGGCGAGGTGAGAGCTAAGCTCGCCGTAAAGCTGCCATTAGTCAACCCAAAACTGCCAGTTGGAGCAGTGATCGTTCCAGCCACCGTATCATTGCAAAGGTCCTCGGTCGCCGTTGCCGCATCGACTTGCGTATAGCTGAGTGTCCCAGTCAATGTACCGGTCGAATCGCCGATCACCTGGCCGAGTCCGTTGATTGTGTACTGCCCCGCCGTCTCGCCCGTCGGCGTGTACACCTCATAGCCATCGATACGCAGATTTAGATTCCCCGACGGCACCGATGCGCTCTTTGCGAAAGCGGCACCCGAACCGCCGATTGCCAGGGCCAAAGCTGAGGCAACACTGATACCTGTGCTGAATTTCATTCGCACGACTCCTCCACCCGCTATGGGGTTATTTATGCTCGTGAAAAATGAGCGGTTGAATTTATCCGCGCTTTTGCACGGTTGTTTGCGTCGCTGTTGATTACGCAACTTCCTGACTTGCGTTACAGCGTGGCTCTCTCGGAGAGATGTTGCGCAAATCTAATGCCGTACTGATTGGGTCGCATTCTCTGGCTTAACGCTTCTCACGGATATAATCGCCTCTCGAGTCGTGCTCGATGATGACGAAGATTGGGAAAGTTTTATTTTGACGCCACGAGATTTAGACTGATGGACACGCGGTACTGAATCTTCGGCAGAGCCGCGTCGTAGAAAAGTGCAATGCCACGGATAACCATTCTCGACCGCTACATCGGCAGCGAGGTCGTCGCGCCCCTAGCGCTTGGCGTTCTGCTGCTGACCTTTGCGCTGGTCACTGGCCGCCTGTTGAAGCTTACCGAAATGGTAGTTAATCACGGCGTTTCATTGCGCGACGTCGCGAGCCTGATCGGTTACATTATGCCCGCCTTCCTTGAGCTGACGTTCCCGATGGCATTATTGCTCGGCGTCTTGATGGGCTTTGGGCGAATGTCCGGCGACCGCGAGATTATCGCCGCACGTGCGTGCGGCATCAGCCTGTATCGGTTAAGCGTGCCAGTGCTCGGCGTCGCGATCGTGGTCTGGGCGTTATCGAGTTGGCTCGCTTTTTCAGTACGTCCATGGGCCAATTCAAATCTGCGCGATCGCTTGTTCGAGTTGACGCAAACGCGATCGACCGCAGGTTTGAAGGAGAAGGTCTTCAGCCGCAATTTTCCCGGGATCGTGCTTTACGTCGATCATATTTCGCCGACTGATGAGAGCCTGCATGGCGTGCTGATTTCCGACACCCGCGATCCCGGCCAGCAAAATACGATCATCGCACGCAGTGGTCTTATAGTTCCGGACAAGGCCAATAAGTCGATAACGTTGCGGCTGTTCAGCGGGTCGATTTTCGGCGTTGAGAACGAAGAGAACACCTCACACGTAACTAGCTTTCACATCTATGATTTGAACGTCCACCCGGAAGAGGAACTCGGTATCGCCGACCGCGACCCCGAAGAGCTGAGTTATGCGCAACTGCGCGCCGTAATCGCACATGCCCGCGCCGAGGGAACGCCTGATCGTGAAGCCGAAACCGAGATGGCGAGCAAATTTACACTCCCTGTCACTACTGTGCTGTTCGCGCTGATTGGCATCCCGCTAGGACTCAAACCGGCGCGCGGTGGCCAATCCGAGCGCTTCGGCGTCGCGATCGCGCTCTTTTTTGCCTACTACTCGCTGATGCGTGCTGGCGAAGGCCTAGCCGCGCGTGGGCGGCTTGATCCATTCATCGCAATGAGCATCCCGGACTTCGTTTTCGCGATCCTGGCGGTATGGCTCTTCCGGCGTGCCGCAGCCGATCGTGGCGACGAGGGCCGTGGTCCCGGCGACTTTATATGGGATCTGGCGGAGCGTTTCGGCAGCCGCAAAGAGGTCACCGCATGACGTTGCGCCCGCGACTCTCGCCGACGATGGACCGGTTCCTGGGTGCGCAATTTTTTGGTCCTTTTCTGGTCTGTCTGAGCGTCTTCACAATCGCCTATCTTCTCGGGGACGTGTTCGATCGCTTCAACGATCTCATACATTACGGCGGCTTCGGCGTACTCGGCCTGGAATATTTCAGCCTTAAAATTCCTTTGATCGTTTCGCAACTGCTGCCGGTCGCATGCCTCGCCGGCGTATTGCTTGGATTCGCCTTGCTCAATCGCAGTGGCGAAGTCTTGGCCTGCCAGCAACTCGGCATCAGCCGGCTTGAGATGACGATTCCAGTTCTGATGGTCGCATTAATGATCTCGATGTTCGACTTCGCTCTCAGCGAGACCGTCGTGCCATTCTCGACCCGTCAGGCACGATATCTCTACGAGGTTGAGCTTAAGAAGCGAGAGCTCAAAGGAGTCTTCGACACCCAGCGCATCTGGGTGCGGGTGCGCAACGGCTTTCTCTCGGCCGACCGCTATGACGCCTCTGACCAGACGCTGCGTGGCATAACGCTTTATCGCATCGGCCCCGACTACGCGCTCCGCGATATCGTTCACGCGCGAACGGCCAAATGGAATGGTAAAGCGTGGGTTCCGAACGATGCCCTGACCTATCAGCTTGCGACCAGTGACGGCAAAGACATGATCGCAACGGCTGGTAGCAATATTCCGCCCGCGGATCGCGCCGAACTATTCGGACGCTCGCTAAAACCTGCCGACCTCAGTCTGTTGCGGCTCGATCCCGAAGAATTCAGCCTATGGGAGCTAAACCACTATATTGAAACGCTGCGACGAAAGGGGCTCGACCCAGGCGGCTACCTGGTCGATCGCGATCTGAAATATGCGATGCCGCTATCGTGCATTATCATGGTGGCCCTGGGGCTGGCGTTGAGTCTCGACCCCCTTCCACGAAGCGTGTCGCTTGGCCGCAGTTTTGGGCTCGCTATCGCCATCGGCTTTGGCTATTGGCTGGCCTTCGGCCTAACTTCGTCGCTGGGCCGATCGGCGATTATTCCACCACTGGTCGCTGCATGGACTCCGAATGTGGTGTTTGGCACGCTGGCATTGTCGATTTTCCTGTTCGGCGAAGAGCGTTAATGGGAGTGATTTGTGTGGGCGTGGCACGTCACGATGAAAGGCTGAGCGCGATGGCTACTATTGAACCGCTGAGCGACAGACGCGTGCGCGAGTTTCTGCGTCTCGCCCGCGTCGGGCGGCTCGCGACCTCGGACCGGGCCGGTGAGCCTCATAATATCCCGCTATGCTTCTGGTTCGACGAGGACGCGCACTTCTATTTCGTAATCGACCAGAAACCCAAGCGACTCACAGCCCGTGGCCTCAAGCGGATGCGCAATATTGAAGAAAACCCCCAAGTTGCCCTGCTCATCGACCATTACGAGGAACAATGGACTTCGCTCGCTTACGTCCTGGTGCACGGCGAGGC
This sequence comes from Binataceae bacterium (SeqCode), assembly GCA_035524095.1. Classification (GTDB taxonomy): domain Bacteria; phylum Desulfobacterota; class Binatia; order Binatales; family Binataceae; genus DATJUF01. The sequence goes on along the minus strand of DATKPK010000193.1, from coordinate 29,868 downwards.
CGAACGAGTCGAAGACCCCAGCGAATATATGCTGGCGCTGCGTAACCTGCGCGACAAATATCCTCAGTACCGCACGATGACGCTCTCCTTCGAGAGCAATCCGATGGTGCGAATCGAAGCCTTGCGCGTCCACGTATGGGGCGAGCGTTTCAAGCTCGCGCGCAAGCCCGTCGACGCCTGATGGATCGGATCGCTGGAATCGCGGCTGCCTTGCGCAACGCCTCGCTCGATGGTTGGCTTTTCTATGACTTCCGCATGAGCGACCCGCTCGCCTATCGCATTCTCGCCATCCCGGAACAAGGATTAACCACCCGCCGATGGTTCTGCTTCGTTCCCGCCAATGGCGTGCCCGTCGCCATCGTTTCGGCGGTAGAAGCTCACCGGCTCGACGCGCTCTCATTTCCGGGCCGTATCGTCTACCGATCAGAACGCGACATGAAGGCCGCGCTCGCTTCAGTGCTCAAGGGCCTTCAGCGGATCGCGATGGACTATTCGCCCAACTGCGCGATCCCGTACGTTTCGCGGGTTGACGGCGGGACAATCGAACTGGTGCGGTCTCTGGGCGCCGAAGTTGTCAGCGCCGCCGATTTGATTCAGCTCTTCGAGGCCACGCTGACCCCGGCCCAGCTCGAGGGCCACCGGCGAGCGGCTGCGGCCTTGCGCAAAATCGTCATGGGGACCTTTGCTGAAATCGCTCGGCAGATTCGCGGCGGCCAAAAGTGCAGCGAGGCCGCCATCCAGCGCTTCGTGTTGGACCTGATCACCGCCTCAGGTATGCGCACTGACGAGCCGCCGATCGTTGCGGTCAACGCCAACGCCGCCAACCCGCATTTCAGCACGGGCGCGGGGCACGATACGCCAATTCGCAATGGTGACCTCGTTTTGATTGATCTCTTCGCGAAAGAGAAGGATGACAACGCTATCTATGGCGACCTGACCTGGATGGGCTATGTCGGCGACGGCGTCCCTGACGAGTTAGCGCAAGTTTTCGCGATCGTCGCTCAGGCGCGTGACGCGGCGGTCACGCTAGTTCAGCGCCGCATCGCTGACGGCCAGACGATAACTGGCGCGGAGGCCGATCGCGCCGCGCGCAGCATCATCGAAGCCGCGGGTTATGGTGATCAGTTCGTGCATCGTACCGGTCATTCTATCGGCCGCGAGGTTCACGGCACAGGCGCAAATCTTGACTCGCTCGAAACGAATGACGAACGCAGTTTGATCGAAAACACCTGCTTTTCTGTCGAGCCGGGAATCTATCTGATCGGACGCTTCGGTATGCGCAGTGAACTCGACATGACGATTACGAATGGCTGCGCAGAGGTCAGCGCTGCACCCGCGCAAAAGTCGATCATTCCGATCCTCGCAGGTTCCGACTAACGATATGGTGTCTTTTTCCATTCTCTACAGAATTTGTGTCGCGCAAGTTCCAGTCTCATTTTCGCTCCTCAACAAATGATTCGCGCAATCATCTTCGATCTCGACGGTACGATCGCCGACACCGAGCCGCTTCATTACGAGGCCTTTGCACAAGTCCTGCGCGGCCAGGGAATCGAATTAACGCTCAAGCATTACACCGAGGAGCTGATAGGCTATGACGATCGGGGTTGCTTCGAGACGATGCTGCGCGAGGCCAGCCAACGCGTCGATGATGGAATCATCAAACAGTTAATTGATCAAAAGGCAGCGATCTACGGCCATATGATTGCTGTTCGTGACGTGATTTATCCAGGTGCTGCGAGTTTCGTGCGGCGATGCGCTGAACGATTCCCGTTAATGCTCGTTACTGGCACATTGAAGCACGAGGCCGAAGCAATCCTGGGGAGCTCGGGGCTGCGCAATCTCTTTCTTGATGTCATCGCCGCCGAGGACGTCACTCACGGTAAACCCGCACCCGACGGCTTTCTCGCCGGACTCGGCCGCCTCGGCTTCATCCTCCGCCCGCATCCTTCAATCAACGCTGACGAATGTCTGGTGTTTGAGGATACTGTTGCCGGCGTGACCGCCGCGCGCGCTGCCGGGATGCGTATCGCGGCCTTCTGTCATACCGCGACTCCTTCACAACTTGTTGACGCGGACTTGGTTCTCCCGGCAATCAGGCGAGCGGACCTCGACGTAATCCTTCGCCACTTCTCCGAAGGCTGAGGAGACTCGCGCGGGCGTGGTATCAGCCTCCCGATTGTTCAAGCTCGGGCACGCAAGGCCTCGACTAGCCGGAATGGCAGCCGGTCGAAGGGTCCGTTCGACATACAAACGATCACGTCGCCCGGGCGGGCTTCAGCAGCGATCTGATCGTCCATCGAAATGGTCGAGTCAGCTTCGACGGCGATCGGACCGCGCAAGTTAATCGCACCTACGAGTCTGGCGATGTCGAGCCGTTCGTCAGCCGGGATCGGATCATTCTCCTTGAAATATACCGGAGCTAGATAAACCCGGCTGGCGCTGTCGAAGGCGTTTGCGAAGCCGTCCTGAAAGACTGCACGACGTGCGCTGTTCGAACGCGGCTCGAACGCCGCGATCAACCGATGACCTGCGTAGCGCTCTGCGATGGCTTCGAGCGTGGCGCGAATCGCGGTCGGATGGTGCGCGAAGTCGTCAATCACTGTGACGCCCGCAACTTCGCCAACGATCTCCTGACGCCGTTTCACCCCGGGAAATGACTCGATCCCTCGGGCCAATGCCTCATCACTCAGGCCGAACTCCTTCAGCAGCAGCCAGACACCAAGCGCATTCGCGACGTTCATCCGTCCGCCAATCGGCAGCTTCAAGTCGTGCGCAATCCGCGCCGATCCTCGATCGATCGAGAAGCGCGCGCCAGACGCGCCGATCGCTATATCACTAGCGCGATACTCGCCGCTGCCAAGCCCAAACGTCAGCCGCCGAGCTCGCGTATTCGCCGTGGCGTCGAGCGCGTGAGGAAAATCTGCTGACACAACCATCACCGATGTCGTATCCATCTGATCCGCCAATGCGCGAAACGACCCCTTGACGTGATCCAGATCGCGATAGATATCTGCATGATCGAATTCGACTGCAGTGATTATCGCGCCCCGGGCACCGTAGTGAAGGAACTTCGGACCCTTGTCGAAAAAGGCGGTGTCGTATTCGTCACCCTCGATCACGAAATCGTGACCGTTCCCGAGCCTATAATTAGAGCCGTGATCAAGTGCCACGCCCCCGACCAGCATTGAAGGGTCGCCGCCCGCTGACTCCAGCACGTGGGCCATCATTGCGGTTGACGTGGTCTTACCATGGGTCCCCGCTATCATCAGCACGCGCCGCTCACGCAAAAAGAAGTGATGCAGCGCCTCAGGCATCGATAGGTACGGAATCTTCGAGGCCACTAACGCCTGCGCCTCAGGATTCGAGCGCGTGACGACGTTGCCAATCACCGCCAGGTCGGGCGGCGGTTGCAGATTGGTTGCGCCGTAGGGCCGCGCGACTTCTATCTTCAGACGTGCGAGCTGAGACGCCGCAGGTTCGTAAAGCTGGCTATCCGAACCGGTGACGCGATAACCTCGCGCCACCAACATTCCCGCCAGCGCCGCCATCGCCGAGCCTGCGACACCGAGTAGATGAACGTGGCTGATTTCTGCGGGGATCCGCGCCACGCGCGCGGCGGAATCTGTGGCGGACTCGGTTAACATCGGCGCCCCACTTACCTCCTAGCCTCGGCCACTCCCCCTTTTAGCAGGTCGTGGATCGCGATTCGCACGGCCGAATTACAACTCCGCTTTACGCAAGCGCAACGCGTTACCAACGACTGAAAGTGAACTGAGACTCATCGCCGCGCTCGCGATCATCGGATTAAGCATGACCCCAAGCCACGGGTAGAGCACACCGGCAGCAATCGGCACACCCAACAGATTGTAGATAAAAGCGAAGAAGAGGTTTTGCCTAATATTGCGCATCGCCGCACAGCTCAAGTTACGCGCCCGCACGATACCCATCAGGTCGCCCTTGACCAATGTGATGCCGGCACTTTGCATCGCGACGTCCGTGCCCGTGCCCATCGCGATTCCGACAGTTGCCTGCGCCAGCGCTGGCGCATCGTTGACCCCATCACCCGCCATCGCAACGACGTGCCCCTCGGACTGGAGCCGCTTCACTACGCGCACCTTGTCTTCCGGTATCACCTCGGCTTCAACTTCGTCGATCCCCAACTCGCGCGCAACCGCTTTGGCCGTCGCTCGATTATCGCCGGTCAGCATCACCACTCGAACGCTTTCGTCGCGCAAGGCGACCAGTGCTTGATGGGTGTTTTTGCGTATCGGGTCGGCGACGGCAATCAGACCCGAGACCTGACCGTTGATAGTCACGAACATCACGGTTGCACCCTGATCGCGCAACTCGCGAACCCTGGCGCCGAAACTCTCAATCGCTACATTAGAACGCAGGATCCGATCGCTGCCGACCGTTAGGCTATATCCTTCGACAGTTCCACTCACGCCACGGCCGGTAATCGATTTGAAATCCTCCGCCTTGGCCAGCGTCAAGCCCTCCGCCGTCGCGCCAGCTACAATCGCGTCAGCCAGCGGATGCTCGCTGGAACGTTCCACACTCGCCGCCAAGCGCAGCATCGTCAGCCGATCAAACGCGCCAAGGGGTTCGGCCGCAATCAACTGTGGCTTCCCTTCGGTCAGCGTACCGGTCTTATCGATGACCAACGTATCGGCCTTCTCCATTAGCTCGAGGGCCTCCGCGTTGCGCACCAGCACGCCACTGCTGGCACCGCGGCCAGTCGCGACCATCACCGCCATCGGCGTCGCCAATCCCAGCGCACACGGGCATGCGATAATCAGGACGGCAACTGATGCCAAAATCGCGTGCCCTACAGCATGATCGCCGCCCGCGAACAGCCATGCCAAGAAAGTAATCAGCGCCGCCACGAGCACAGCTGGAACGAAATAGCCGGCAACCGTATCCGCGATCCGCTGAATGGGCGCACGACTTCGCTGCGCATCTGCGACCATTCGCACGATCTGGGCAAGCACGGTGTCACTCCCTATGCGCTCAGCGCGCATCACGAAGCTGCCGGTGCCGTTGATCGACGCACCAATCACGCGATCTCCAGGATGTTTCTCGACTGGAATGGGTTCGCCTGTCAGTAGCGCCTCTTCAACCGCGCTCGCGCCTTCGATTACGATGCCGTCAACCGGTACTTTTTCACCCGGCCGAACACGTAGGAAATCGCCCGGCCTCACCTGCTCAAGCGGGATATCGGCCTCAGCGCCATCGTCAACGATGCGCGCGCTTTTCGGTGCGAGGCCTAGGAGCGCCTTGATTGCACCGGCAGTGCTGGTACGGGCTCGCAATTCCAGCACCTGGCCAAGCAGCACCAGTATCGTTATGATCGCCGCCGCCTCGAAATAGACTGGCGGCTGGCCCGGATTACCGTGTTCAGGTGGAAAAATCTGGGGAAACAATGCCGCAACGAGGCTGTAGCCGTATGCGATTCCAACGCCGAGTGCCACGAGCGTGAACATGTTGAGGCTGCGATTCACGACCGACGTAACCGCACGTTCGAAGAATGGCTTGGCACCCCACAACACGACCGGTGTTGCTAGCAGCAATTCGATCCACACCAAGGATCGCGCTCCGAGCGCAAGGACGGTCTGTGTGCCCGGAATCATACCTGACATGGCAAGAATCAGCACCGGCACCGCAAACGCGGAGCTCACCCAGAAGCGCCGATTCATATCGGTCAGATCTGGATTCGGTAGGTCCGCAGCAGCGGAATCGAACGCCCGTGCTTGCAGGGCCATCCCACACTTGGGGCATGCTCCAGGATGGTCCTGCACGATATCGGGATCCATTGGACAGAAATATTCCGCGCCGGGTCCGTATTGCGCCGAATCGATGAGCGGCTCCAGCGCCATTCCGCAGATCGGGCAGGCCCCTGGCTTCGGCTCGCGGATCTTGGGATGCATCGGGCAGGTGTAAACCACCTCGTGTTTGCTCGATCGATCCGCAATCCTGACCGAGATGTGGTTTAGCGATGCGGGCGCAATCTTGGATGGTTTTGACTCCGGGTACTTCAGCGGGTCGGCTGCAAATTTTTTGAGGCAGTTTTGAGAGCAAAAATAGAAGGTTTGCTCGTCATGGTCATAACGCCAAGTCGCCGAAACGGGATTGACGGTCATGCCGCACACCGGATCCTTGTTCAAAGAACGGACAGGTTTCCCTGCTGAGGGGTTCTCAGCGCCGATCTCGGAGTGGACCGCCGAAGTATGCGATCCGCACTTATGCTCCATAATGAGCCGCTCGTCGCATCATCGCCAAAGGGGGCATTCCGAGAACGCTCGGCGACTGGCGGACAACCTCATGCCGCTTCGCCCAGCGCTTCCATAATCAGATTGTGTATCTTCGGTCGAAAATCGCGAATCGCTTGATTATCACGCCGCGGATGGACCCGATTGGTGAGCAAAGTGACCGCGATTTGTTTCTCCGGCTCGATCCAAATCGACGTGCCGGTGAAGCCAAGATGACCTACCGCAGCGGACGAGAAATGGCGGCCCGAGCTTGAATACTCACTTGATGGCGTATCCCACCCTAACGCCCACGTCGAACTATCAATCGTCTGGTCGCGCTTCCAAAAATCGCGCACGACGGTTCTCGGCAGATAGTCCGATCGGCCCGCATAAACCTCAAGTAATTCGCGCACGATGCGATCAACATCCTTCACCGACGCAAAAAGTCCGGCATGACCCGCCACGCCACCCATCGCAAAGGCATTCTCGTCATCGACTTCGCCGACTAGCATTCGCTTGCGCACTGCACACACCGACGTTGGCGCGAACATTTCGGGCACCGGTTCCAGCCGCCGGGTTCGCACCAGCGAGATGTCGATAAAATCAGTAGAGCGCAATCCTAGCGGGCGGAAAATCTTGTCGCGGCAAAAGCGGTTCAACGCGACGCCAGTAATCTGCTCGACCAACTCTCCCAGCAGCATAAAATTGAGATCTGAATAGATCATGCGCGAAGCCGCCTGCGCTTCCGGCTTATCGCGATGGATTTCCTCGTAAACAAATTCCTTGGCGCCCTGGCTCGCCATGAAATTCACCTTACCGCCGCGCTCGATTTCAGCGACTCGTTGATAGAAGGGCCGCCACGCCGCCAATCCCGAACAATGCGCCAGCAGATGACGAAAAGTCGCCAGACCTTTGCCATGCGTGCCGAAATTATGGAAAAAGCGCGTGACGCGATCGTCCAGCCGCAGCTTGTTATCCCGCACCAGCATCATCACGGTGATAGTAGTCGCGAGGGGCTTGGTCAGCGACGATAAGTCGAAAACCGTTTCGAGCCGCATCGGCGATCGCTCAGGCACAATTGAGCGAAACCCGAACGCTTGCTCATAGGCGATATCGCCGCCGCGCCGCACCGCCAGCGTGGCGCCCGGAATTACGCCATGTTCAATTGCTTCCGCGAAAGCCCGTTCAACTTCACCCCAGCCCACAGCTCCATCCTCCACTAATCGTTAGGCAGGTGATCGCGTTATTTGCAGATCGCTAGCGCTTCCTGTCCGGCACCATGGCCTTAGTCGTTCACCGCCGCTTCGGTAAAAATCATTCTCCCGTGAGCACCTTCAAGTCTGACTCGTATGCCGAGCGGCAACGTGAGATTCTCCGTCCCATGGCCGGCGTCGATTCCACTCAGCACCGGACACTTCAACCTCGCGGTAGCCTCGCCGATACATTCCGCGATGCGCACCTGCTCCCCCTCGCTCCCGTCGAACGGCCGGATTGCACCGAAGACGATTCCGACCGTGCGATCGAAAGCCCCGGCCTGCCGTAAATGTACCAGCATCCGGTCAATTCTGTACGCCTTTTCACCCGTGTCTTCCAAAAAAAGCACGCGTCCGTCGAAAATCGGCGCCCACGGCGTACCCAGCGTCGCAACGACTACTGAGAGGCATCCGCCGATTAGCTCGCCCTCAGCTGATCCGGGCCGTACCACCTCGCGCGCTTCCAGCTCAAAACCACCTACCGTATCGGTCAGCAAGCGTTCGAGATGACTCCATGATCTCTCGGTGAGGCCACGGGCGAAATCAATCGCGACCATCGGACCATGGAAAGCAATCGACGCGCTCTTATCGACCAACGCGTTGAGGATGAAGGTCGCATCCGAGAAGCCCAAAAATATTTTCGGATTGCGTGCGATCGCCGCAAAATCGATTAGAGGCAACAGCCGGCCACATCCATAACCACCGCGCGCACCGAAAATCGCCCTGACCTCGTCGTCTGCGAAAAACGCATTGACCTCGGATGCACGGTCATGGTCGGTCCCCGCCAGGATTCCCTCGCGATCCAGCGCATGCTTCGAGACTTTCACGCGGTAGCCCATTACGCGCAACACCTCGACACCCTGTTCGAGATATTCGCGCTCGACCGCAGCAGCCGGCGCAATCACACCTATTGTGTCACCAGGACGTAATGCGGCGGGTTTGCGCAACTGGCCCACGTGGTCAGACTAGCACGCCGGGTGAGCAGAAACGCACTTAATATCTAAAGCGATAAGAAAGCCCTGAATCACAACGAACGCCCGACTGCTTCCGCGAGCGGCTTCAACGCGGCCATCAGTTCGGCGAAACGACGCGGTTTGAGTTGCTGCGGTCCGTCCGACAAGGCTCTCGCCGGCTCCGGATGCACCTCAATCAAAAGACCGTCTGCGCCAGCCGCAATCGACGCCATTGCCATCGGCGCGACTAACGACCAAATCCCGGTGCCATGACTCGGATCGACTATCACCGGCAGATGGGTCCACTCCTTCAGCAGCGGTACTGCATTCAAGTCCAGCGTATTCCTGGTCGCAGTCTCAAAAGTCCGAATCCCACGCTCGCACAATACTACGTTGGGATTCCCTTCTGACAGGATATATTCCGCCGCCATGACGAATTCTTCCAGCCTCGTCGACATGCCCCGCTTGAGTAATACCGGTTTTCTGATCTTGCCAAGGCGCCGCAGCAAGGAGAAGTTCTGCGCGTTGCGCGCTCCGACTTGCAGCATGTCCGAATGCTCGGCCACCTCTTCGATATCGTGAGCATCCATAATTTCTGTAACCACCGGCAACCCCTCGCGCCGTCCAGCCGCCTCAAGCAACAACAGCCCCTCGTTCTCCATCCCCTGGAAGGAATAGGGTGAGGTCCTCGGCTTATACGCCCCGCCCCGCATCAGATGGGCTCCGCCACGCTTCACCGCGACCGCCGCAGTATCAACCTGCTGCCGGCTTTCGACGGCGCAAGGCCCGGCAATTACGGTTAGCCGTTTGCCTCCAACCATAACGCCGCCCACATCAATCTGTGACCCTTCCGGACGCACTTCGCGGCTCGCGAGCTTGAACGACCGCAACACCGGCATCACACGTTCGACTCCGCCCACCGATTCCAGATGAGCCAGTGAATGCGCCTCGCCGCGTTCCTCACCTACGCACGCCACGACTGTCCGTTCGACTCCCCGAATCACATGCGCATGGTAGGCGAGTGCCTCGACTGCCTTCACAACGTTTTGGATCTCGGCCTCGGTGGCATGCGACTTCATTACGACAATCACGTTGATAACCTCGGTTCTCGCGGCCAGTTACTCGTTTCGGCGCCACGGCGCGCGATTGCAGCCTATTATAACGTATACGCGGTACTTCCGAAGTTTCGCCCTATCCTGCTAAGGTTGCGAAAGGATTTGCTGGATAAATGGACGCGGCTGCGCCGGCGCCCGAGCATCTACCTCAACGGAGATGACTGTGTCAGATACACCACCCCGGCCTTTAAGTTTGATTCACACCTCGGATGTCCATCTCGAAAGCGATACTTTCGGCATGGGCCCCAAGGGCGACGGCTTTCGTGAAACCGTACGCCGGGCCTTTAGTGGCGTAATCGATTTGGCCAATCAGCGCGACGCCGACTTACTCTTAATCGTAGGCGACTTATTCGATTCGAGCAGAATCAGCGCCGACGCCTTGGGGTTCGCCATGAGCCAAATCAGTCGCGCGCAGATGCCCGTTGTGATGATTCCCGGCAATCATGATGCGCACGACGAACGATCGATCTACGCGGCGATGGCGCCTGAATTGATTCCTGCGAACCTTCACCTGATTCTCGAACCGGAAGGCAGAACAATCTCCTTCCCCGAGCTCGCCACCCGGCTATGGGGCCGCGCGCTGGTCGAGCATTCACCCGATTACCGCCCGCTAATGGGCATGCCGGAACCCATAGCGGGCCAATGGAATATCGCCCTCGCTCATGGCTTTTTCACCGAGGACGGCGATACCAACCGATCTTCGCCGATCCTCCCATCCGAGATTGCCGCCAGCGCCTATCATTACATTGCGCTCGGGCACGTTCATGTTTTCAGCGACGTGTCTCAGGGCAGCACCCGGGCATTCTACTGCGGCACGCCGGCCCCGCTCTACGCCAGTTCTGAGGCTGGATGGATCGCACACGTGAATTGCGTACCCAATCAGGCGGTGACCATCGAGCGCGTCCGTATCGGCGACGATTCACTTGCGCTACCCCGCATCTTGGAGCAACGGGATTCGGTTTAGGGCAGGCGCCGAGTCGTCACCGACGCTGCATAGCGCGGCTGCTGGGCCAAGGCGTTCAGCTCAGGGAAAATCTCTCCCACCTTGGCACAGACCTTCGCGAAGCTATCCGCCTCGAAAGGCTTGACGATATAATCGAGGGCACCCTCCCGTAGGAACGATTTGCGAATTTCGGGAAACGAAATCGCACTCACGATGAGAATTGGGATCTGTGGATTATCCGCACGGATCATTCTGAACAAAGCCAGCGAACCGATTCCGCCAGTTCGCTGTACGGTCACATCCAATGTGACCAGCGATGGCCTTACGGTTCGATAGAGGTCCAGCGCTTGGCTCGTATTCTCAGCTTCGGCGACCACTTCGCATCCCATGCACTCTAAATGGTGACGCAGGACGTCGCGCACGAACACCGAGTCGTCAATCATCAGAACTCGAACCGGCATCTAATTCTCCTGCCGACGTGAATCGCCTATTGTTTACACACGTTTTCACGACAGCTGACCCCATAAACTCACAGCAACTTGCGCGCCACGTTCCAACACCGCGCATTTCCAATCCAAAGGCACCTATCCAAGCCGACCCCATCCTGTATTCGATCACCTTCGCTACTGATTTAGAACATGCGGCATAAGTTTGGCGATCCACTTCGCTACACTGAATATGGAATCGACCACAGCTAGGCGTCGCCGCCGCTGCTCTGGTAGCTTGCTTGGATACATGGTACTCGCTCGAACGACCGCGGACCCGGGTCTCGAGGAAACCGCTAACATTCAGGAAATGGCAGGACAGCTCGAATTCACTCTGCGCACGAGACCGCGCCGCGTCGCCCTTAACGTCACCCAACTCGTGCGGATGGTTCGAGATACCCTCGAAGTTAACCTCGACGAGTATTGGGTTACTGGCGAGATCTCCAACGCACGCCTTGCCCCTTCAAATCACTTCTACTTTACGCTGAAAGACGCCCGCAGCTCGATCAGCGCGGTGATGTTCAGCACCGCCTATCGCCAGCTGCGCTTTCGCGTAACCGACGGAATGGAGGTGATAGTGCGTGGCCGGGTCAGCCTTTATGAGGCGCGCGGGACGCTGCAATTGTACGCTGAGGAACTCGAACCTCGCGGTCTAGGCGCGCTGCAACTGGCCTTCGAGCAACTCAAGCAGCGCCTGAGCAAAGAGGGCCTGTTTGATAAGGCGCGCAAGCGACCCTTGCCATTTCTGCCGCGTATCGTCGGTATCGTCACAGCTCTGGGCGGAGCAGGCCTGCGCGATATGCTGCGGATCCTGCGCGATCGCGATCCGAAGCTACACGTAATTGTTCGTCCCGCCCGGGTTCAGGGGGAGTTAGCGGCAAATCAAATAACGACGGCAATCGAAGACCTGAATCGTGACGGCCGCGCTGAGGTGATTATCGTCGGGCGTGGCGGCGGTTCGCTGGAAGATCTCTGGGCGTTTAACGAGGAAGTGGTCGCCCGCGCGATTTATAACTCGCAAATCCCAATCGTCTCTGCGGTCGGACACGAAATTGACTACACGATAGCGGATTTCGTCTCCGATCTGCGCGCGCCGACGCCCACCGCCGCTGCTCAGCTCGTCGTCCCGGAGCACGCTGAACTACATAGACGAATAACCGACACTGCTGCCGCCTTGGAGGCCGCAGTCACGAGCGCGATCACAGTCAATCGGCGGCACCTCGCCCACCTCGGTTTGCGGGTGAAAAGTCCACGCAACTCCCTGCGGCAAGTACGCCAGCGGCTGGTCGAAACTACCGCCGAACTCTTCGCCTCGATGGCCAGCCACCTCAACGACTCACGGCGGCTCGTGGGTGAGTTGGGGCATCGGATCCGGAGCCCGTTGACTCAAGCCCGCGAACGCCGGCTGGTCGTGGCTCGTTTGGCGCTTCGGCTGGCACAAACAATGGACGCCCGGCTGACTCTTATTCGGCTCCGCCTCGCTCAATCTTCGACGCGGCTGAACGCGGCGAACCTCCAAGCGGGAGTCGCTGCGCGCCGGTTTCACGTTGCGACGCTGGCCGACCGCCTGCAAGCCGCCGCTCGGCTAATGCTCGAACATTCTCGATCGGATCTCCAAAGCGCGACCGGCCGTCTCGACGCGGTCTCGCCTTTACGGGTGCTGGAGCGCGGTTATGCTGTAGTATTCAATCAGCGAACCGGCCGGGCCTTGGCCAATGCCGCCGATGCCGAGGTCGGCGACGATCTCGATATCCGCTTGAGCCGTGGCCGCCTGCGCGCGCGCAGCACCGCACGGGAGATTTGAGAAAAGTGGCAAATAACAAAGAACCATCGCGTCGCACAGCCACCGGAGCCTCATCCAGCCCGCCTCCCGAGGTCCCTCGGTTCGAGGACGAGTTGGCGAAGCTCGAAGCTATCGTCACCCAGATCGACTCGGGCGAGCTTTCACTCGAAGAAGCGATTACGGCCTTCGAACGCGGGGTTGGCTTGGTTCGTTCTCTGAACCAAAAGCTAGACGAGGCTGAGGGCCGGGTCGAATTGCTCATGCGCGGCGCGGGCGGCGCTCTGCGTAGTTCACCCCTCGATGGTACTGCTGGAGTCAACGCGGACAGCGACATCAGCAACGGTGCGGACTCGCCTGGCGACGGCCGCAAAGAGGACGACGATATTCCGTTTTGATCGGCCCTGACACAAATTTGGGCCGATCCACATCGGCGGCAGTCCGCCCGAATCGCGATGCGTTCGCGGCTTGACGTTGAAATGACCCGGCGCGGCCTCGCCGACAGCCGCGAGATCGCCCAACGCCTAATTATGGCCGGTCGCGTCCGCGTGAACTCGCGCCCCGCCGACAAGCCAGATCTCAGAGTCGCCGAGGAAGACCATATCGATGTTGTCGGTGGCGGACCGGAATACGCTAGCCGCGGCGGCCTTAAACTCGCCGCTGCGCTAAGTCATTTCGCGATCGACGTAACCGGCAAGCACGCCCTCGACGTCGGCGCATCGACTGGTGGCTTCACCGATGTCTTATTGCGGGCCGCAGCGGCGCACGTGGTCGCGCTCGACGTTGGCTATGGTCAGCTAGCGGATTCTCTACGACGGGACCCGCGCGTGACCGTCGTCGACCGGACGAATATCCGCTACATCGAGCCCGCTGCCTTGCCGTATCGCCCCGACTTGGTCACGATCGACGTTAGTTTTATTTCGCTCAAATTAGTGTTGCCAGCTGTGACTAATCTAACTGCGCTGCCCGCTACCATTATCGCTCTCGTCAAACCGCAATTCGAGGTCGGCAAAGGGATGGTCGGTAAGGGCGGAATCGTACGTGATGCTAATATCCGTACTGCCGCTCTCGATGACGTTCTCACGTTTGCTTCCGCCTTGAAGCTCACTCCAGTTGGCCATCTGGAGTCGCCTATCAAGGGTGCCTCCGGCAATCAGGAATATCTGGCCATGCTGCGCTGGGAAGGAGCATGAGAGCGGGCCACAGCTGCCATCGGTTTGCCGCGGCTCGGAACGCTGCAACAAGTCGTCCAAGGCCTGAGATTGACCCTGCTTTGCGGCTAAACGATTCGAGACCGTGCAAACGTACAGAACACGCTTCTTCTTCGTTTGCATCCGAGCGCATTTGGACTACGCTGATGATACGAGTATTGCGGTGATTCATCTCGACTGCCCCAATCGTCTGATGATTCGGCTTTGGCTAGCCTGCGCGATAGCCTTGACGCTTGGCATAATGCTGCTCGCAATTGAGCGTATGGCATTGGCAGCGCCGACCGAGGAAGACTTGCCGCCGGTAGTGTCGGGGCACGCAAGTTCGCCAGATTTCTCGGCTCGGGATTCAGCTACTACGGGTCAATCGGATGAAGAGGCACCGGGGCGCGCGTCTGTGCCGGATTCGGAAGGATCGAGTACTTCCTACGGCCATCGAACTGATAGCGACACCGAGCGGCCCGCACTCGCGCCTCATAATTACTTCCCCTATACCATTCGGCCAGGCGACACACCCCAATCGATTGCCAATATCTTCGGTATCGAGACCTCCGAACTGAACCGCATCAACCATATCACCGACGATACCGGCCTGATCGTCGGGCATACACTGCGGATCCCTAATCCTTACGTGGCGCGAATGCGTGACCTCCAAGGTCAAATCGATCGCCTGACGGCCGATAGCGCCCAGACTGATCAGGAAGCGAATACCGCCAGAACCCAGCTGACCGCTGCTCAAGCGCAGGTTCATGACCTGGCCGCCTCCAACCGCGACTTAGCACGTCAGGTAGTAATGCTGCCTTGGTGGCGCGTCGCAACCTATATGGCCGCCGCTGCCGCCGTAGTGATGTTCGGTGTGATGCTTTTGGCGCTGATTGAATGGCTCAACCTGCGCGGGCGCTTCCGCGCCGTCGCCGAGATGAACGAAGCGCTGCGCCGTCTCGATTACCGCTATCGGACGACCGTCGCGAAGGCGGAATTGCGTTTGCAAGAACTCTATGGGCGGCGCCGACGTGGGCTTGAAGACGGCCAGGATCGCCCGCGCATCACCGAAGATGTCGAACTTGAACGGCTCCATCAGCAGCTCAAGGAAATTCTCGAAACCCATTTGGCCCGGCTGGGGCCGCCTGGAGAACGCGCAAGACGGGCGCGGTGGCGCGAGCTAATTGGCGGTATCGGCGCTCCCGCTGAGGCCGAAGCCCGCTCTGCCCGCCGTTGACTCCCTACTTTACTTTTCTGCGATTCTAGCTGCAGCATACTCCTGAAAGCGGAGGAACCTATGAAAAAACTCTTCGCGGCAAGCGTTATAGCTCTTTCTGTTTGTATCGGTACTTCGGTGATGGCGGCACAAAAGTCCGTCACAGGAACGCTGGAAGACAGCTTCTGTTACGTCACGATGGGCGCCCATGGCCCAAGCCATAAGGCTTGCGCGACCGCATGCGCCAAAAAGGGCATTCCGGTGGCGCTGGTCGAAAAAGGCACCGACAAAATGTACATCCTCTTGCCGCCCAAGAACGACACCGCTCTTCCTGCGGATGTTATTAGCAAGATGGAGGATGAAGTAACCGTCACCGGTGACGAGTACGAAAAGGGTGGCATCACGTACCTGACAGCTGTGTCGGTCAAGTAGCGGGTTGCTCCAAAGGCTATTCGCGAACGCTAGGTATCTGCTCGGCTTCCACGGCGCGGGCAGCCTTCAGAATCTCCACCCGCTGGTGATTCATTTTCCGATCGCATTCCTGAGCGGGGCCGCGTTTTTATATCTGCTGGCGTGGATTGTAGGGCGTCAAGCCTGGGCTTGGACGGGTTTCTGGATGCTCATGCTCGGCACACTTGGCGCCGCAATCGCGGTTTGGACCGGGCTACGTGCCGGCGATGGCGTTATGATTGCGCCTTCGGTACGCATTCACATCCTTGTTTATCATCGGGCCTTGATGCTGATCGTTTTTGCTCTCAGTCTCGCGCTATCCTCATGGGCATTGAGTGCCCGTCCGATCCCGCGGCGAGGCCGAAGTGGTTTCATGCTGTTGCTTTGCCTGATGACGGCATTGCTCGTGATTGGCGCCGATTTCGGTGGATGGATGGTATACGGCTACAACGCCGGTGGCAGCCTGCCGCAGCCTATCGAGTTTTCGCCATAACGCGCATTATGGTTAGACGGGGAGGGGGCAGAGGAGTCAGGCATCGCTACGTGTTTAGTTGCATAACCCAATCGACTGGCGGCTACACAATCATCCGATGGCTGACACGAACCGTCACTGCGGCAATCGTGTTTTCTTGTGTGATTAACGCCTGTTCACTGTTCAAGCACAGTTCGTCTGCACCGGCAGCCTCGACCGCCGGCACCAGCAACGCCCCGAGTCAACCGCCCCCCGGCCCGGAAGCTAAGATCAATATCAGCTACTCGAAGACCAGTGACTATTTGAGCTCGCTGGTCGTAACCAAGTACGCAGCCGCAAACACCCTCGCCACTGAATCCAAGGGCAGCCGCGGTGTCGCCACTACGGTGCTCTTCGAAGGTGGGGTCGTGGTATGGCAGGTGGATATCAACCCAAGCACTTTTTCCGGCCTTCCAGGTATCGGTTCGAGGCGGCCCTACATCGTCAAGCACGTCAAATACAGCGAGATCCCGCAGGGGTTTCAGCAGACCGAGCCAGACAACGGACCGCCTGAGCCCCTCGAACCGGACAGCTACTACGTCTTTTCGGTGATTCGGGCGTCCGGTTCAACCAATTATGAGGCGGTGAAAGTGCAGGCTGACGGCTCGCTGATCGCCTACGACGCCGACCCTCGCGCCGGCGATAGCTTCCAGCTTTGCTGTAATGTCACACCCGACTTCACGGTTACTGCCGCCGGGTCCGAAAGTGCCGCGCCTCCCGACAGCGATTCCTCTGCGGTCCCTGACAGCGGAATGCCCGACAGCGGCAGTTCGGATGGCGGTAATCCTGACAGCGGCGCGAGCACCGGTCCCTAACAATCGCTCGCGCCCTCCCGAGTACCTCTTGCATGCGCAAAATAGCCGTCGTCGCTGCCGAAATCGCTCCCTATGCTAAAGCCGGGGGGCTCGCCGATGTTATCGCGGCTTTACCCCTTGCCATGGCCAACCGCGGTGCCGAACCTTGCGTGATTCTTCCCGGCTATCAAGCCCTGCTCCAGCGCCCCGGTGTCCACGTGATTGCCGGGGATCTCACCGCGCCCCTAGGCCCCGATCATGAACCGTTTCGGCTCTTGCGAACTGACGAAGCGGGCATCCCTTTATACCTTATCGACCATCCCGGCTTTTTTTCCCGAATCGGTATCTATGGCGAGGCCGGCCATGATTATCCCGACAACCTGCGCCGTTACATTTTCTTCGGCCGCGCTGCCGCAGTCGTCGCTGGCCTGGTCCGTCCCGACGTTGTCCACGCGCACGATTGGCACGCCGCGACGCTGCCGGTGGTGATGCGCGCCGATCACGCGCTGCGCACCCGTTTCGCTCAAACCCTTGCAGTCTTTACGATTCATAACCTGGCCTTCCAAGGTATTTTTCCTGCCAGCGATTATCCGCTGCTCGGCCTCGACTGGTCGTGGTACACCATCGACTACTTGGAATTTCATAGCCAGGTTAACCTGATGAAGGGCGCGATCATGTTTGCCGATGGGGCCTCAACGGTGAGCCCCTCGTACGCTGTTGAAATCGCCACCGATCCGTCACTCGGCTTCGGCCTCGAAGGTGTCCTGCGTGCCAAAGGTGATCGTTTCGTCGGGATTCTCAACGGTGCCGATTACAACGAATGGAATCCGCAGCGTGACGATTTGATTCAACGGCATTTCTCACCGACCCGGCGGATCGGCAAGGAGCGATGCCGCGACGCCTTGCGCCGGCGTCTTAAGCTCCCTGCCCGCAACGACGCGCCCATTATCGCAATGGTGACCCGCATGACCCCGCAGAAGGGCATCGACCTGGTCGTCGAGGCGCTCGATCGCCTCATGAGCCTCGGCGTACAGTTCGTGATGCTTTCCGGCGGTGATCCTGGACAGGAACACCTCCTCAGCGAAGCCGAAACCCGTTACCCCGCTTCGTTCCGCCTGCTTGTAGACTTCGATAATGCGTTGGCGCATCAGATTCAGGCCGGCAGTGATATTTTTCTCATGCCTTCGCGCTTCGAACCCTGTGGACTCACGCAAATGTATGCGCTGAAGTACGGGACCGTGCCGGTGGTCCGCGCGACCGGAGGGTTACGTGACACCGTCAAAGAATTCGACCCAGCCACCGGACTTGGTGATGGCTTCGTCTTCGAAGAATACGATGCCGATGCGATGGTAGCAGCGGTCGAGCGAGCAGTGACAACTTTTCGAGATGGTACTTACTGGCGGCGCTTGATGGGCAATTGTTTTCACGCCAACTTTTCATGGGACCGCGCAGCTCGTGAGTATCTCGAATGGTTTGAACAGTTGCGCTCGACTGCACGGTAGTAAATAGGTTTGGAATCCGCGGCTATGCCTCAGCGCAGCGAAATTCATTACGTCTACGCGGACGGCTCCTGCCTTGGCAATCCGGGGCCGGGCGGATGGGCCGCGGTGATCGTCAAGCCCAGCGGCGTCTCGCGGACGATTTACGGTGGCGACCCCGCCACCACCAACAATCGCATGGAATTGACTGGCGCAATCGAAGGGCTGCGCATGATTCCCACCGGCACCCGTGTCGTTCTACGCAGCGACAGCCAATACGTCGTCAAGACCATGAATCTTAAGTGGAAGCGCAAGCAGAACGTCGATTTGTGGGAGAAGCTCGACGCCGAAATCAGTCAGCGCCAGGTCAAATTCGAATGGGTGGAGGGACACGCCGGTGATCCCTTAAATGAAGAGGCCGATCGCCATGCGCGCGCCGCTGCAACTACCGCAGCCAAGACTGGCCGCGTGCATTACCACGGTCTCTCGATCGTCGAGGAGCCGCGCAAGGGCGACACCCCGGCTTCCTCCTCAGTGGCCAGCAAGCCTGCGGCCATCCACCAAACCAAGCCGCTAACTTTGGCCGTTCCTCCCGCTGACCCAGCAATAATCGCTGACGAGTTGGCCCCGCTGCTTCGTGCCAGCGAAACGATCCTTGACTGCGTGGAATGTGGCCGCCAGTTTGTCAGCAGCCGCCGCAACGGCACTCCCGGCTATTGCTCGCTGATCGGATGCCAGCTCAAGGCCCGCCGCGCTGCTCATCCTCAAACTAGCCTCTTCAAAAGCTGATTCACGCCGTGCGCCCGTTCTGCCTCCACGCTGATTCCCCCTTAAAGCGTGCGCTTGAGATTCAGCCCAGCCAATAGCAGCATGATTGCGGTAAAGACGACCAGAAAGCCGATATCGCCCGCCACCGCATTGAGATCTGCTCCCTTGAACAGAATTGACTTGAGCGCGCTGACCGCGTGCGTTTCAGGATTGTAAGCCGCAAAAATTCGGAGCCAGCGCGGAAAACTCTCGACCGGATAGACGGCGCCGCTCGGGAAAAAGAGGATCACATTCAGAAATCCGGCCGACGCTCCAACGACGCGTGGATTATCCGCACGAGCCAGCAGCGCGAATGTCATCGCTAGGATACCTGTCGCTCCCAGCACGATTATTCCCATCAGAGCCAATAGCGATCGAAAGCCGCCGATGATTGTTCCCCCGGTAAGCAATAATCCAGTGACCAGCACGATCAGCGCCGCGCAACTGGTCACCAGTACGCTGCTGCCCAGGATGCCGCCCGCCAGGTTCCAACGTGACAAAGGCGTCACCAGATAGCATTCGGTCACGCCCATGAAGCGATCCATCACCCAGTTGAACACGCCTGATGTGAGCGACCCCATAAATAGCGCCATCACGATAACGCCGGGAATCAATGAACGGTCATAATCAACCGTAACGAACAGGTTGCTCGGCCGCAGCGTGATTTCATTCAGCTTTGGCTCGCGCGCCGTGACATAGCCGTCGCGCAACGTGTTTGCAGCCTGCTGAATCACGTTTTCGAGCGTCGCCGCGCTGATCGTATCGACGTTGTCGGTGAAAAGTCCCAACTCGCCTATGCGTCCCTCTTCGATATCCTTGGAGAATCCAGCCGGGATAATCAGTGCGCTCTTGAAGCGGCCGTCGCGCACCTGCTGAATCGCCGCACCGGGATTATCTTCGTAGGTCAGGATGATCGTCCGCGGACCAGCCGCCAGCGCCTGCATCTTCTCCATCATGCGAATCCCGTAAGGGCCGTCATCCTGGGCCACCACAACGACCGGCAATCGCTTGAGCACGCCTTGAAACGAATTGCCGAAAATCACCAGGTAGATGATCGGCAGCAGCACCGTGATCACCATTGTCAGCGGATTGCGCGACAGCTTGATTAAGTCGCGCCGCATGATCGCCCAAGACTTTTGCATGGCCTTGAACTTAATTCCGGCCGGGCCGCGGCATCCCGAGGCTCAGATTGAAGAAGCCGGGTTTCTTCGACGGTTCGTCGCGCAGCCGCCGTCCGGTGAAACGAATGAAGACATCTTCGAGCGACATTCGCTCTAGTTTAATCGACGACAATTCGGCGCCCGCCGCGTCAATTGCCGTGATCAGGCGCGGCATCATATGCGCTCCATCGTCGGTTGATACCGTGAGCTTGCCCTCCACCTCGATGACCTCGTGCACATAGGGTTGCGCCCGAATCAGTGCGACGATAGCGGGCAGGTCATCTGACTTGAGCTCCAGCTCAATACGATCCGAGCCTTTCACCATCGACTTGAGTTCCTGCGGCGTCCCTATCGCGATGAACTTGCCGCCATCAACGATTGCTATCCGATCACACAGCATCTCTGCCTCGTCCATGTAATGGGTCGTCAATGAGATTGTCAGCCCAGTCTCCTCGCGCAGACGCTCCAACAACTCCCAGACGGCGCGGCGACTCTGCGGATCGAGCCCGATCGTCGGCTCATCGAGAAACAGCACTTCAGGCGAGTGGATCAAGCCTCGTGCAATTTCGAGCCGCCGCCGCATCCCGCCTGAATAGGTAGCGACCAGATCATTGGCGCGTTCCGCGAGTCCGACCATCCTGAGCAGACGCTCCGCCCGCTCGTGCCGCGCGCGCCGCCCGAGACCGTAGAATTCACCATAGACATCGACGTTCTCCCACCCCGTCAGGTCGAGGTCGGAAGTTAACGCCTGTGGAATCACGCCAATCCGCTCGCGGACTCGCGCGGGCGCGCGATTTACTTCCTCGCCCGCCACCCACGCCCTTCCCGAGGTTGGCGTAATCAGCGTCGTCAGCATCCGGCTAAGCGTGGTCTTGCCCGCACCATTCGGTCCGAGCAGCCCGAATAGTTCGCCCCTCGCGACCTCGAAGCTGACTTGGTCAACCGCCGTGAAGGCGCCGAACCGCTTAGTAAGTTCTTGCGCTTGTATCGCTGCCGTCCGGGTTTCCATCGCGCGTAAACGTCACCTCGGCGGTCATTCCAGGTTTCACTTCGCCACTCGTCTGCAGAACTCTGACCTTGAGGTAGAAAGTCCGAATATCCTGCCGCCCGCGCCGCACGTCGGTTTCAGTTGCAAACTGCCCCTCTTGACCGATCGCCATCACGCGCCCCGTATAGGTCAACGGTGGCCTGGTCGGAAGCATCACCTGCGCAGGTGTACCGATCCGAATCCATCCCAGATCAGTCTCCTCCAAATCGATCCGTGCCCAAATCGTCGACAGATCATCGACCGTCAGCACCGAAGTTCCGGGCGTGACCCATTCCCCAATTTCTAGATTCTTGCTGACTACAACGCCTGAAATCGGTGCGCGTACGACCGTATCGGCTAACTGATCGCTATAGAGCTGCACTTGGCCCTGCGCCGCGATTACCGCCCCGCGGCTTTCACCGAACTTAGCCACGGCATCGTCACGCTGGGCCGCCGAAACGACTTTGCGGTCGAACAAGGTCTGCATGCGTGCCGCTTCCAACTGGTCGTTGTGCAACGCGGCTTGGGCATTGGCCAGATTTCCACGCGCATTCGCCAGTTGATTGCGAATATCGATATCCTCGATTTTGAACACCACTTGCCCGCGCTCGACCGTGTCGCCCTCAAGCAGGTTCAGCTCAACGATTCGACCCGCAATCCGGCTGGTGATATTGACCTCAGGTGCCTCGATGATGCCGACTGTTTCTATGACGTTCGGATTCCGCGGAGGCCACAAGTATTTGCCGCCCAGATAGTAAAGGCCGCCGGCTATTGCGAGGACTATGGCCAAGCGCAGCAGGCGGCGCACTAATGCTGGCATCGTTTAACCGTCATTCATCTATTCGAACGTCCCCACTTCTCCTGACTGATATACGCGATTAGGCTCCGGCAGATTCATGCGATATTCCGGAACGCACTTTGACGAATCACCAGACATTGGGCAGGATACGGTCGGTTTCACGCATATAATGCGCATAGTCGTCACCATAGACCGCCAGCAACTCTGCCTCTTCGTAGCGGATTCGCCGCCGCAGCACGATTACGCCAATAATCACCATCAGCGCTTCGGCAAAGGGCGCACCATATTCGAATGGCCACGCCATCAGCACCAGCATTTCGCCGAGATAGATCGGATGCCGGATATAGCGATACAGGCCGCCGCGCACCAGCTTTGAGTCGCCGCCAACGTGCGGGGCAGGTGAGAAAAAGCCGAGCTGAATCCGCGCCCCAAGCGCCAGCCACAGGCCCGCCAACTCGATCAATAGTCCAAGGCCGGCCGACCATTGCGGAGCCTCGGCACCATAGATGTAGGTCCGCTCGAACGGCGCCGATGCAAACAGCAGCAGGATAGGCAACTGGTAGGCAATGCGCCGCGCGAAGCCCTCGCGATCAGTCCATAACGTCGCGTCTTCGCGCACGAGCAAATCGGCGAACCGGAATGCCCCGTAGGCGGCCAAATAGGCCATCACGTAAGGATGGGCGACGAAGTAACTGCTGATGCCCAATCCCAACGCGACAGCACCCATCACCGCGGCCAGAAAAATCGTCAATTCGCCGAGCCGCAGGGTAAAGTTCCTCGGGCTTGGGATTTTGGGCTTGGCTACTGCGATGGTAGATGGAGCCTCAGGCGAGATATTCGGATTCGCTTCAAGTGTGCCCCGCGGGATCGCTGGGTTGGCAGATGGCGGATTCGCAGATTCTGGGGCTGCCCCCGGCGCATAGGCCTCCTCTTTCACTTGGTCCGCAGGTCTGTTGGCCGCTTCCTCACTCGTCATGCACAAATCTCACAGCATACTTTTCGCTAATCAAAAGCCTTAGCGACGCCACCCGACGTCATTGATTAGGCTGCCATTTCAGCGAAACGCTTCAAGCTTTCTTCGGCGCCCACTGCAATAACCAGATCATCGGATTGAAACTGGGTCTGCGGCTCCGGCGCAACCGTTATTTCCTCCAGACCGCGTTTCAGCGCGACGATCCGCATCCGCGGATAGTCGTGCTCGACCTGTGCAATCGTACATGCAACCAGCGGACTGTGTTCCTGCACTCGAACCTCCTCGATACTCACTCCCTTGCCGCCGGGAAAAATGATTGAGAGAAAGTCGAGCGCCGCAGGCCGCGCGATTGCCGCCGCGATCCGCACCGCGCTGTATTGATATGACGAAATCGCTCGGTCGGCCCCTGCCAGATGAAGGTGCCGCACCCCCACTTCGCTCTCCGCCCGAGCATGAATCCTAATCGTCCGGTTCAATTCCCGCGCCGACAGGCTGATGAATACGTTGTCCGGGTCAGACGATGTCGCGATGACGATATCGCTGGCGACCCGAATCCCGGCGTGGTCGAGCACGTCTTCGTCCAACGCCGATCCGAGGACATAAAACAGGCCCGTCCGTTCCAGCTCAGCTTCTTTCTCTGGATCGATCTCGACCAGCACGATTTGCGGCTGTTCCCGCTGTTGTCGCAATGCATCGACCACCACACGGCCGAACCGTCCGTAACCGCAGACGATAATGTGTCCTCTGAGCTGCCTGATTCTTCGGTCCATCGCGGTCTTGCCTACCATCGCGCGCAATTGCCCACCGACCACCGCCTCGGTCACCGCAGCGAATCCATAGTAGGCTGTGCCGACGCCGGTAAAGATTAGGCCCATCGTGAACCACCGCCCTGCCGTATCAAGCGGCTTAACTTCCGCATAACCGACCGTCGTGATCGTCACCACGGTCATGTAAAGTCCGTCGAGCCACGACATCCGCTCGATCTCGTGATAGCCAACAGTTCCTGCCAGACAAAGCCCGATCACCAAGCCCATCGCCATCAAAAGCCGCTG
Source organism: Binataceae bacterium (SeqCode) (assembly GCA_035524095.1). Taxonomy (GTDB): domain Bacteria; phylum Desulfobacterota; class Binatia; order Binatales; family Binataceae; genus DATJUF01. The sequence continues at coordinate 5,634 of DATKPK010000193.1, read as the reverse complement.
TCCCGGGCTCATCGGCTACTGCCTTTAAACAGTGCGGTGGAATCGTCTGAGCTCGTTACCGGAGGACGGAGGCGTTAGGCTTCACGCGCTTCCAGCCAGCGCTCGGCGTCGATAGCTGCCATGCACCCTGTACCTGCCGCTGTGACTGCCTGCCGATAGGTTCGATCGGCTACGTCTCCGGCGGCAAATACCCCGTCGATATTCGTGTAAGTCGTACCCGGCTTCACCTTCAGGTAGTCAAGCTCGTCCATGTCGAGTTGGCCGCGAAAGATTTGCGTATTCGGTTGATGACCGATCGCTACGAACACCGCATCAGTTTTGAATTCGCTGGTTTTGCCCGTGACGAGATTCTTGAGGGTTACGCCGCTGACCCCCGTCTTCGGTTCGCCATGAATCTCTTCGATAACCGAATCCCAAATGAAGGAGATTTTGGGATGTTTGTGCGCCCGATCCTGCATGATCTTTGACGCCCGAAGCTGATTCCGCCGATGAACTACCGTGACTTTGGTGCAAAACCGCGTCAGGAAATTCGCCTCTTCCATCGCCGTATCGCCGCCACCAACCACGATCGCTTCTTTGTCCTTGAAGAAAGCGCCGTCACAAGTCGCGCAGGCGCTGACGCCATAGCCCATCAGCCGCTTTTCCGACTCGATCCCGAGCAGCTTCGCCGTGGCGCCGGTCGCAATAATCAACGCCTCCGCCTTAATCGTCTCGCCTTCAACCGTCAATTCAAACGGATGCACCTTTAGATTCACCGCACTCGCCTCACCGTAGGTAACTCGCAGGCCGAAGCGTTCTGCCTGGCGTCTGAACACCTCCATCATCTCCGGCCCCTGGATACCGTGTTCGAAACCCGGATAGTTCTCGACCTCTGTAGTAATCGTCAATTGCCCGCCGGGCGCAGTCCCTTCAACCATTAACGGCGAAAGGTTCGCCCGTCCGGCATAGAGCGCCGCCGTTAATCCCGCCGGTCCCGAACCCAGAATAACCAATTCATTCGCTTTTTCGCCCATATCAAACCGCCATCTGCCAATTGGCCCGCCTCGTCGGCCGCCATATATCGTCGTTCATTGTACACTCGCGCATTCACGGCATAAGCTCTAGCGCATTCCCGATGGCATCCAAACCCCGCACCCGCGCCAAAGCTACTCCAACGCCTCGATTGACCCATCTCGACGCGCTAGGACAGGTGCAGATGGTCGACGTGGGGGCCAAGCCAGTTACGCGTCGAGAGGCGGTTGCCCGTTGCACCATTCACATGCAGCCTGAGACCCTCGCCGCTATCACCGGAGGCACGCTCAAGAAAGGCGACACCCTCGCGACCGCTCGTCTCGCGGGTATCATGGCGGCCAAGCGCACATTCGATCTTATCCCACTGTGCCATCAAATCCCGCTCGAAACCGTCAAAGTAGATTTCCGATCTGAACTCGACGGCGGCCGTCTTCATATCGAGAGCCGCGCTGTCACCCAGGCTCGCACCGGCGTTGAGATGGAAGCGATGGTCGCCGCCAGCGTCGCCGCTTTGACCATCTACGATATGGCCAAAGCAATCGATCGCGGGATGGTAATCGAGGATGTGCGCCTCGTCATGAAAAGTGGCGGCCGCTCCGGCACCTATCGCCGCCACAGTGAGCCGGCCTAGCCTATGTGGTCAACGCATATCTTCGGCACCAGACCTAAGCGCAACCAACGCATGATCGCCTGAATTTCGACGTCCGTCTGCAACCGTCCAAGCACAACTTGTGTTATCTCGACCCCTCCGTTTTCATTTCTTGAGATTCACCTCGATTGAATCATTATTGAATCATTGAAGAGGGTCTTAGCTTCATGGAAAAGATGCACTTCACCCGGATGGACCAGGGCAGCGACGAGGATTTCCAAATCCTCAAGCGAGTCCATGAGCAAACTCTGGCGGATCTTCCTAGCCGTCTGATCGCGATGGTCAGTGATCTCTCAGCCGACGCCGCCTATAACCTGAATCGCCGCGACCATAGCCTGCAGGCCGCCACGCGCGCATTGCGTGATAACGCCCCCGAAGACCTGATAGTCGTTGCTCTATTCCACGATCTCGGCGAGTCACTCGGCCCGATGAATCACGGCGAGATTGCGGCCTCAATCCTGCGCCCGTTCATTTCAGATGATTATTACAACCTTCTGAAGTATCACCCTTTGTTTCAGACGTACTTTTATGCACGCCACCTCGGGCTCGATCCCAATGCCCGCGATCAGTTCAACAATGAACCGTGGTATCAACTTACTGTCGATTTCTGCGCCAAGTACGACGAGGTTTCCTTCGATCCCTCCTACCCCAATGAGCCGATGAGCACGTTCGCGCCGATGGTTTATCGGGTGCTCAGCAAGCCATGGCTGCCGCCGAACAACGCTGTCTAATAGTATTGACGGTACATCGGATTCGCCGGCTAGCTCGATGATCGCCTCGTCCCCGTAGCGGCATCATAAATTGCAGCCGAATCTGCTATGCTCCCGCGCGACGCCGATGCCGCCAGCTGAAACAAACTTTCTCAAGCCGACTCCGCTTGAAACCTTTTTCAATCGTGCGCTTGGCTTGCTCGTCGTGATCGGTCTCGGGCCCAAGGATTACTATCTGCTCGAAGTGCGCGGGCGGAAAAGCGGACGCCTCTATTCAACTCCTGTCAGTATTGTTGAGCATGGTGAGCACTGGTACGTCGTTGCGCCTCGCGGCACTACGCAATGGGTCCGCAATGCCCGTAGCGTGGGCCGCATAACTCTCCGTGTTGGTTCGAAGCGCGATCAATTCGATTTGCGCGAAGTACCAGCACCAGATCGTGCGCTGATCCTCAAAAGCTATCTCGCCCGCTATACCAAGTTTGTTCAGCGCTACTTTCAAGTTCAAAACGGCGCGCCGGAAGCCGAATTCGCTGCCGTCGCTGATGGTTACCCGGTCTTCGAGCTGATTCCAGCAAAGGCCTGACCGCGCGTCTCAGCGACGACCAGGCAGTTCTGATTGTGACTAAGGTACTTCCGCAATGACTATCGCCGGGCGCATATTTTTACGTGCCGAACGTGATCGTCCCGTACGCGGCGGCAATCCTTGGATTTTCTCCCAAGCGATCGGACGCGCAGATCCTCAATCACTAATAGCCGGCGACTGGGTCGAGGTTTACGACATCGGGGGCGACCTGCTTGGCCTCGGCTATGTCAATCCACAGACTACGATCGCCGTCCGGATGCTCACGTTCGGCCCCTCGCTCGCGCCTGACGAAATCATCGCGCATCGTATGCGCCGCGCTTTCGACTTGCGCGCGCGCATCATTCCCGCCGGTACCGATTGCTATCGGCTCCTCAATGGCGACGGTGACGGCCTTTCCGGCGTCGTAATCGATCGCTACGGCGAAGTCGCGGTAATGCAACTTCTCACCGCCGGCGCCGATCGGATGCGCGACACAATCGTCCTCCAACTTCAGGAACTCATCGGTCCGCGTTCGATCATCGAGCGCAGCCAGGGCGCCGTTCGCCGTCAGGAAGGCCTCAGCGATCGCGTCGCCAATCTCGCCGGCGAACCGGTCAGCGAAATCGTTGTGAATGAGAACGGGATCCGCCTCCTCGTTGACTTCGATCACGGACAGAAAACGGGCGCTTTTGTCGACCAACGCGACAATCGCCTTTATGTGCGCCATTTTGCGGAAGGCCTTCGTGTCCTCGATGCCTGCTGCTATAGCGGCGGCTTTACTCTCAACGCGCTCGCCGGCGGCGCCGCGCAAGTTACCGCAATCGATACGTCCGCTCGCGCCCTTGGATGGGCCCTGCGCAACCTCGAACTCAACGGTTATGCGGCTGGTCGCGTGAATCTGCTGGAAGGCGACGCGGCACCATTCCTCGCGACGACCAGTGAACGCTTCGACCTGATCATCCTCGACCCGCCGCCCTTTGCCCGTAGCCTCAAGGATGCTCAACGGGCCGCCCATCTCTATACCGACTTGAACGCCTACGCGATGCGGGCGCTCGCCCCAGGCGGCGCTCTGATGACCTTCAGTTGCTCGGCGCATTTTCACGGCGAGGATTTCGTCCGTGCCGTCCGCATCGCGCAGAGCAAAGTTGGACGCAATCTGCGCACTCTTGACCGCCTCGGTCCCGCACCCGACCATCCGGTCCTGCTCGGCCATCCCGAGGGCGAGTATCTAAGTGGTCTGATGCTTGCCGATCTTGGCTGACAATGACTTGGCCTGGTGGCGTAATTCAACGCTGTTGGCGAACTTGGCCTAATCGCGCAGTGTTACTGAGGGATGGATTAACTCAATGAAGCTCCAACGCCTCGATCATTTCGGGCTCAACGTAACCGATCTCACACGTGCTGAACGCTTTTACACACAGACCCTCGGCCTAACTGTTGCCGCGCGGTTCGGCGATCAGGTTCTGATGCAATGCGGCGACCAGAATCTCGCGCTATTCCAAGTCTCACGCCCTCCCCTATCCCCGTCTGAGCGCGCCGCCCGCATCGCTCATCCGCTCGGCCAGAGCCATCATGCTTTTCGAGTCAGCCATGAAGATTTTCTTCGCGCTCGGGATCAATTCGGCGAAGCTGGGATGGAATCGGCTCAGCCGATTGATTGGGGCGATCACGATTGTATCTATTTCCTCGATCCCGATGGCAACCTGCTCGAAATCGTTAGTTACCGCTGAACGGCATCTGCGATTATCGATTCGGTTCGATCCGGCTGGCCAACTCTGTTTGGCAAGCGCACGGCGATAGGCTAATCCTCTGGCCACCACACGCGGTTCCTGGCGCGGTCTCGATTTTAAGGAGTCTTTTGTGAAATTCGGTCTCTTCTACCAGCTACCCTGTGCACCCGATCAGTCCGAGCCGGTCCGTTACGAAGAAACGATCGGCCAGATCATTCATGGCGATCAACTTGGCTTCGATACCGCGTGGCTCGCAGAACTACACTTCTTTCGCCAATTCTCGATCATGCCCGGCCCGCTCTTCGTTGCGACAGCTGCCGCGCAACGCACACAACGGATCCGCTTCGGTACTGGCGTTACACTATTACCGTTCCACCATCCGCTCCGCGTCGCCGCCGAAGCCGCCACGGTTGACATCCTGACCGGCGGTCGCCTCGACTTCGGCGTCGGCCGCGGCACGATCGCAGTTCACTTCCAGGGGTTTAACGTGAGTCGCGACGATAGCCGCGAACGTTTCGAGGAATCTCTGGGCGTCATCCTCAACGCTTGGACTCGCGAACGCTTTGCCCACGAGGGCAAGTACTATCAGTTCCCCGAAATCACAGTGTCCCCTCGACCGCTCCAGAAGCCCCATCCGCCGGTCCGAATTGCCGCCAATAGCCCCGACACCGCTGAATTCGCCGGACGCAACGGCTATGACATCCTGGCCGCCTCGATCATCAACCCGATGCCCGGGTTCTTCGCCCACCTGGAGAAGTATCGCGCTGCTGCCGCCGCTTCGCCGCACAAGGATCGCCCGACGGACGTGGCCGGCTTGTTTTTCGCTTGCGTTGCCGATTCAACGTCCGCCGTGCGCGACTTGTTCTCCCCATCTATGTTCCATTATTTCCGGACGATCAGTGAACAAGCCATGCTCGGCGACCGCTCACAACATGAGGGGTCTTACGCTTATTTGAAGCAGGTACGTGATCG
>DATKPK010000192.1:0-45590 GCA_035524095.1 Binataceae bacterium (SeqCode) | reverse complement strand
AAAAAGGGCGGGCACTGCCAGCGGGGTCGAAGCCCCGCTGGCAGTGCCCGCCCTTTGATCGAGCAGCGGGTGGGTCTAGACAGCCAGGCTACGAGCGCCAGACGGCCGTCGCAGCGGACCGAATCAAGGCGAAATGGATGGCTAGGAGACGTCCCATTCCAGTTCAAGTCGCTTCAATCCTCGCAAAAAGAAATGAGGATGATGCTCGATGGTCTGGCCGGGCGCGAGGTGCAGATTGGGCAGACGATCAAGAATGGCCTCAAGAGCGATGCGGCCTTCGTAACGGGCAAGAGGCGCACCGATACAGAAGTGGATGCCGAAGCCGAAGGCCATGTGGTTGCTCGATTCGCTGCGGCGAAGGTCGAATCGGTCGGGATTGGCGAAGTGGCCTTCGTCACGATTCCCAGAAGCATAAAGGACTTCCAGATGAGCACCCTTAGGGATGCGCAGGCCGCCGACTTCAATTTCGTCTGTTGCGGTGCGGAAAAGTCCTTGCACGGGAGAATCGAGGCGGAGCGCTTCTTCGACGGCGTTTGGTACCAGCGTGCGATCGCACAGCACGGCCTCGAGTTGAGTCGGATTTTGCATCAGCAGCAACAGCATGCTGCCGATCAGATTGGTCGAAGTTTCGTTGCCGCCAATCAGAAGCTGTTTGAGGATACTGAGCATCTCAGGAGTGTCCAACGGGGTCTCGCCTTTCGCGCGTGCGTTGAGCAGATCGGTCAGGAGGTCTGACTGTGGATGGCTTCGGCGCTCGTCCAGCCGGGCGGCAAAATAGTGCTGGAAAGCGACTTCACTTTTCGCACATTCGATCTCGCGGTCGAGTGGCAATGGTCCGAAGCGGGCCGACATATCGTCGGACCATTGCTTGAACGTATCTATGTCCGCGGCTGGGACTCCGAGAGTCTCGGCGATGATTTCCATTGGTAGCGGGTAGGCGAATCGGCGGACGACATCGGCGTGGCCGTCGCGATAGAAACCATCGATGAGCTGATGGGCGAGCGTGCGCATCCGGGGCTCCATCTGCGCGACGCGGCGCGAGGTGAAGGCTTTGCCCACCAGTTCACGAAAGCGCGTATGGACCGGCGGATCGGCGGTGACCATCGTCGGCGTAGCTGGAAAGCCGGTATCGAGGACGGCCTGGACTTCAGGTGGGATATTAGTGCTGACGGCAAGCGATTGAGCAGAACTGAAATGCGCGGGGTCCTTCAGAACGCGAACGATATCGTCGTAACGTGTGACCACCCACAGGTCGAATTGTTCGCTGTAGAAGATCGGCATCTCGTGGCGCGCGCGCTGGTAGAGATCGAACGGGCATTCGCGCTGCGCGGGTTCTTCGGGATTAAAATCGATGCTGTGATGGGCGCCGGAAAAAGGGCAAGCGGCGCCGGCCGCCTCGTCTGGCAGCGATGATGGGGCCGTGGCCGAAACGTTCTTGCGGGCCGAGGATTGGGTTTCGGGTAACTCGGCGAACAAGTCGTTGCCGTCGGCGGTGAGCCTGAAGGATTCGAGGTCGGGGGCCCACGGCGTAGTGGCCGAGGCTTTGCCGTTGGCTAAATTAAAAATTGCGGCGTGGACCGGGCACACGACGCAGCCGTCAGCGACATCGCCGTCCTCGAGACGGCCGCCGGCATGCGAGCAGATGGCGTCGACAGCGTGGAAGCGGTCGTTGATACGTGAGAGCAGCAACGGGCGGCCGAGAGCGTCGGCCCTTAGAACGGTCCCTTCACGGACTTGATCGATAGTGGCGACTTTAACCCTTGGCATAGCCGCTTGCTTGGCATGTTACGGCCTGTTTTTCCAGCGGAGCGCGGCTGAACGGCCTGGATTAATTGCATTCGCGTGCGCATTGCTAATCGGGCTTCAGATAGGAACCTAGTATGTTTGCCCTGAGATTACGCAGTGACTCGTGGCGGTTGACGATGCGCTCATAGAGAATCCCGGCAAGATAAGTCGGTCGCGACCTGTCCAAGTAGGCGGGATTAGGCTCCATCATGAGCACCCGATTTTCATGAAAACCCGCGGCGGACATCGTTTGGCGAACGGCCTTGAGCGTGTTCATGCGATAGAAGGTCGGGTACGGATCTGATTCATGGGCGCCATCCAGTAATGATTTGTGAAACGAATGAGGCGTGACCCGTGCGATGGCGTAACTGTAGTGCAGAAGATTTGCGGTTCTAAATAAAAGGCTGCCACCTGACTTCAGAATGCGGAAAACATCCTGCGCCATCATTAATGGCTCGGGTAAATGCTCGATAACCCAGTCCATGTAGATGAGATCGAAGGTACTGTCGCGGAATGGCAGAGCTTCAGCGGTGCCACGGACCCGATGCGTAACGTGTTGATTGAGTTCAATCGCGTCATCGGGATCGAGACCGACAACAGTTTCGACTTGGTTATCGAAGTGGAGTTTACCGCTGCCGGGCCCGGCACCGAGATTCAGGATCATCATCTCGGGACGGAGATGGGTTCGGACCAGAGCGCCGAATTGGCCCGTTCCATCGACCCAGGTCGGGATCGATCGATAGTACCGTTGATATAGGACTTTGACGTGCTGATTCATTGAAGCACCAATTTATGTGACGCCCGGGGCGACTTGACGAGGATCTCATGCGTTCATGCTGTGCAAGTTCCAAGCCTTGGTGATAAGTATCGCTCATATGGCGGAAACAGGTTTTCTGAGACGGTCTTTGCGGATTTAGGATGTACCGTCAGTGCGGAAGTCCGAGTGCAGTTCCAGGGAAATGTACTATTTACGATTCAAGGCCGGGCCCGGCTACAAAATGTAATATAGCGGTCCACCGTTTGTGTCGCCGTGGTCAGGAATTGCGCAACGACAGGCTCGTTTTACGAGGAGATTACGAGATTCCTTTAGGAGGTATAGTTGAGCTATAGTCGCGGCGCCTGGGATGACCCGGCGAAAGTGAGGCGATCTGATGCAACTATACGATTCGTTTGGCCCTAATCCGCGCGCGATGCGCATGTTTCTGATCGAGAAGAACCTGAGTATTCCGACGAAGGTAGTCGATCTGTTGAAGGGCGAGAATCGCCAGCCACCCTATACCGATCGCAATCCGGGCGGGCAATTGCCGGCACTGGAACTCGACAACGGCCAGTGTATCGGCGAGACGGTGACGATTTGGGAGTATCTCGAAGAGAAGCATCCGCAACCTGCATTGATCGGGGCGACCGCCGAAGAACGCGCGGATACGCGGCAGTGGCAGCGGCGGATTGAGCAGAATATCACCGAGAATATGTACAACGGCTTCCGCTTCGCCGAGGGGCTTCCGCTGTTCAAGGATCGCGTGCCATGTGAACCGGACGCGGCTCCAGGCCTGAAACGGATTGTACAAACCCGGCTGAAGTGGCTTGACGGCTTGATCGCGCGGCGCGAGTTCATCGTTCCGAACCGGTTTACGATCGCGGATATCATCCTCTATTGCGGGATGGACTTCGCAGCGAGTGTGGGTCAGCCGATCGATCCGGCGTGCAAGAACGTGACCGAATGGTTCAAGCGCATCGATGAACGGCCAAGCGCTAAGGCGAGCCTGCACCCGGCGTCGGCGCAGATGAAAATGAAGGGCTGAGACTGGCCAAGCTTGAACATGGCGATTCGTGCTATAACCTCGCGCGATGGCGGGTGAAATCGAGATAAGTCAGCAGGTTGCGCGTTTTGTCCAAGCGCAGGTGGGGGCGGATGCGAGAATCGGTCCGCTCACGGCACTGCCGGGACATGCGGGACAGAGCTACAGCTTCGAACTTGAGCATGGTTCGCCGCGAAAGCGCGAGCGGCTGGTAGTGAGGCTCGCGCCGGAAGGCGTGCGACCGGTCGGTACGGCTGATGTCATGCGGCAGGCTCGTATCATGAGATCGCTCGCGGACACGGCGGTGCCCGTGCCGGAAGTGCGATGGCTCGGCGAAGATCCGCAATGGTTCGGACGGGCTTACTTTGTTACGGCGTTCATGAGCGGCGACAAGCTGGCCGAGGGCGAGCGCGAGTTCAGTCCCGAGCAACAGCGGAAAATCGCCAAGTCGGTGGTGGCGACGGCTGCGGCGCTCCATCAGGTGGAATGGCAGCCACGGCGCGAAGCGTGGGGCGATCCTTTCACTCTGATCCAGGAATTCGAGCGGCTCGACCATCTACTGGACCGGCCCACGCTGGTGCCGGAGACGATCGTCGGCGCGGCGGAGCTCCGCGAACGGCTGCGCACGACGATGCCGTTAAGCCCGCGCATCGGATGCGTTCACGGTGACTATCAATGGTCGAATAACCTAGCCGGTGACGATCGGGTGCTGGTCGTGATCGATTGGGAGCTCGCGCAGGTCGGTGCGACGCTGATTGATCTGGGCTGGCTGCTGTTGTTTTCCGATCCGTCGAGCTGGGTGGTAAAGACCCTGGTGCCGACTCATATTCAGTCAGCGGAAGAGCTCGCCGATGAATACCGCACGCAGGTTCCGTGGAACGTCAGTGACGCCGATGTGCGGTGGTTTCGTGCCTTTGCGGGTTACCGCTTCGGCGTTATAACGGCATTCAATTTGATGTTGCATCGGCGTGGCAAGCGCCACGATCCGAGTTGGGAGGAGATTGCGTTGTCGGCGCCGCGGTTGTTCGAACGGGGACGTGAATTGGTTAGTTGAGTGGTAGCTAGTCGAAGATTTTAAGCCGTGTCGCTCGCAGCCCTCGCGCGCCGCCCTAGCAAGCGAGGGCTCTATGTTCGGCTGAGCAATCGGTGGTTGCGGCATAGGTAGAGCCGCCAACAAGCGGTCCTATTATAGTTTAGGGCTTGGTGGAGGTATCACATGTGTGCAGCGGCAATCAGGGAATTCGAAGCATTCGCTGAGGAAGAGAGTGCGGCGCTTGGGGCAATCCTCGGCGCTAATCCGTTTGTAGGGCTCGATGCCAGACAGACGATCGAAATGCTCGGGCGTCTGGCAGGTGCCGCGCTGGCCAATCCAGATCAACTTTACGCTTGGCTATCCTCTTTCGCGGCCGAGACCGGGAAGGCGCTCGTGGGACTGTCGGAAGTCGCGCCTGAACCGAATGACAAGCGCTTTACTGATCCTGCGTGGACAGAAAATCCGCTCTACAAACGCATGATGCAAGGCTATCTCGCATGGCGCAAAGCGATGAACGAGCTGGTCGACATCGGTGGCCATGCGAACGGCGATTGGAAGACCACATCGCAAGAGCGTTTCGGCGTGACGCTGCTGACCGAGGCGCTGGCGCCGACGAATCTTTTGCCAGCGAATCCGGCGGCGCTTAAGCGCGCGTTTGAGACCGGCGGGGCCAGCCTCTTGAATGGCCTGCGCAACTTTATCGACGACCTGGTGAATAACGGAGGGATGCCATCGCAGGTGGACAAGCGGCCGTTTGCCGTCGGCAGGAATCTGGCTGTGACGCCCGGCGCGGTGGTCCATCGCGGCGAGATCTTCGAGTTGCTGCAATACAAACCGGCTGGGGCGCAGGTGCACGAGCGGGCGCTGTTGCTGGTGCCGCCGGAAATCAACAAATACTACATCATGGATCTGGCCTCGAAGCGCAGTCTGACTGAGTATGCGGTGGCGCACGGAATCCAGTTCTTTACGATGAGCTGGCGGAATCCCGGACCGGAGCATCGCGACTGGAGCCTCGAAGACTACGTCAACGCGTGCAAAGAGGCGACCGCGATTGTCGCGGATATCACCGGCTGTCCGACGCTCAATCTGCTGGGGATCTGCGCGGGCGGAATCACGTCGTCGCTGCTGATGGGTCATCTGGCGGCGCTGCGCGATCGCCGGATCAATGCGGCGACGCTCGTGGTGACCATGCTCGATACTAGCCAGCCGTCGATGACCGGGATGTTCACGACTGAAGAAACGGTGGAAATGGCGATCGCGAAGTCACGCGAAAAGGGCGTACTTGACGCGGCTTCGATGGCGCGGACGTTCGCATGGCTCAGGCCAAACGACTTGGTCTGGAACTATTGGGTTAATAACTATCTGATGGGCAACGATCCGGCCCCTTACGACATTTTGTATTGGAACGCCGATTCAACGAATCTTCCGGCGAAATTGCACGAAGGTTTCTTGAGGTTGATGCTGCGTAATCCGCTGGTCGAGGCGGGGGCGATTGAAATCCTCGACACCCCGATCAATCTGCGCGACGTCAATTTTGATATCTACGTGCTGGCGGGTATGACCGACCATATTTGTGCATGGCGCGCCTGTCATCGGGCGGCGCAACTCTTCGGCGGACGTACCGAATTCGTGCTCAATTCGACCGGACACGTGCAGAGTCTGGTGTCGCCCCCTGGGAACTTCAAATCGAAATACTTCGTCAATTCGCAGCTTGGTAAGAACGCCGATGACTGGCTGGCTGGCGCCACTGAGCATAAGGGGTCGTGGTGGGACAACTGGCTCGATTGGCTGGAGAAGCGATCGGGTGATATGCGTCCCGCGCCGAAGCAAATGGGTAGTACGAATTATCCAGTGGTCGAGCCTGCTCCTGGAATGTATGTCCATCAGCGGCCCAACTAAGCGCTATCGTGAATAGTCAGTGACTATGCGGTGATGCCCTTTCGGAATCGAGAGGGCATCAGCATTTCGGCAAGGGCGAACGGCATCGGAGGCGAGAATGAGGAAACGCATCTATTTCAACGCCTTTCATATGAACTGTGTGGTACATCAATCACCGGGACTGTGGGTCAGCCCCGACGATAAAATGCACCAATACACAGACTTGGGAACGTGGGTTGAGCTGGCGAAGCTGCTGGAGCGCGGCAAGTTCGATGCGCTTTTCCTTGCGGATGTAATTGGCGTGTATGATGTTTACGGTGGCAATGGGGAAGCTGCGTTGAGACAGGCGGCCCAGATTCCCGTGAATGATCCGGCGCTACTGGTTCCGGTGATGGCGCACGCGACTGAGCATTTGGGTTTCGCCTTCACTAGCTCGGTCGTACAATATCATCCATTTATCTTCGCCCGTTTGATCTCGACATTGGATCATCTGACTAAAGGGCGGATAGCTTGGAACATCGTCACCACGTACTTAGAAAGTGCGGCACGCAGTCTTGGCCAGACAGGGTTGCTGCCGCACGATCAGCGTTACGAGATGGCCGACGAATACGTCGAAGTGTGCTGCAAGTTGTGGGAGGCGAGCTGGGAAGATAACGCAGTAATCAGGGATCGCGAACGACGGCTCTACGTCGAGCCGTCACGGGTCCATGCGATCCACCATGAAGGTAAGTATTTCAAGGTAGACGGATGTCATCTAGCGGAGCCTTCACCGCAACGGACACCTGTACTGTTTCAAGCGGGAAGCTCGCCGCGCGGCCGACAGTTTGCGGCTCGGCACGCGGAGTGCGTCTTTCTTACTGGACCGAAGCCGGTCGCTATCCGAAATATCCGCGAGATGAAGGAACAGGCGCGCGCACAAGGGCGCAATCCTGAAGATTTGCGGTTTTTCCTCTATTCAAAAGTAATTGCCGGGGCGACCGAGGCCGACGTTCAGCGCAAATATGAAGATTATCTGGCGAATGTCAATTATGAAGGAGAGCTGGCGTTGCTCAGTGGATGGGCAGGAATTGATTTCGGCCAGTTCGACCTGGATCAGCCGTTGCAATATATCGAGACGAATGCGGTTCGTGGTTTGATGCAAGCTTTCGCGAGCACGGAATCAGATAGCAAGCGAACCTTGCGCGATCTGGTGAAGGGGCTCAGCGGCGTAATCGCGGGTACGCCTGAACGACTCGCCGACGTCTTTGGAGAATGGATCGCGGCCGGAGTGGACGGCTTCAATCTCGGCTACGTGACTACACCCGGGTCTTTCGCCGACTTTGTCGAGGGCGTCGTTCCCCTGCTGCAACGGCGCGGTTTCATGCAGACCGATTACGAGGAAGGTACGTTGCGGGAAAAACTCTTTGGCCGGGGCGCTCGGCTGCCCGAATCACATCCCGACGCACGGTTTCGGCGGTGATAGAGGAATATGTCCGAGCTATTGCGAAGCGAGCACTTCGGCGAGATGGGCAGTGGCGATCTTGACGCCGTGACGATGCATCACTCCGCCGAGTTGCATCAGGCATCCGCAGTCCGCGGAGATAAGAACTTCGGCGCCGCTTTCCTTGAGACGGGCGATTTTGTCCTCGGCCATCGCGACCGAGATTTCGGGAAATTTGACTGAGAAGAGTCCGCCGAAACCGCAGCATTCTTCGGGATTGCGGAAATCGACCAGCTTCAGGCCGTCGACAGAAGCGAGCAGCAGCCGCGGTTCGTCGACCGCGCGCAACTCGCGCGACAGATGACATGATGAGTGATACGCAGCCACACGATCGAAGCGCGCGCCAAGAAATTTCACCTTCATCACGTTGACGATGAACTGGGAAAGCTCGAACAGCCAGGGGCGCAGCACGGCAGCCTTGGCTGCTAGCGTCGGTTCGCCGGCAAGCAAATCGGAGTAAAAGATTTTCGCCATCGCGGTACATGAGCCGGAGGGAATGATAATCGGCGTACCAGGTGTGCAAACCTTTAGAAAGCGGCGCGCGAGATCGACAGCGGGCTCGCGCAAACCTTCGTTGAAAGGCGCCTGCCCGCAGCAGAATGAACTGCGCACGACGCGCACTTTAAGCTTCAGGCGTTCGAGAACCGTGATCGAGGATTCGATCACCGAGGGACGGAATTCCTCGGCGAGGCAGGTGGAAAAAAGTCGGACTTCGGTCATTGTCGCGGCCGTCAGCGCGGCTCTGCCCAAACGATCATCGCGTAAAGCTGCTTGGGACCGTGGACGCCGACAACGATCATCTTTTCGATGTCAGCGGTGCGGCTAGGGCCGGTAATCAAGGCGATGCGATGGTTAATCACGGTACCGGCGCCGAGCGCGCTGATTGCTGCAGCAAGATCCGGAACGAGGTGCGATGCGTGGACGATAAGGAGGTTGATCGGCGGCAATAGGCTCAATGAGAGAGGGCGGCCGGCTGCTCCCGTGACTGCAAAGGTTCCGGTCGCAGCGATGGCGTAATCGGCCTCGACGATGCCAAGGTCGCATTGAGCCATTTGATCAGCGATGCGTGTGGTGTCGCCGGCGGTATGACGATAGCTGGTGACAGCGAACCCCGCGTGTTCGAGAGCACGACCGATCGGGCCTTCGTCGAGCACGACACCGGCGCCTATCGCGATGCGGGTCGCGTTGATTCGCTTCGCCAGGCTGACGGCCTCAGCGCGGGCTTCGTCTGGCGTAAATGTGCCGATGAAATGCCCATCAACCTTGCCAAGTTCGCGGGCGAGTTGCGCGCTGAGTTCAGTTAGGCGCATAGCTGGAGCTACGGGCAACGGCGCCGCTGGCCGGTCACCATGAGCAGCAGGCTGCAGCGTCGAGACAAAGTGCGACGCCGACTGCGGCCTCTGCGCGAGGGCGGTCTTGACGTTCGCGATCAGTTTGCTGAGTCCGTTCATGCGTTAGCCGGCCGCTCGCGTGTCATTGCTATTGGGCGAGCTGTTTGAGGCAGAAGAATCCGTGCCGCTTCCGGTGGAATTCAGTCTGTCGGGTGCCGAAAGCGGCGAAATTGCTTCCGCAGAAAAATGCCGTCCGCCGGGTGCGGGAAAGTCGCGGCCGCGGGTCCATTGATTGAACGGCGGCGGCATTCGGCGCAAATAGCCGTCGCGGGCGAATGGGCGCATGAGCAATCCACCGAGACGGCCGAGGATGCGCATCGCGCGCGGATGACGGGACATTCGGGCGAAGCGGGCGAGGCCGTTGCGGGCGCGACGTTGTTTTCGCGGCCAGGTAAGAGCGCTTCCTTCCAGTCCTTCCTTCCACCGAAGGTGTAAGAGGATCCTCGGGATGTCGATCTTTACCGGACAAATGTCACGGCACGCGCCGCACAAAGTCGAGGCGAACGGCAGATGCCCGGCGGCGCTGCCGAAAAGATTTGGGCTGACAATCGAGCCGATGGGACCAGGATACACCGAATTGTAGGCGTGGCCGCCGATGCGGCGATAGACCGGGCATACGTTGAGACAGGCGCCGCAGCGCAAGCAGCACAGCGCCTCGCGCAGGACCGGATCGGCGAGCATGGCACTACGCCCGTTATCCATGATGACGACGTGGACGTTGCGCGGACCGTCGAGCTCACCATTACGGCGAGGGCCGCTGATGAAGTTACAATAAGTAGTGAGTTTCTGGCCGGTGCCCGTGCGCGCGAGAATCTCAAGAAAATGGCTCAGGTCAGAGAGGCGCGGGATGACTTTCTCGATGCCCATCACAGCGACGCTTGTATCAGGGAGCGTGCTGCAAAGGCGGCCGTTGCCCTCATTCTCAATCAGGACCAGGGTGCCCGTCTCAGCGATGGCGAAGTTGACGCCCGTGACGCCCATCTGCGCGCCAAGAAAAATCTGGCGCAGGCGCTCGCGCGCGGCGGCGGTCAGCGCCTCCGGTTCGGCCGTGTAGGGAATACTCAATTGATCGCTGAAGAGCTCGCCGATGTCTTCCTTCGACAGGTGAATCGCGGGTGTAATGATGTGCGACGGACGCTCGTGGCGAAGCTGGACGATGTATTCACCAAGGTCCGTTTCGACGACTTCCATCCCAGCGGCCTGAAGAGCCGGATTTAGTTCGATCTCCTCAGTCGTCATCGACTTGCCCTTGACGATCTTGTGCGCGCCGATGTCGCGGGCAACTTTGACGATATAGTTCCGGGCCTCGGCGGCATTGCGGGCGATGAAAACCTTGCAGCCGTTGGCCTCAAGCTTGCGCTTAAGCTCAATCAGTAATTCGTCGAGATGGGCGAGGGTTTCCTCCTTGATGCGGCGGGCGGTGTCCCGTTCGGCATCGTAAGCGGGAAATTCAGCGCGTGCATGGCCGACGTGGTCCAAATGACGTCCGGTGGAGTTTTCGAGCTTGCGGCGCAGCCCGGCGTTGGCGACACCTTGTCGGGTGGCTTCAAAAAAATCGGTAGAGGTTTTTGCTTCAGGTGCGGCGGACATCGAGATAGTGGCGCTACAGGCAGCGTCGGACTCCGTCAGAATAAATGCAAGCTCAATTAAAGCAGGAAGCCGCGAGCGATTGCCAATCGCTTTTGAGCCGTCCGCATAGACCGCAGCCCGCAAGCATTCCGGCCCTTGCTCGTTGTTTACGCAGTCCGGTCAGCCGCGCCGACAGCTAATTGATGCGGGCGACCTGGCGCATTAGCCGCACTACCGACTCTCGTGCGTTATCGGCGCCCGGATGTTCGCCGGGGGCCTGGTTCAGGAAGCTCTGGAAATCGTCGAGGGCAGCACTGAAACATTCGAGTTTCTCGTAGAGACCGCCGCGTTCGAGCAATTCATCGAGCGAACGTGGGTCGAGCAGCAGAATGCGATCGAGAGCCGATAGGGCGCGCGGCCAATCTGAACCGGTCACATAGAGATTCTTTAAATTGCGCAGCATCCGACTAAGGATGTGGCGCGCGCCGACAGCCTTGAGCATCGAGGGGTGGAGATCGACCGGCTGTCCATAAATCTGGGCGAGGCGGGCGCGGATTTCGTCGAGACCGAGAATTGAGCCGCCATTGAAAGGATCGATGATTAATTCGCCGCGCTCGTCCACGGCTTTGACTAGGAAGTGGGCTGGGAAAGAGACGCCGAAAAGATTGAGCCCGAGGCGACGGCCTATCTCAATGTACAGCAGCGATAGAGTGATCGGGATGCCGAGGCGGCGTTCGAGTACGTCGTTGAGAAATGAATTGCGGGGGTCGCCGAATTCGTCACGATTGCCGGCGAAACCCTTTTGGGTGAAGAGAAAATCGGAAAGCAGCTGGATGCGCTCAACTGTATCGTTACCGGCCTTAACGATCGGTTCGGCTTCGCGAGCGAGGGTAGTCAGTTGGTCAAGATACTTGTCGATATCGAGATCGGGATACTCTTCCTTGGCCATCAGAAGGGCCGCACGCGCGAGCGGAATTGGTTCGCGAGCCGCCAGCATCGAGAATTCACTTCGCGTGTCGTTCATGTAACCGTCACCGCATTCACTGTTAATCCAACTACGGTAGCCCATGCAAACCGCTCAGTGCCGCTTCGATTTCATTTTGCACAGAGGTATCAGGTTCGCGCGAGCGGGAATGATCAAGAAGCCGACGTGCTTCGGCGCCGCCGAGTTGGCCGATTGCCCATGCGGCATGAGCGCGTACGAGTGATTCCGGTTCGGAATCCAGCGTGTGGGCGAGAATTGGCAGGGCAGCAGGATTACCGCTGTTGCCGAGCGCGATCGCGGCATTCCGCAAGAGGCCTCGGCGCTTGGTGCGCTTGATAGCGCTGCCCCGAAAGCGGCGGCTGAACCCGCCGGCGTCCAGCGTAAGTAATTCCGCGAGCGACGGCATCAGGTCGTTGCTAACCAGTGCAGCGGCGGTACGGTCGTCATTCCAGGGACAGACTTCCTGGCAAATGTCGCAACCGAAGATCCAGTTGCCAAGCTTCGGTCGCAACTCACGCGGGATAGGGCCACGATGTTCGATGGTCAGATACGAGATGCATACGCGGGGTTCGAGCAGGTAGCCATCGGTAAGTGCGCCGGTCGGGCAGAGGTCGAGGCATCGGCGGCAGGTGCCGCAATGGTCGCGATATGGTTCGCCGGAAGATTCGAGGACAACGTCTGTGAGAATTTCGGCGAGAAAAAAATACGAGCCGTAATAGCGATTGAGGAGGTTGGTGTTGCGCCCGAACCATCCGAGGCGTGCTCGCGTTGCCCATTCACGTTCGAGGATCGGTCCAGTATCGACGTAGAGGCGGATGGTTGCGGCTGGGACGTGACGCTCGAGCGCTGCGGCAACCGAGCGGGCTTTCGCAAGTACAGTATCGTGGTAGTCGGCACCGATCGCGTAGGCGGCGATGCGCCCGCGCAATTCGGAGCGCCAATCGAGGTCGGGCGGGCGCGGAGGAGCGTAGGGATAGGCGAGGCTGATGACCGTATGCAGGCGTGGGTCGAGCAGCCGCGGGTCGATACGGCGGCCAGGGTCGCGGGCGAGCCATACCATCTCGGCTGCGCGGTCCTCGGCGAGCCAATGCGAGAAGAACGATGCACGATCGTCCAGCCGTTCGAGGCGCGCGAAACCAGCCAACACGAAGCCCTCGGCCAGCGCAACTGATGTGATGGTGGTTTCTAAACGGCCCATCGGTCTGGTGAAGATGGTAGCATCGCGAAAGTTGCGGCGCCCGCTGGTCATGTGATCGCGAGAAACGATGCAGATGATGAGCACCAGTCGTTAGATTGCATGCAGCGATCGACGTGTGACCGCTGGATGCAGTTGCTAACCCGATCGTGGTATAAAAGAGGAAGAGTCGGACTTAAAGGTTCGCATTAATAAGCTCGGAGAGGATCGATGGCCGAAGAACTTCATCAGGAAGCAGAGAACGTCACAATTAACCCGGCGGGCGAGTTACCGGGAGTGAATCTAACGCCAAAGGCGATAGAAAAAGTCAAGCAGATGCTTGCGAAGGAAGGTTCTGCGCCAGATTTTGGCTTGCGCGTCGGCGTTACGGGCGGCGGGTGCTCGGGCTTTCAGTATTCGTTGAGCTTTGATGGTCAAAAAGAGGACGACGTGGTGAAGGACTTCGACGGCCTCAAGGTCTACGTCGATACGATTTCATTGCCCTATATCGCCGGAACGACGCTGGATTATGTCGAGGGATTGCACAACGCTGGCTTTCGCTTTGATAATCCGCGCGCGAGTCGTACCTGCGGATGTGGGTCGTCGTTCAGTGCCTAGCCCGATGGATTGCAGCGCATAGGGTAACTCTTTTACATTGCCCGCGATCCGGAGCGGCTTCCGGCGGCGGGCAATTTCACGTCTGCAGGCCGGGAGTAACTTTGGACTGGACGCATCCGAGGGAATCGTTACTAGAGTTAGTCCGCACGATTTCTGGCACCTAAGCGACCGCTGCAATACTAACTACATGAAAGACCTCGAAGGCAAGAACATCATCGTAACTGGCGCGACGCGCGGGATCGGGCGCGCGATCGCAATCGAGGTAGCGAAGTGCGGCGCAAATGTTGCGTTCAGCTACGTCAAGAGCGAGGCGCAAGCGGAAGAACTGAGGGGGTTGCTAGAGGGTTTCCGCGTCAAGGCGATGGCCTTCAAGGTTGACGCGGGTGACCTCAAGGGCGTCCGCGAGATGGTGAACGCAGTCAAAGGCGATTTCGGACGAATCGATGGGTTGGTCAATAACGCGGGGATGACGCGCGACAAGCTGCTGGTGATGATGACCGAGGATGACTGGAGCGAGGTGATTCGGACAAATCTCACCGGTTCGTTTAACTTTGTGAGGGCCGCCGCGTTCATGATGATGAAGGCAAAGCGCGGCAGTATCGTCAATATCACGTCGATCAGTGGGCTATCAGGGATCGCTGGTCAAGTTAACTATTCGGCGGCTAAGGCTGGCGTAATCGGGTTGACGAAAGCGGCGGCGAAAGAACTCGGGCGGCTGAGCGTGCGCGTCAACGCGCTGGCGCTCGGCTTTATCGAGACCGATATGACGGCAGCGCTGCCGCCGGAGAATCGTGAAGCCGTGCTCAAGATGATTCCACTGGAACGCTTCGGCACCGTACAGGATGTAGCGCCAGTTGCGGCGTTCCTATTGTCGGACGCCGCCGCTTACATAACTGGGGCGGTAATCCAGGTGGACGGCGGACTCGCCATGTAAAAATGATGCTGGTGAAGGATCGAAAGGGGGCAGTTGAGCAGGGATGGCGAGGAGAGCGTATAGGGTAAAAAATGGATGCCGCGCGTTATCGAATAAGCCCCGGTGGACAATTGAAGTAGAGCTTCAATTGCACGGCTTGAATGGCGCTAGGGTCGCGGCAATAATCGGCTCGGGAATACGGCAGTGAGCGAACCATCAATATTTGAAGAACCGGAAGTTCCGCAGGCCTCGCGCGAACTGGCCGAGTTGCGCACCGGCAAGGATTACTTGGCGCCGTTTCGAATCTTGCGCCGCCGCGTCACTGACGACTATTTTGAGGGTCATGGCACCCCGACGATCGACGCGACGATCGTGATTCAGATCGGCGACGTGGAGGAGATCGAAGCGGCGCGTGGCGTCGGCGTGGTCAATGCGCTTGACCTCGCGCTGCGGAAGGCCCTGCTTAAGTACTTTCCGTTCCTGGCGGAAGTGCGCGTGACCGAGACGTATATGCATGCCAGCGGTGAATCGACCGAGGCGGAGGTGATGTCGGTCAAGCGTTTCTCCGATGGCCATATTACCTGGACCACTTTGTCGCGATCGGCGAATACTGTGGAAGCCGGATGGCAATCGCTGGTCGATGGCTATGAGTGGCGGATCATTCGCGAAGTGATGAAGCGGCGGCGAGCTGAACGGCACAGCCTTCCACGCGTTTGACTCCCTACGGCTGCGAGCGGGTTATTGAGCGAGGCCATGAGTGAGACTTTCTCAACGTGAACCCTCTCGAAGGAACGTGGGAAAAAGATTGAGTCCTTCGTGCGGGAGCCAGGCTGAGTGTTGAAGCCGCGCGCAATAGTGACGGACGGGTTGTAGAATCGCCAATCGGGCTCAAATTTGGCTGCTGCCGGTTGAAACGTAACGACTTGTTAATTGGGGCGTCCGCACGTTACGCTTAGCGGACTGCCATCGTGAAACCGCTACATATTTTCAATAGCTTAAACCGGACGGTCGAAGAGTTCGGTCCGGCCGATCCGCCGATAGTTACATTCTATTCCTGTGGGCCGACGGTCTACTTGCCGCAGCATCTGGGGAACATGCGAGCGTATGTGTTCGTCGATACGCTCAAGCGAGTGTTGGCCTATAACGGCTATGACGTTCGTCATGTAATGAATATCACCGACGTGGGGCACATGACGTCGGATGAAGATGCGGGCGAAGACAAGATCGAGAAGACGGCGCGGGCTGAGGGCAAGTCGCCGCTTGAAATCGCGAACCATTACCTCGCGCTGTTCCATGATGATTGCACCAAACTGAATATCGAACGGCCGACGGTCGAATGCCGCGCGACTGACCATATTCCCGAGATGGTCGCGCTGATCCAAAAGATTATCGCGCGCGGCTATGGCTACGTTACCCCGTCGGGAATTTACTTTGACGTCGAGAAGTGGCGCGGGCCGTCGCGGATGGGGCGCCTATCGCGGCAAAGTCTGGATGAGCAGCACACGGGGCAGCGGCTGGAGCATTCGCCGGACAAGCACAGTCCCCATGATTTTGCGCTGTGGGTGCTGAACCAGCCCCATCACATGATGCAATGGGAGAGCCCGTGGGGGCGTGGCTATCCGGGATGGCATATCGAATGCTCCGCGATGTCGATGAAGTATCTCGGCGCGACGCTGGATATTCATTCGGGCGGCCTCGACCATATCCCGGTCCATCATGAGAACGAAATCGCGCAATCAGAGAGCGCGACCGGTCAGCCATTCGTGCGCTATTTCGTGCACAACGCGTTTCTGGTCGGGATGGAGGGGGCAAAGATCAGCAAGAGTGCCGGACGCTTTCCGGTGCTGGCGGATCTGACTAACGCGGGAATTAATCCGCTCGCGTTTCGGATGCTATGCCTGAGCGCGAAGTATCGATCAGAGCTGGCATTCAGTATCGACGCGGTGCGCGGAGCTGAGCGCAATCTCGATTACCTCTACGAGTTCGCGCGGAATGTTGGTGAGGATGCGGTTGCGGTGTCGAATGATGCGACATGGGCCGAGGGATATGCCGAGCGGTTTCATCTTGCGATCAACAACGATCTCAATACGGCGCAGGCGCTTGCGGTGGTTAACGAGTTAGTGGCGGAAGGCTATCGGCGTAAGGACGACAGCGCTTGGCCTACGCTGCGGCGATTCGATCAGGTGTTGGGAGTCGGCCTTGAGGGCAAGCTTGGAGAGGCCCGCGCGAGCGTATTCCCGGAAGAGGTTCTACGGCTCAAGGCGGAGCGCGAGCAGGCGCGCGCGGCGAAAAATTTCAAACGGTCGGATGAATTGAGGGCGGAATTGGACGCACTAGGTTATAGCGTCAAGGACACGAAGGCTGGCATGACGTTGGTACCAAAGCGCTCCGCGCCTTGAATAGAGAGCTATTGCTCTCCTAGAATCCGCCAATACTCCGAGAACGGGTGAGCGATGGCGATTGAACTGAAGAAATTTGATACGCGGATGCAAGGCTCCCATGAAGGGCCTGAAATCCGTCATCTCGATCCAGCGGCGACGCCCTATTATCTGCCGATTGGTGACGAGGTCGAGATTTTCTCGGCGGCCTATAAGGCGCGATTGCCGGTCCTGCTCAAGGGTCCTACCGGATGCGGCAAGACGCGCTTCGTCGAGCATATGGCGCACTTGCTGGCCACCGAGCCGGAAGGCCCCAACGAACTAATCACGGTCGCGTGCCATGAAGACCTGACCGGCAGCGATCTGGTCGGGCGCTTTCTGATTCAAGCGGACGAGACGGTGTGGATAGATGGCCCGTTGACGCAGGCGGTACGGCGCGGCGCGATTTGCTATCTCGATGAAATTGTCGAGGCGCGCAAAGACACGACGGTGCTGATTCATCCACTGTCGGACCATCGGCGGATTCTGCCGATCGAGAAGCGCGGCGAAACGATAGAAGCTCATGCTGGCTTCTTGCTGGTGATTTCCTACAACCCGGGTTACCAGAGCATCCAGAAGAACCTTAAACACTCGACGCGTCAGCGCTTCGTGACAATCGAGTTCAACTATCCGCCGGCGGAAAAGGAAGTTGCGATTATCGGGCATGAGTCAGGTGTGAATCCCGAGATCGCGTATCAGCTCGCGCTGTTGGGCGAGAAGGTACGTCATCTGAAGGCGTCGGGTCTCGAAGAGGGCGTATCGACGCGCCTGTTGATTTACGCCGGCGAGCTGATCCAGCAGGGAATTGCGCCACGGCGCGCTGCGACGGTCGCGGTGACGTGGTCGTTGACCGATGAGCAAGATAGCAAGCGCGCGATTGACGAAGTCGTTAAAGCGATCATGCCGGAATGACACGCCCATGGTAATCGATTTGCGCAGCGACACGGTCACGCTGCCGACTCCGGCGATGCGCGAGGCGATCGCCCGGGCTGAGTTGGGCGACGACGTCTACGGCGAGGATCCGACCGTCAACCGGCTCGAATCGATGGCGGCCGAGCTAACCGGCAAAGAGGCGGCGGTGCTGGTGCCGACCGGCACGATGGCGAATCTGGCGGCGATGCTCGCTCATTGTCCGCGCGGCACGAAAGCGCTGCTCGGGTCGGAAGCGCACACCTACGTTTACGAGGCGGGCGGAGCTGCGGCACTCGGTGGAATTGTGATGACGCCGATCCGCAACGTTGAGGGCGGTGAGCTTGACCTCGAACATCTGCGCGACGAGCTGGAACGTCCGCCGGATGCGCACTTCGCCTTGCCGAGCCTAATCGCGCTCGAGAACACCCATAATCTAGGCGGTGGCCCGGCCGTCGAACTTTCGCATATGGCGGCGGTTGCAGAGCTTGCGCAGGCCCATCGACTGCCGGTCCATCTGGATGGCGCACGGATCTTCAACGCGGCGATAGCGCTGGAGACCACGCCGAAAACGATTGCGTCGTACGCCGATTCGGTCTCATTTTGCTTGTCGAAGGGACTGTCCGCGCCCGTGGGATCGGTGTTATGCGGCAGCCGTGAATTCATTGGACGAGCGCGGCGGATGCGCAAGGCGCTCGGCGGGGGGATGCGGCAGGCTGGAATAATCGCTGCGGCGGGAATCGTCGCGCTCGAAACGATGGTCGAGCGGTTGGTGGAGGACCATCTGAATGCGCGGGCGTTGGCGGAAGGACTCGGGCTGGTCGCCGGAATTAATACCCGTCCCGTGAAGCGGCGCACGAATATAGTGGTATTCGACCTCGACGGTGCCGCAGATGAGGCGCGCAAGTTTGTCGGGGCGTTGCGGGAGCGCGGGGTGCTCATAGGAGCACGCGGGCCGAATTCGTTTCGCGCCGTGACGCATTACGGGATCGAGCGGCGCGAGATTGATCGCGCGGTCTCAGCAGCGTCGGAAGCGGCGGCCGAAGCCTTCGGTAACTAATTCAGCAATTAAACCCAAGATGAAATGCATCGGCGAACTCGCGAGGCCGTGTGCAGGCGAGTTTGCCGATGTCGCGCGTTATAATCTGAGTCACGAGCGGACTGAAAATGAATTCCATAGATGAGATTTTCTCACTGCGCGGCCATGTCGCGATCGTAACCGGTGCGTCGTCGGGGCTTGGGGTCGAATGCGCCAAGGCGCTGGCGATCGCCGGAGCGGATGTCGCGGTGGCAGCACGGCGTGGTGATCGGCTAGGGAAATTCGCCGAAGAGTTGACCCACGAGTACGGCGTGCGGGCGATTGGCGTCGAGACCGATATCACCAACGATGGCCATCTTGACCGGCTGGTTGAAACAACCCTGGCCAAGCTTGGGCTGTGCGATATCTTGATCAATAACGCCGGCATCTCGCCGACTGGCCGCGCGGAAAGTTTGCCGCGAGCGACATGGGATGGGGGGATTGCGACGAATCTTACCGCGCCAATGATGATGGCGCAGCGGGTCGCACGCCGATTGATCGAAGCCAAGAAGCCCGGGCGAATAATCAATATGTCGTCGATTTACGGGCTGGTGGCGAGCTCTATCTACCGGTTGTCCGCCTACACCGCGACGAAGGCGGGGTTGGTCAATTTGACCCGGCAGCTCGCGATTGAATGGGCGCCATATGGGATCCTCGTCAATGCGATCGCGCCTGGGTGGATTCCGACTGAAGCCAACGAAGCAGGGATGGCCAAGCCGGCCAATCGCGAGCGGATGGAGCGGGCGACGCCCTTGGGCCGCTTGGGACGGCCCGAGGAATTGCGCGGCACGGTGATTTATTTGGCAAGCGAAGCTTCGAGCTACGTCACTGGGACCGTTTTGTCGGTTGATGGCGGTTACGTCTCATGGTGAAGCTTTAGATTCTCAGGCGGGACAATCGCAGCCTGGCTGTCTTTGGAGGCCACCGCGCGTTCCCGCGCTCCGATTTCGTTTCGCTTGGTCTCCGCACCACGGGCGATGCCAATACTGGCATTGGCGGAAGCGCTTCGTGCCGGACCGTTGGTCCGTACCAATTTGCAGACGAATCATTAACCCAAAAGTGCCTCCAGATTCGTTCGCCACCGAATTATTAACGCATGGGTAATCCAGCGGGTGTGCGGCGGGATTTTGCTGCCTTGGAGCAGCGGCGGATGGAGGCGGCGCGATTACTTAATAAGTTGACTCTCCTTTAACCGACAGATAATCGGACCGTCAGGCGTATTTTGCGTCGTCAGGTAAGCGTGGAGGATGGGGCCGTCGAGCGCAGATGAAAGGTCCTCCGCGTCGAATGGATTCGGCTCACGTCACAATGCCGACGCATCGGAATAGAAACTTGCTGAACATGAAGGAAGGGAAGGGTGGGAACTAGCGTGAGGCATGATTTGAGGACGCAGCTTTTTCGCCGCAAGCCGGTTGAGGCGCTGCTGGCGGAAGCGGGAGCTCATGAAGGCGGTCTGAAGCGGGTGCTGGGGGCGCTCGACCTGACGGCCTTGGGGATCGGCGCGATTATCGGCGCCGGAATTTTCGTATTGTCAGGAGTAGCTGCGGCGGAATACGCCGGGCCCGCCGTCAGCATGTCGTTCGTGGTGGCAGGCTTTGCTTGCGCGATGGCGGCATTGTGTTATGCGGAATTCGCCGCGATGATTCCGATTGCCGGCAGCGCGTACTCGTACTCCTACGCAACAATGGGGGAGCTGGTCGGCTGGATTATCGGCTGGGATCTCGTGCTGGAGTACGCGGTTGCGGCGGCTGCAGTGGCGGTGGGGTGGTCAGGTTACCTCGACGTTATCCTGCATGGGATGGGGATTCATCTGCCGTACGCTCTGACGCATGCGCCCCAAGCGGGCGCGTTGATGCAAATCGACTTGCCTGCGCTACTGATCGTTTTGGTGATCACCGGCATTCTTTACGTCGGGATTTCCGAGAGCGCACGGATAAATTCAGTCATCGTCGCGATCAAGTTGTTCGCTGTTGGCGTAGTGATCGTTGTTGGCGTCTTTTATGTAAAGCCGGCCAACTGGTCGCCGTTTGCGCCGCTCGGATGGCCGGGAATCATGAAGGGCGCGGCGGTGATTTTCTTCGCCTACATCGGCTTCGACGCAGTCTCGACCGCAGCCGAAGAAGTCGTGAATCCGAACCGCGATTTACCGATTGGGATTCTTGCGTCGCTCTTCATATGCACCGCACTGTACATAATCGTGGCCGGAGTGCTGACCGGGATGGTGCCGGCGCATCTGATCGATATCAAGGCACCACTGGCGTCGGCATTCGAGCTCCGTGGACTGAATTTTGTCGCGGGAATCGTCTCACTCGGCGCGGTCGCTGGGCTGACGTCGGTTC
This sequence comes from Binataceae bacterium (SeqCode), assembly GCA_035524095.1. GTDB lineage: Bacteria > Desulfobacterota > Binatia > Binatales > Binataceae > DATJUF01. The sequence goes on along the minus strand of DATKPK010000192.1, from coordinate 24,222 downwards.
TGCTAGTGCTTCTGTTGGGACAGTCGCGGGTGTTTTTCGCGGTCTCGCGGGATGGCTTGCTGCCGCCGGTGTTCAGCCGGATTCATCCGCGTTACCGGACGCCGTCTGTCCCAACAACGATCACCGGAATCGTAGTTGGCGTGACGGCGGCGCTATTGCCGATACAGGATATCGCTGAACTGACGAACATCGGTACGCTGTTCGCGTTCGTGCTGGTATGTTTCGGAATCTGGATTCTGCGCCGGATTGAGCCGGACATGAAGCGTCCCTTCAGAACGCCGATGGTACCCCTGGTCCCAATCCTCGGAATGGTCTTTTGCGGTTACCTGATGCTAAGTCTGCCACTTGTGACTTGGATCCGCTTCGTGGCGTGGATGGCGGCCGGAATGGTGATCTATTTCGCTTACGGACGGTTCCATAGCCGGGTGGCGATCGCGGCGGGCGATACAGCGTCGCGCCTGTCGGTCGATTGACTGATGATAGCTTCGCAACGAAAGAGCAGATGCGTGGGCTCGGGTCACGACAGAACCGCGGCACATCATCACAAGTTCGGCTTCAGGTTCTTAGACGGGATGCTCCCAGCCTCGTACCCGCACGGCCTCAAAAGTTTGGCTTACGTTTCAAACTTGCAAGGCGCGCTGGGCCGACGATAGTATTTATTCAGACGACGACGTTGTGCCTCAGCAAGCGGGTGAAGCAGCCGGGATGGAGGATTGGAGAGCGGTCCGGCTATCGCCCCTAAACCGAAATAATCCGGAAAGGATGGAGACTTATCATGGCTTTTGAACTGCCCAGCCTACCCTATGCGAAGACGGCGCTTGCGCCGCATATTTCCGAAGAGACGCTTGAATTTCATCACGGCAAGCATCACCAGACGTATGTCACGAATCTCAACAATCTGATTAAGGGTGGGAAATTCGAGAATGCCAAGCTCGAAGAGATCATCAAGGGCGCGGGGCCGGGCGGCCTGTTCAATAATGCCGCGCAGCACTTCAACCATAGCTTCTACTGGACCTCGCTGAGTCCCAAAGGCGGCGGTGAGCCGTCGGGGGCGCTAGCCGACGCGATCAAAAAAGCGTACGGCGATTTCGAGGCGTTCAAGAAGAAGTTTACCGAAACGGCAGTGACTCATTTCGGCAGTGGATGGGCCTGGCTGGTCAAGAATGGCGACGGCTCGGTGGAAGTGATTGGGACGCATGATGCGGACACGCCGATCGCACATGACAAAAGGCCGTTGCTCACCTGCGATGTCTGGGAGCATGCCTATTACATCGACTATCGCAATGCGCGCGCGAAATACGTTGAGGCCTTCTGGAATCTTGCGAACTGGGAATTCGCGGCGTCAAATCTTAAGTGATTAAACGACGGGCTGGGGGCGCAGAATCTGGAACTGGAAGTTTTCGCGGCGCTCTCGGCCCGTTTGACGAAGCCGAAACAGAATCCGTTCGGCCGACTCAGTCATTCCTGCTCGCACTTCTGGCCGGCGCGCTGGTGGGTGCTGCCGGGTTGTTCGCCTTTGGGTGTCACGGGGCGCATCCGTTGACCCCGGCAGAGCGCGGGGCGGTCATCTACCGCTCGAATTGCAGCGCTTGCCACAACGAAAATCCAAATTTGCCTGGCTCGCTCGGACCCGCGATTGCAGGGTCGCCAAAAGAACTAATCGAAGCGCGTGTGCTGCATGGCGCGTATCCGGTGGGTTACGATCCGAAACGCCGTACGCACATCATGCGGCCACTGCCATGGCTCGGTCCGCATATCGATGACCTGACGGCATACCTGGCGGCAGCGAAGACCGATTAAGTTTGGGATAAGAACCGCGACGGCGGACCGCGAAAATCGCCTCATGGATACTCCGGCATTTGCTTTTCAGATTCAGAGGAGTTGGCCAATTCGTTGACCATATCGCGCTGATCGGCGTATTGGAGCGCCTGCTCGGATTCCTCTTTTTCCAGTTTATCGGAGGGCGGGATCCGGATAACGATTTCGCGGCAAGTTTCTTCCTCGGCCCGAGCGAGATTGATATCGCGAAGTTGGAGCAGGTTTTCGCCAGAGTTTATCGCGATATCCATCACATCAATGGCCGGCAAGACCTGATCATCCCAACGGCTGCCGGTGGCATGGATCAGAGTCTCGCCGCTGTGCGTCGAGACCATCCTGACTTCGATACCGACCTGCCAGGCAGCGACGAGGAAAAGATAGTAGCCCTCGTAGTGGAGGACGTTGCCGTAGACGACCGCGTCGACGCCAAGCCATTGGCCGAGTTGCTGCGTTGGAACCGCTTCGAGCTTCGGCATCGAATCAATCCCGTGCTGCTTAAGCACCGTGTCGATACCATTGAGGTTAGCCATCACAAACTCGCGCTCGGCGAGATAGCCTTGCATCGCACGGCGCAGGCGTTGGGAGTCGGTCCAAGCCCAGTTAAAACGCTCCTGCTGATCGCGATGGGTCAGCGCAATTTTATCTATGACAAGGTTGGCACTGCCGAGATCACCGAAGGGCAGCACCGCGATGCGCTCCGGCGGATTCGAGTTGTATTGAGGTGCGACGTTGACGTGAATGCCACCAGGGTCGGTCTCGACCAGACGATCTAGTACAGTTTTGCGCCCGTGAGTTTCTGTCGAGTATTCTTGCTGGAAGAACGGGCGGTCTTCGTAATGGTTAGTGGCGCATCCGGTGAACATCAGAACCGTACATAGAATTAGAGAACGCCGCATCGGATCGCTCCTCAGGCAGAAATAGCTAATCCGTCTGAGAGCTTGTGGGAGCAAATCATTTGCCATCGTTGCAACAATGGCTAGATCGCTGGCGCAGGGGCGTTTTTAGGTGCGGCAGCATCTATTTGCCGCGGTATAAACAAATACTTCCCGATGACGGCTGGTAAAAACTACGCGACCGTCGCTGCTGGCAGTACAGATGTTACCTCTCGGTCAGATAGAGCGGATCGAGCCACCGTCGAGGCGAATCAGCGAGCCGGTGATGTAACCGGCCCATTGGCTTGCTATGAAGGCGGCAGCCGCGCCGAACTCCTCCGGTTTGCCCATCCGGCCGACCGGGATGCTGCGCGCGGCGCGTTGAGCAAATTCGTCAAGTGAGACTCCTTCGCGAGCGGAGGTGGCTTGCTGGATTTGGCGGACGCGGTCGGTGTCAAAGGCTCCGGGTAGCAATGTATTGACGGTCACGCCGTCGCGAGCAACTTCATTGGCGAGGGTTTTCGCCCATCCGACGACCGCGCCGCGGAGCGTATTAGAGATCGCGATATGTGGAATCGGCTGGACGACCGATTCAGACGCGATGTTGATGATGCGGCCCCATTTGCGCTCGCGCATACTGGGCAGCACTAGATCAGTGAGTCGGAAGTAGACCAGCACCATCGCATGGAACTGTGCCTCCCACAGTTCGGGCTTGATACCAACGACGCGCGCAGGCGGCGGTCCGCCGGAATTATTGACGAGGATATCGATCGGGCCGAACCGGGCACGGGCGCTATTAGCGGCGCGTTCGACCGAAGCCCAATCACCGGTATCGGCGGAGAAACCGGCCGCGCGGGCGCCAGTCGCATTGATCTCCTTAACCGCGTGGTCGATGGCCTCTTGACCGCGTGCCATGATTGCAACCGCAACGCCTTCGGCGGCCAGTGCATTGGCGACGCCGCGTCCGAGTCCTTTGCTGCCGCCGAGAACAAGTGCCGTTTTACCTTGAAGACCCAGGTCCATGTCTTATCTCCGTTGGCTGACGCGGCGATGAGTGAGCCGCTTGCGGCTACATAGCAGACATAGCCCTCGCCTGCGAGGGCGCGCGGGCGCGGAGCTGCGACTGTCACACCTACTATAAGAATCTGAAGCCTCTCACTCGCAAGGGCGGGCCCGAGACGGTACTGGTCCTAGGTCCAGAGCGACCAGGCGCCAGAGGCAATGACGTAAGCGGCGAGCAAGGCATTAGCGGTGGCGTGAGCGGTGATCGCATCGGCGAGCTGGCCGCGTCGATAGATAGCGAGCGAAAATAGCGTTCCGGCGATAACGCCAGCGATCCAGCTTTGATGGAGCAGGCCGAAGGCCAGCGACGAGACGACGAATGAAGTCCACGTGAAACGGTCAAACGGCACGTTCTCGAAATCGGAGGCGATTAGCTTGCGTTGCAAATAGCCGCGAAAGAAAAGTTCTTCAGCGAGTGGGACCGTGACGACTGCGCCGAACACGCGAAAGAGAGTCCATCCGCCCAAAGCCGGAATCGACATGCTGGCCAAATGAGCTGCGATAGTCGCGTCGGCGGCGCGATCAGGATGGGTCATGGCGATCCACGAGAGGAAGCATAGTGTGCCGAGGCCGGCGCTGGCCCATGAAAATCCGAAGAGCGCTGCTCCGATGCGATCGCGATACCACCAGACGGCCGCAGCGGTAAGGATCACGCGCAGCGGATAACACACGTCGAAGCCGTTGGCGAATGGTGCTGTCACCATCGCAGCGGCGATAGTCAGCATCATTGGGATCAAATAGGGAACGGCGGGATTTGGCGCAGTTGTGGCGGAACTAGTGGCATCGGTCGGGCCGAACCGGGTCAGCCAACCGACCCGATGGCTCCCGCTCACCAGTCCCAACGCGGTGAAATTGAAAAAGATCCAGCCAGCCACTGTATGGAAACCGGTGACGGCTAGATCACTGCTCCATTGGCCGATAAGGATCAGTGCCGTAATGCGGAAGGCGTTGAGAATCCAGATGATCGCGATTCCAGCAGGGAACAGCACGAGCGCTGCGGGGAAGCGGTAATCGGCGCGATAGAACCATAGGTAGGCCGCAATGAAGGCGCAAATCAGTGCGATGCCTTCGAGACCGGAACAAGCAGGTGCGATGCTAACGGCGAAACGCGCGGTCCCCAGCACATTACGGCTTGGATCACTGACGACCGGCAGCCGCAATGCGTGAAGGATCAGTTCGACGGTGACGAAGGTGTACTGGCGCAATGGCGGCCAGAGCATTTCGATGAAAGTATTTGACGTCCGGGTCAGGACGGCGGTAATCGCGCCAGCGACGAAAGCTGATGGCTTGTTCCTAAGCCAATCGACCCAAAAATTCGAGCGGACGAGCGCGTTTGACCACGTGATTGCGGTGGCAGGAAGAAGGAGAGTGCCAGCGATAAACCACGTCAGGCTACTCGATGTCGAGAAGTTGCCAGAAGCCGTCCCATAGGCCAGCCACATAGCGGTCAGCCCAACCAACACAAGATGAATTGCCAGCCACAAATTGCGGCGAGCGAGACCGGGGGCAGCCACTGCGGCGGGTATTTCCGAACGCACAATCGGCCAGCTCAAGAAAACCGTCACCAGCAGGCCTCCTAACGCCGCTTCGCCCAACTTGCGTCCGCTTAGAACGATCGGCAGCCACCATCCAACCAAAGTTGGATTGAGCGATGGGACGATCGGGATGCCGAGGTGGACAAGTTCTGCCGCTAGGAGGAAGCCCAGTAAAGTCGCGCGCAGGATATGGCGGGAACGATCGCCCGCTCGCGCAACGCTCAGTGGGGAATGCTCTAAGAGTTCGGCGTTCAGCACGTCAGGAAAGGTGCTAAGGCTGCCAGAATAGGTGCGTTTACAAAAGCCAGCGATACCGCCGCGCAGGGCGGTATCGCTGGCGGAAACTGAAAGATTCGTAAGCTGATAGTATCGCGGATTATCCGTTCTTGCGCCGCTCGCGCAGAACGATCATCCCGCCGGCCAGAAGCGCGATCCCGCTAGCGAGGGCCGTAGGATCCAGCTCGGGGGCGCCGCCGGGTAGTGGAGGAGGGGGTGGACCGCCCAGGCCAGGGCCGGGTCCTAGTGGTCCACCTCCAGGACCAGGACCTCCCAGTGGCGGACCACCCGGGCCGGGCCCTGGTGGTCCAGGCAGAGCGTTTGCCATGCTAATCGCGCTAAAGGTTAGGCTAGCGGTCAAGAGGAAGACGCTAAGAATTCGCGACAGCATGCTGTAGCACTCCTTCAGCATTGAAATTGATTCAATGACCAGTTAAGCCTAAGATACTAAGTCCTAACTGTCAACAAATAAAATTACAGAACCACGAGTAAAAAATAGGTCCTAATTGAAATCGTATTTCTGGCAGTGAGGAAGACGTTAGCCTTACGCCGCCTTTCGCATCGTTGCGTCGCAGGCCAATTGGGAAGCAGCGAATTGCGCCAATCGCGGCGGAACAGATGAAATAGCTACTACTGACCTCAATTACTGTTCGCGGACTCGACGCCGCTCGCCGAGAAGCAAGAGACCGCCAACAAGCATCACGAGGCCCGCACCCAACATGGACGGATCGAGTTCGGGCGCAGTAGCCCTGGGCTTTATCACTCCGGTGCTCGGACCAAGTGATGACTGAGCGTGGACTACGCCAATCGTGCAGAATATAACCGCTCCGCTCAGGACCACGACCTTTGCCACGCGTGTAAACATCTATCTTGCTCCCCTCGGGTCGGTGCTTTTCGATAGATTAAGCCTAAGCTGATTATTGTAAGTGGTCAATAAGCTAGTATGAGTGTATTGGCCAAATCTAGCTTATTTTATGCTGAATTTTGCCGGCTTGGACCAGCAGACTTCAATGTCTCAGCCTTACAGACTAAATGCGATGCAACAAAAGTATTAGAAGACAGGTACCGCAGAGACGCCCTCATGAGACAAGGAACGCAAGCTTAGCTGATGAAAACAGAGCAAAACTCTACTGAACGTTTGCCAATTGTCCTGAGAGGATTTTATTTGCGATTTCGGCGGCGCTCGTTAAGAAGAATCAATCCGCCTGTGAGGATGACAGTTCCGCTGCCGAGAACGCTGGAATCGAGTTCCGGTGCTGAAGGAGCAGTGCCGATCCCTTGATGCCCACCACCACCGCAGCTACTCCATCTGCCATCACTCCATCCGCAAGGATGATTACCCCAGTTACTACTCTCATGAGCACTTGCAGTGCTGACTAAACTAATCATAAGCATGCATATGAGGAATAAAGTAGCCAGCATGTGTAAACCCTTTTGAAGCACGACGAAACGGTGCGAAATGATGAATTAAGTCTGAACTGTTATGGGAGGGAGATTCAAGTATTTTTCGGTCGGCGATGCCGAATCGAACTCAGACTGAGAGAAGACAGACGATCAAAGTGCTCAAGCGGCCGTTTGGCCGCCTAAGCTGCTCATCTATTCTAAGGACGCCTAATTGGAGATCCTCCGCGTCCTGTCTGGCCGGCAAATAACCATTATTTAGAATATGCGCTGCGGCTAATCGTGGATGGCGGGCTATTTGCGGTTACGGCGACGCTCGTTGAGCAGTATCCAACCGCCGGCAAGGATGCTGACCCCGCTCCCTAAGACGGTGGGATCAAGTTCGGGTGCGGAGGGGTTCCACCCGCCGTAGGCGTGCGCCATCCCAAGTGCACCGAGAGTCGCGCCAAAAACCAGAAGAAAAGTACCGAAAATCCTTGTAAACATATCTGTAACTCCCTTGCATCGCTATGATATGCAACGCAGTGATAAAACTCTGACTTACCTGTAAGGTTAGGTCAAGACCTAAATATGCATGTCATAGCATAATTCGCCGAACTAAACTTCAAGGCGATGCGCGTTGCATAATGCTCGGAAGCGGCCGTTTTCACGCTTATTGAGGTCTTCAAATCGGCCGGATTCGACGATGCGGCCTTCTTCAATGACGTAGATTAGATCAGCAGAGCGGATCGCCGATAGGCGATGGGCAACAGTCAGGACTGTGAGAGGGCCCCGCATTTGGGCAATGGCCTCGAGGACCCGAGCCTCGGTTGCATAGTCCATGCTGTTCGTTGCTTCATCGAGAATCAGTAACGAGGGACGGCGCAGAAGCGCCCGGGCAAGGGCAACGCGCTGACGCTCACCCTGTGAAAGCATCAAGCCACGGTCGCCGACGACGGTGTCGACGCCATGCGGGAGCGCTCGCACGAACCGGTCAGCCGCCGCGATACGCAGCGCCTCCCATATCTCGTCCGCGGTCGCATTGGGGCGGGCCCAGACCAAATTGTCGCGAATACTCAAATGAAAGAGTGCAGTCTCTTGGGCGACATATCCAATTCGGCGACGCCAGGCGTGAGCAGCTCCTGGCAGAAGCGGCACGCCATCGAAGGTGATAGCTCCCGAATCGGCGACAAGCAGGCCCATCACAAGGTCGATGATTGTGCTTTTACCCGCGCCGGACGGTCCCACGATAGCCGTGATGTGGCCGGCTGGAACGGCCAAGTCGAGGTTGCTTAGAGCTGGCGGAGCATCAGGCTGATAGCGGAAGCTGACCCTATGCAATCGGATTTCGCGTTCGAAAGGCGGTGCATCGCAAGTTTGGATTGGCGGTTCCTCGGCTGCGCGGCAGCGTTGTTCAAGGCTGATGACGTTCAAGTATGATGGCAGCGCCTTAAACAGATTTTGATAGTTGCGATGGCTCATCTGAAAACGCGGCATCACGCGGACGAAGATCAGAAGCAAGATCAGCAAGGTCGCGGGCGCTAGCGTGAAGACGCGCAGGGCGAGATAGAGTATCGGCAGCATCAGCAGTACGGCGCCGAGCTGGAACCATAAGGTGGCGGCTGCCTGTTCCCGGACGGCGGCGAGATTCGCTCCCGCGATACTTCTGCTGAGGTTGGCGAAGAGCTCGAAGTTGCGTTCGGGAGCGTCATAGGTACGGGCGGTCTTGAGGCCCTGCAGATGGTCGCCGGCCGCAGCATAGAGCTGGTTCGTCACTCTGGCGAGTTCTGCACCGTGGCATTGGACTCGCTGCGTTTTGCGGCGCAGCAAGAAGGCCAGGAAGCTGGCAGCGGCAATAACTGTTAGCGTGGTAGCGGTAGAGAGTACGAGGGCGGCGCTTAGATAGATCACGGCGAGGGCCGTATCGGAAGCGAGCGTCAGGATGAACAGCACCGCCTCGCCAACGCGAGTTATTTCGGCAGTCAGCGCGTGGCTGAAGTCGGCAAAGCGGCTGCGCGTGATAAACAGCCAGTTGGCGTTGGCGATAGCGCGATAAAGGCGGCGCCGCAGGACATCCTCAAAGTGCTGCTGCACGGTCCAGAGCGAAAGATCACGGCTACGATCGAGAATCGCGCGGGCGCCGATAACGGCGATCAAGATAGCTAGAAGCGTCAGAAGGTTGGGTTTCAGGCCGAGATGCGCGAAGCTGGTACGGATCAGAGTGGCGTAGCGATCAGCGCCGCCTTGCGATCCAAAATTGAAGCCAGCCACCGCCAGCGTCGGAACGATCAGGGCCAGACCGGCGCCCTCGCTAAGCGAGCATAAAATCGAGAGTGCGACAGTCCACCATAGATGACGCCCCGAGGCCTCGCGCAGGTCGCTCAGAAAGCCGCCCAGCGAGACTTTCACGAAGGCATCCGTTTAACCCGCTTACGGCCCATCGGTACCTCGACGAATAGGCGCTTGCCGTGTTGAAAGAGCAAACGGAAGGGCCGGAGCGGAAAATAGAGCGGATAGAGCGAGGGTGGCAGCTCGATAAATTCGACATCTTCGGGCGCTGGAAGGAAGGCGCGATTAACGAGATAGCGCAGTCGGCTGCGATGGTCCTCCAGGAGGCGAAGCGAGACGAACCAGTCGAGATAAAGGCCGGGACGGACGCCGAGATATTTGAACATCCGCCGTTCAACGCTGAGAGCGAGAGCATCGATATCGGGCTGCTTGACGATCCGGTCAATGATCGCAGATGGGATGACAGCGCCCAGCAGATTACGCGCGAGCGCCGCACCCAGTAAAAGCATGTTGAGGCAGCCGAATCGAGCAGCCTCGTCGAGCAACTGGTCGTGGTCGATGCGATCGTCGGCGCTGAGTGCGCCGGCGAGGTCGGACACGGCACCAAGGATACTCCACCCATGCTTGGTGCCATGTGCGGCAAGGAAAAGAACGGTATCGATTGGTCCCATCGTCAGGATCTCGCCACCTTCGATAGTGCAACGAACGGCGCGGTCCCACACGAGTTCCGCCGGTGGACCGTAGGGGAAATAGTGCGGGCCCAGTGCCCAATGCAGGTCGACCATCTGGGAATCGTGAGGACGGATGAACTCGTCTTCGTTGCACCGGGTCAGCGAGCGCGCTACGTCAGTCGGGTCGAAATGGCGCGGCAAGTGATTTTCGGCGATTAGAACTTGAGCGGCACGGCCTGCGTCCTCGGGACGCACGAGCAGATCGAGGTCATTGAATTGACGAAGCGAAACGTCATTGTGAAGCTTGACCGCCAACACCGGCCCTTTGAAGGCGAGGGCCGGCACGCCAGCGTCGCTCAGCCGGGCGGTCAGACGCAGCAATTCGCGCGCAAGCTTAAGATTGCTTAACGAACTGGCGTAATACTGAGCCCGCATCGGATTCAGTGCCGACGGTGGCAAGGCGTCAAGCCGTTTCAGACGGAGATAGAGGTGCGGCTGAACAGCATGCTCGGCGGCCAACCGGTTCAGCCGAATCCAATCGAGATCGGCAAGATCGTCAGTGCGAAGTTGAGCAGCAGGAGACAGCGCGTCATCGCATTGATCCAACTGGACACAGCTCAGCAGGAGACGCGTCTCGGCGTCATGCTCGACAGGATATAGCGCGCCGGCTCGTTTCACCGCCTATGACAATAGTCCGCGCACGTACCCGGCTCCATGCTCGCGAAGCGTAACCCTAAACCGCTCCACAGTCCTCGAGAATCAGCGAGCGAACTACTGGCAGAGCGGTAAAATCGGTGGGTATCGTCAGGCGTCTTATCGGAAGCTCGGCGGCGACCCGGCTGAGCAGGCGGAAATGCCTCGCGAGCATCGCGTGGTCGGTGATATCGAGCGGGAAAGTCGCCGCCATCAGTGCAGGCAACGCGTCGGCTGGTCTAAGGCTCTCAATCGTGGGTAAGGCTTGCGCAGTCGATGGTGATTGACCGTCGCGCTCAAGCAGGTAGATACGCCTGAGCGGAAGCGGCTCGGCGCGAAAGCCTTCACTGCCGCCAAGTTGACGAGTCTTTGCCGTGTATTGCGCGACCGGTGTCCCGAGCGCGGCGGTGTCACCGCCGAGAGCTTGAAATGAAGCCTCCCAGAGCCGTACGCCAGGGTAAGCGGGCAGGGCAGTGAGCGGATGGGTGTCACGTAGGACGAGACAATCATCGCAGAACGCTGGATATCCCGCCACATGAAAGCTGGCGGCCAGCGTGGACTTGCCAGTGCCGGCTTCAGCGACAAAGGCGCATAGACGATCGTCGATTACGATCGCAGTGGCATGGAGCGCGTCATGCCCGCGCAGATTCAGCACGCGCGGCAGTACGTGATCAATCACCAAATGGCGGACGGTGGCGGCGGAGATACCAGAAGCTCCCGCGACACAAGAAATGTGATGACCCTCAGAGTCGACTACGAAATCTGCGAGATCGTGAAAGCGTAGAAGATAGCCGCCCTTAAACTTGGTCCATGAAAGCCACGGCGCCCCGCTTGGAGACGCCGTGGAGACCAGCCAGTTTGAGATGGGCTCGAACTGCTGAACCGGGGCAGAGAGAGCTAGGGCAACTTGCGCTCTGCCCTCTTGGCCGCTCGGCTTGCGTAATTCGGGTATCGCGATGTCGCTTGAAATCGTTAGACCATAGACATCGTAGAGATACACAGTCTGCCTAGCGACATACGTTGCGCCCCAGGTTTTAGCCCAAACGCTCAGCCGTAGGGATGCTTATTGAATCCTTGACCACCGTTCGTATCAACGGAGGTACCCTTCGCCTGAGTCAAACGTGTCACATCGCCGTAGTCGGTGATCGTCGGAGTCTGATAGGTCGACTTCTTGGCGGTGCGATGAGCCAAGTTGAGTTTTTTTCCAGGTTCTCGTCGAGTATCTTGCACGTATCTCCTCCGTTTGGACGACAGGCTAGGCTATCCGTCATGGCACCGATCCATCATCGGACAGACCTAACCGCTACTAGCGTCCAGCAACCCCTTGCTGTTGCAGTGATTTGACAAGAGCGGTAAGCGCTTGTCAACTATCTGTCCTATCTAGCGACAATTCTTGCCTCTAAAGAGCTTTGTGAACGTCTAAGTCAAATTTGGCCGACTTCACCTCGAAAGGCCTAATTGTCGCTGACTGCGCCATTATAGCTGGCATAGCACTTCTGACACAGTTATGACAAGAAACATCGAAACACAGGCGATATAAGCCTAATGGCGAACTGGTGGCGAAATTAGTTTGCGGCCTCTGCTATCTCATTCAGGTAAGCGACGCGATACCACAGTTCGGCGGCCAGCGTATTCCACAGAGGCCATAAATTTTGGTTGTCCCAGTCGGCGAGTCGATGACGATAGACGCGTAGGAACTCCTGTCGGTCGACAATCCCAGCCTCATCGAGCGCCATACGAGCGAACAAACGCTCACCGCCCATCCGCTCAAAAGCCTCGACAAACGTGATACTGAAATAGGCTTTATCACGGCGATCGCAAATCGAATCGGGGATTTTGCCTCGGATCGCTTCGCGCAGGACGAATTTCGGTAGATTGTCACGGATACGTTGATCGTCAGGAATTGCCATCAGGAACTCCATCAGGCGGCGGTCGAGAAACGGGTGGCGTTCCTCGAGACCATAAGGAGCGATCTCGCGATCGGTGATCTCACGTCCGTGCATCACCCAGCCGTCAACGAAATTGTTGTAGAGGGCGACTTGGCCGAAGGTGGCATGCGGCAGCCGCGGCTCGCGTTGAACCCGATCCCAGAGATGGTGACGCTGCGCAAAGGGTGCGCGAACGAAGGACGGCAATCCACTGGTCTTCCGCAGGCGGCGAATAGGCTTTCGCAACTCAAGGGGCAGGAGGGGCCAGATCGCACGATGCAGCAAAAATTTGAGCGAAGGCGCGAGACCGCTCGCGCCACCGTAAAGACGGCTATCCGTTCGCACTCGATGCCACAGCCGCTGCCAATCGCCTGCGAGCAATAGGTCCGCAAAGAACCAGGGACTGCCAGCCATCCATTCGTCAGAGCCGGTGCCGCTCAAGAGTACCCGAACGCCTTTTTCGCGAGCCGTTTTCCACACCGGATGCCAAATCGCACCGTTCGGATATTCAGTGAATTCTCTGAAACGGCTAATCGATGCGATAGCGGCCGGCAAATCGAGTTTGAAAGGTGCGAAATAATTGGCCTTGAGGCCGAGCATCGCGACAGTCTCGTGAATGTAAGAGCGCTCGTCGACGGACGGCTCGTCGAACAGCATCGAGTAGGTCTCAAACGGTGGGACCTTGCCGGCGGTGGACATCGGGACGGCCATCCCGACGATAGAAGTCGAATCGAGCCCGCCACTCAGATGGATGCCGTAGGGACCGATCACCCGTGTTCGGCAGCGGATCGTTTCCTGAAAAATCTCGCCGAAATGTTCCGCATACTCGCGATCGTCGCGGTACCGCACCTGGCGTCGCGGGTCGAGATCGAAATAGCGTTGCATCCGTAACCCATTGGGGCCGACTGTGATCGAATGGGCAGAGGGCAGGCGCTTGATATGGCGGTAGAGCGTGTCTTCAGTGGCGCCGAGCGAACCCGATAGATATTCGCCGATCGCACCTTCGTTGGGATCGCGCGGAACACGCGGATCGGCCAGGACCTGAACCAGTTCGGTGCCGCACAAAAAAGATTTGCCGTCGAAGTAATAGAATAGTTTGCGCACTGCGCAGATGTCGCGGGCGCAAAAAAGCTCGCGGCGCGCGGAATCCCACACGACCATGCAGAAGTCGCCGAGGATGCGATGAGGAGTCTCAGCGCCGAAGCATTCGTACGTGCGCAGGACTAGCTCGGCGTCGGTATCGTCACGAGGCAGAACGCTCCGACCCTTGAGGGTGGTAGTTAGTTCGGCGCGGTTGTCGACACGGCCGTCAAAAACCAGATGGTAGCGCCCGGAGGGATCGGCGAGCGGCTGATTTTCGCGAAGCGATTCAGGAGTCGTGCAAAACTTCTGGTAGCCAATTGCTACAGCTCCATCTATCCACGAGCCAGAGCCGTCAGGACCGCGATGAGCGATCACGCCCATCATGCGATCGAATAATCCTCGATCGGCAGGACGGCCATCCGGATTATAGATTACCGCGATACCACTCATGGGATAGAAGGCCTGAACGAGTCGATGGTTCGATCTTTGAGGCACGACACCGAATTTCGATGACGACCGGTTCGCAGACTCACTTTGACGCAACTCGCCGCTTCGCCCGTTCGTTGCGATCGCTTGTGCCACAGCGCACAGGCTTGCCGGCCAACTCTGCACGGCAGCCTATGATGCGGCGACAGGGCGATGGGTATCCAGCGGGACAAAGCGATCGAGTTCGAAATCGCCGATTACGATCTGGCCCGCGCTTTCGAGCCATGCATGTGCGTTGAGGCCCCCTTCGGGTGACTTGGCCACACCGATCATCAGCGCAGAGTCATAGCCGTATCGTCGCAACATCATACCGGCGGCGATCGCACGAATCAGGCAGTTGGAACCGCCGGGGACCAAAAAGCCGGCGCCGCCGACCGCCAATGCGATGCGAATAGGTGAGGGCGAATCTAGCCTCGCGACGCCGATCGCCGGTCCGTTAGCCAATGCGTGGACGTTTGCGAAATTAGTGAAACGCAAAAGGAACCACGTCCGCCAGAGGGTTGCGAGCGCGCGCAAGACTATCTTACGGTCGCGCGGCGACAGGGCGCGAAATTTAGCCAGCCTGGTCATCGTCGTTGGAGGGATTGGTCGCAGGCGATCGGATTTCCAGCAACCCCCGTTCGTCGAGCTGCCGGAGCAATGCCAACAGATCGTTATGGCAACGTTCCGGCTCGACGTCATAGTGATCGAGCAAGGCTTCCGCAATGCTGCTCACGGGTTGTGGTTGCACGAGCCGCTTCCAGATAAAGGCGCCGATCGGATCGAGGCCGAAGTAGGTACCGTTCTTGAGGTTCAGGATGGCGGCTTCGCCGTCCAAATCACACGAAACCTGGTCAGCCGTCGCGCAGACGATGGAATCTAATGCTATAGGCTCGCTTTTGCTCAACTCGATAACGCGACAGCCAAGAGGCCATCTGCCCCGCTGATTATCGGATGCGGCGGGCTTGATGGCAACCAGTCAGCGGCCAACGGCGGCGCGGAGTGTGGCGGGCGGTTTCTCGAATTGAGCAATGAAGCGGGGCCGGCGCCAAGCAATGTACGATGGCAGAATCAGCACGCCCGCGACCATGTTGGTAGCCATCAGAAAAATCAGCAGGACGCTCATCTCGTTGTGGAAGAGCAAAGGTGAGAAAGCCCATGGAAGGATGCCACCGATCATCACGGCGAAGGTGCTGAAGACCGACGCGCCCGTGCTGTGCAGTGCCGTGACGACACCCTCATCGATGGTCGCCCCGCCCATCACCTCGTCGCGGATACGGGCGACGGTATAGATGCCGTAGTCAACGCCCAGCCCGATACCGAGCGAAATCACGGGAATCGTGTCGATCGTCAGGCCGATGTTGCGAGCGTTCATGTAGATGAATGCTCCGAAATTGGCCATCACGCACGAGATGATGAAAAGCAGCCCAGCCACCGGCGAACTGAAGGTGAACGCACAGCAGAGGAAAATCACCCCAAGCACGAAGGTCAGATTGATGAAATCGAGCCGGTAGAGGATATCGTTCGCGGCAAGATAGAGTCCTGCTTCACCGCCGAGGTAGCGGACGGTGACTTTGTTCAGGCTAGGGTCCGGGGTGACGCGGGTGGCGACGAAAGTCTTGATGTCGTCGCGCAGACGGTTGAGCCGCGTATAGGTGTGGTCAGGCAACAGCACCCGCACACAGGTGCTGGTCATCTTGGGGGTGTGAGCGAAGAATCGTTCCATTTCGCCCGGCGCGGTTCCGGCCATGAAGAGATACCAGAGATTGCCGCCAAGCTCCGTGCCATTCGGGATCTTCCAATATTTTGGGAAACCGTTATGGAACATCATGTTGAGCGGCTTGATCACCTGCGAACTGAAGCTCACGACCGCGAGCGCATCACCACGGCTTTGCAGGTAAGGACCCATATCGTCGGTCATACGCAAGACTGCGGGGCCGAGGCTTGACTGGGGATTGGGATAGTCAGGCGTAGTAAGGACGATCCAGCCGACGTCAGTAGGAAAGAACTTACCGATCTCGGCGATGTCCTGATTGACCTTGGAATTCTGCTTGTAGAGCGGCGTGCCCGGGGTTTCGTAACCGATACGCGCGCGCTGCCCTGAGATGAGGCCAAAAATGATAAAGATAGCGCCGCCGGCCAGCAGGAATGTGCGGGTCGTGTTCCGTGTGACGGGAACATGGATCAGCCAGTTGATAAATTTGCCGAAGATGCCAGGACGGCTATCGCCCCGGCGCGCCAGCCAGCTGCGCTCACGGATCGTCGGGCGTGGCAGGTAGCTCATAAAGATCGGCTGAAAGACAAAGACCATCGTGAGGCTGGCGGCCAGCCATACGGCGCCGCCGAAGCCAATCTCTTTCAGTACGGGGATTCCGCCGAAAGAGATGAAGATGATCCCGGCGATATCAGCCAAGATTGAAAGCAGGCCCGGCGGCAGCATCACGTCCGTAGTGGTAGCGCAAGCGAGCAGTTTGTCATCGAGGCGGTCGAGCTCGTCGTAATAACGGCCCTGCCATTGGATACCGTGGCTCAAGTCGCGTGCCGTC
Source organism: Binataceae bacterium (SeqCode) (assembly GCA_035524095.1). Lineage (GTDB taxonomy): Bacteria > Desulfobacterota > Binatia > Binatales > Binataceae > DATJUF01. The sequence continues at coordinate 7,604 of DATKPK010000192.1, read as the reverse complement.
AGGATGAACGGAATGACCAGCATTACGGGGTCGAAGTTGTAGCCCATCCAACTGACGAACCCGAGGCCCCAAATTGCAGAAAAACTTCCGGTGAGGATTGGCGCCCACCAACTGCTGCGCTCGCCGATGCTGATGTAGAGAATGATCAGCATCAGCGCGATTGATATCGTGAAAATGAGTTTGATCCGATTGAGATAGTAATAGCCCCAACCCGAGACCATCGGCTGGCCAGCCACGTAAATCTCAGTGTTGTCGTCGCTGTAGGTCTTGATCAGATTCTGGACGTCATTGAACAGCTCCTGATAGTCGAGTCCATGTTCATTGAAGCTCGCGGTAATGAGTGCGCCCTTGTCGTCGTAGGTAATCAGGCCGGCGACTGCCTCGCGATGGGCAAAGACGTTGCGCCTTAGCTCCTCAAGCTCGGCAGGCGTCGAGGGCACCTTGGGATACATGAAATTGGTCGAGACGAGTGCACCGGGCATCGCCTTGGTGAAGGCGACACGATATGAGGCGATGGAGAAGATCTCGTTGTGGTCGACGCCGGGGAGGATATTAACTTTGCGTGTCAGGTCCTGGATTTTCTGCAGCGTCGCATAGTTGTAGATGTCACCTTGCTTGACCCGCAGCATCAACATCAGGGTCTGCGCGCCGCCGTACTGATTCTGATATTCGCGGTAGAGCTTGGTGTCCTCGTGTTGAGCAGGAAAGAAGTTCTCGAAGCGAGTGGCGATCTTGACGTTGGCGGCCCAATAGCCAAAGTAGGCCGTGATCAGGATTAAGGTGATCCCGATCGGAACGCGGTACTGAAGTATGTACTTACCCAGCCCCCAAGGCTCTTTGCCGCCGCTCGATGCAGCCATCAGTTGGAATACTCCCCGTAATCCCGACTGTTGGGCGGGCGCCGGGCTGTCCCCGAGCCGGTAGGCGCCCTGCCCTCAGCGGGAAGGTGACTGCGTACCATCCTAAGCCTTTGATGGCAAGCCTGCTACAAGTAATGGCTCATGTATCATTTAACATTGGCTAATCTAACAATGGGCCAGTTAGAAGAATCATCCACAGACGGCATCAATTTGCGTCAGCCCACGAACTGACGCCGTACGGTCAGTGACCCGCGGCTGGAGCCGCGAGCGAGGCCGGACGGCGCATCACGAACGCCAACGGCGTAAGCGCAAAGAAAATATACGCGATTAGACGGAAGTCATCGACGAAAGCCATCACGGTCGCTTGGCGCTGCATTTCGACGTAAAGCATCCCGAGCAGTGGCGCCTGGCTCTGCCTATCGAGCTGAGTTATCAGGCCCGCGGCGGCGGGATAGGAGCGGCTCCAGAGACCGAAGTTGAAGGTGTTGACCCGCGCGCTGAGATAGCTCTGATGGATTTGCGCGTGACTGCTGAGCATCGCGATAAGAATGGCGATCCCGATACTTCCACCTATCGTGCGGACCATATTGAACAAGCCCGACGCCGTGCCCATTTCCTCTTTCGAGACTGCGCCAAGGCTGATCGTCGAGAGCGGGATGAAAATCAGTCCGGAACCGATTCCGCGATAGATGCCCGGCAGCGCGATATTCCAGAAGTCGATACCGGTATAAAAGTGCGCCATGTCCCAGGAGCCATAGCCTCCTAGCAGGCAGCCAATCGCGACCATTATCCGCGGGTCATAGCGGTTGAAGAGGCGGCCAGCGAAGACGATTGAGGCGAAAGTCGCGAAGCTTTGGATCGAAAGCACCATCCCGGCCATCAGCGGCGTGTAACCGGCGATCTGCTGGCAATAAAGCGGAATCAGGATGTAAGTGCCGTACATCGCGAACATGATGACGGTGGTAAAGAGCGTGCCGACTGCGAAGGTTCGATTATGCAGCACGCGTAAATCGACGATCGGTTCCTTGGTTGTCAGCTCGCGGATGATAAAAAGCACCGTTCCAAGGGAGGCCAAAACCGTCAGCCAAATGATCAGATGCGAGCCGAACCAATCGAGCCTTTCCCCTTTATCGAGCATAATTTGCATACAAGCGACGCCGATGCTCAGGTAGCCGAGGCCCCACCAATCAATCGATTTTATCTCCCGGCGAATATAAGAGGGGTCGTGAACGAAAGTGGCGACCATCAATGCCGCAAGCGAACCGACCGGCACATTGACGTAGAAAATCCACCGCCAGCTGTAATTGTCAGTGATCCAGCCACCGAGCAGCGGCCCCATCACGGGACCGAGCATCATGCCGAGGCCCCATACCGACATTGCCACGGCCTGTTCCTCAGGCGGAAACGTCTCCATCAGGATGGCCTGCGAAAGCGGCATCATCGCGCCGCCGCCGATACCTTGCAGGATGCGGCATACGATTAGGGTTTGGAGATTAGGTGCGGCACCGGCGAAGAGCGAGCTGGCGACGAACAATATGATCGAGAAGAGAAAGTATCGCTTCCTCCCGAAATAAGCTCCGCACCATCCGGTGAGCGGGATTATGATCGCGTTGGCAACGATGTAAGACGTCAGAACCCACGCCGCTTCATCGACCCCTGCGGAAAGGCTCCCACGAATGTGCAGCAGCGCGACGTTCGCGATCGTGGTGTCGAGCACCTCCATGATCGTCGCGAGCATGACGGCGACTGCGATTAGCCACTTATTCGAAGCGGCGGAGCTGATGAGCGGCGGCGCTGAGCTTTCTGAGGGAGCGGCCGCCATGAGGAATCAAAGATCCGCAGTACTGCGCGACGTAGAGATGACGTCAATGGTCATCCATAGATCGATAGCTTGCCCATGGGAGAGGCACAAAGCGGCCTTTGTTATGCGGTTGGCTGCGTTCATTAAGGCGTCAAGGATGCCCAACATTGATAGACCGATGCAACCAAAAACAAGCTTGAACCGGCATCAATGTGTAAGCAACTTAACTTTTTCTCACGCCGCCGGAAAGACCCGCGCATAGGTCCAGATCAAGTCAGTCGAGCGGTGGAAGCTGGTCTATCCAGGGGCGTGCTTCCTCAAACTGTGCCGCCAGCGCGATGATTCCGGCCTCGTCGTTCTGGCGTCCGACAATCTGCAATCCGATCGGCAGACCGTCCGACGAAAACCCGTTCGGCAGTGAGCAGGCGGGCTGCCCGGTCGCATTAAACGGAAAGGTAAAGGCGAGCCACTCGAAGACTTCTCGAAATCCGCCGCGGATATCTGAGGGCAGGCTGCCGAGCCGTACGGCCGGCCGGGTCAGCGTCGGCGTGATCAGTGCGTCGTAGGGCGCGAGCGTCTGCATGATTATGCGCGAGATGTTGTGCATCTGCATGATCGCATTGATGTATTCGGCCGCCTTGTAATCTTTGCCCCGTTCCCAGGTGGCGCGGATAACCGGATCCATTAACTTCGGGTCCGGGATCGGTATCGAGCCGACGCCAGCCGTGATGATGACGCCAGATGGGCCGATCAACATGGCAGCCGGATCGAGATCGATATACTCGACCGAGTGTCCCATTTCCGTGAAGGTTTTGAGCGCCGACTCGGTTGCCGCCTCTACCTCGGGATCTACTTTGCCTTCCGCGCTTTTCAGGATGGCGGCGAGACGCAATTTTTCCGGACGCCGGTTCAGAGCGGCGCTGAAGGATTCGCTCGGCGGCGGCGCCCAGTAGGGATCGCCAACTACCGGGCCGGCCAGCACGTCGAGGAACAGCGCAACGTCGCGGACCGATCGCGCAATCGGGCCGCTTGTCGCGAATCCGGCCCATGCTTCTCCGATCAACGGAGCAAATGAGACACGGCCGCGCGAAGGCTTTAATCCTACGGTCCCGCAGCAACTCGACGGAATCCGAATCGAGCCGCCGCCGTCACTGCCCTCAGCTAGCGGTCCGAGTCCAGCAGCAGCGGCGCACGCTGCGCCGCCACTCGACCCGCCTGCCGTATGCTCGAGGTTCCACGGATTGCGCGCGGGTGGGCAAAGCCCACCTTCGGTGGTCGGACGTCCGCCGAGCTCTGGCGTCGTGGTTTTGCCGAGTAGAATGCCTCCCGCATCGCGTATCCGAATCGCAACCTCGGCATCCGCAGGTGGCACAAAGTTTTCAAAGTTCTTCGATCCCATCGTGGTCTTGATGCCAGCGGTCCAAGTGAGATCCTTGAGCGAATACGGAATGCCATAGAGCGGCATCTTGGCGATTTCGTCCGCACTAGCCTTTTCCAGCCGGACGGCATCGGCAAGCGCACGCTCTGGCGTCGGCGTCATGTACGCGCCGAGTCGCGGATTGAGGCTTTCGATGCGGCGATTGAAGAATTCCGCGATCTCGCGCAACGACACTTCTTTTTTCGCGATTAGTTCGCGGATCTGCCACGCTTCGGAAAAAGGGTTCAGCATCGCGATTCTCTTATAGTCCGTTTCTAACACCTAGTCGCTGAAAAGCGCATCGGGCCAAGCGGCCCGAAACCTGTCAATTCAGGCGGAGGCGCGTACGAAGACAAAACCCTCCATCAAGCGGCGGGCAGTGCGATAAACTGTCGCGTGTTCGGCGAACCACTCCTCACCTTCATGACGGATCGAGGACGCGACCACGGTCACGCCGGAGGGCTGCGCGATGCGGATTGGCGCATCGGCAGTGACGGGCGGGCGGGCGGCGCGCGCGACGATACTGCCCGGAAGGCGTGCAGCCACCGCGAGGCACATCGCACCCGTCAGCGGGACCGCGCGATGGGGCTGGCCGATCGAGATCATGCGGATCGTAACGTCGCAGGCGTCAGCGGATACCGGCTCGCCGGTCAGGGTGGCCGCGTCATGTGGGCCGGTGACGATCGCGACTTTGGGGATGCTGGGTTTGCGCGCAGCTTCGGCCGGCGCCGCAGCGATACCCATCCGCAGACTGGCGGCAACGCGGATCGCCTCGAGGCGTTGCATGCACGTGGTATCGCGTTCCAGTTGATCGGGCATTTCGGTGCCGCTCAGGCCCAAAGTGTCAGCGCTGACGAAAACGCAGGGATTGGCGGCATCGACCATCGAGGCTTCGATGCGGCCTGCCCCCTCGATGTCCAGCAGGTCGATTACGTTGCCGGTCGGCAGCAGTCGGCCAGTCGCGGCACCGCCGGGTGCGAGAAATTCGAGCTTGATCGGAGCGCCGCTGCCGGCCACGCCCGGCAGGACAAAATCTCCTTCGACGTCGGCTTTGTCACCCTCTATCGGGAAGCGCGCAACGATCAGCTTCCCCGTGTTGGTGTTGTGGATGCGAACGACAGCCTCGGTGCCATTTGCCCTGACGATGCCTTCATCGACGGCGAAAGGGCCAATCGCTGACGACATGTTGCCGCAATTACCGCTGTAATCGACGAAAGCCTCACGGATCGCGACTTGCGCGAAAGTGTAATCAACGTCGGCCTCCGGACGGGTCGGCGGACCAATCACGCAGACCTTCGACAAGGACGAGATGCCGCCACCCATACCGTCGAGTTGGCGGCCGTAAGGGTCGGGGCTGCCGAGTGCGCCCAGAAAGATGCGATCCCAGGCCGCACGGTCGTGCGGCAAATCTTCTGCGCGAAGCATCAGCGCATTGCTGGTACCGCCCCGCATAAAGACCGCTCGCAGCTTGATTTGCGGCATCGTCAGGCCACGTCAGGACAGGGCAGCGCGGGCCGCGCTGCTGCCGGCGATCCGTCCGAAGACCGCCCCGGACATCAGCCCCGAGCCGCCAGGATAGTTGCTATGGAAGAGGCCGCCGACCATCTCGCCGCAGGTGAATAATCCAGCAATCGGCTGCCAATCGGTGGCGACGACTTGCGCATTCTCAGTGATTTTGAGGCCACCGAACGAAAACGTGATTCCACCGGTCACCGGATAGGCAATGAAAGGCGGCGTATCGAGGCGTTGCGCCCAATTCGATTTGGGCAAGGCGAGGCCGCTGGTTGCCATGTGATCACGGTCGCCAGGATTAAAGATGCCGTGCCCCGCCGCAGCATTGAACTCGGCTAGGGTTTTGAGCGCAGTGGTGCGGTCCAGGTCTATCTGTCCGATGAGGGCGTCGAGGGTGTCGGCGCGAAACGGTTCGCTGGTGGCGTACCGCGGTTCGAGCAGATGGGTAACCTTCGCGTCGAAGATTTGCCAAGCGACGCCGCCCGGCTGATTGAGGATCGCGCCGCCGAACTTGGCGTATGTGAAGAGCGCCTGATCTTCGCCCTCGTCAACGAAGCGCAGGCCAAGCCGGTTTAGCATCATGCCATATAGATAGGAGAGCCGGTTCGTCTTATCGGTCAGCTTACGGTCGCCATAAGCGGGCGCGGCGGCGTTGATCGGTGTGGCGTGGCATCCGCTCCATTGACCCCATGGCATCGCGCCGATCGCGAGTGCCATCCGCAGCCCGTCGCCCTGATTGAACATCGTGCCGCGCACCTTGGCATGGTCCCATGGGCGTCCCAAATATTGCGCGCGCCACGCGACGTTGGCTTCGAAGCCGCCGCATCCTAACACTATGGCTTTGGCGGTTACCTGATGAAGTCCCGAGGCGTCGCGTACTTCGACCCCGATCACGCGGCCAGTCCCGTCTTGAAGCAGTTGCGTCACGCCAGAGTTGTAGCGAATCTCAATACCGCAGCGCTGAGCGGCAGCGAACCACATCCGCGAGAGCCCGACACCCTCGTTGGCGGCGCGTACGATAGCGCCCTTGGGCCATTTGATCAGATTGCCGACTCGGACCGCGCCGAGCGAGATTGCAGGCTCGAAGCGGATGCCTTGCGCGGCCATCCAACAGGCGGTGTCGTACGAACGCGAGATGAGGATTTCACCGAGTTCGGGATCCGTACGGCCAGCCGTCATACGGCGCAAGTCAGACCAGAAGGAATCGGCCGGGTAGGCCTCGACGCCTTCGATGAAGCCGGGTAAATCGGAAGCTTGTGGGACGAGCCTGAGGATTTGCGGCAGTCCGTCGAAGGCAAGACGGAGCAGGCCTCCGCTATAATGAGTGTTACCGCCACGCAACTCCTCAGGGGCCTTTTCCAGAACAAGCACCCTCTCGGCGCCAGCGAGTCGCGCCGATACACTGGCCGCGAGCGCGGCATTACCGGCACCGACAACAATCACGTCGTAATCAGGCATGGGGCATTAAATCCTTCAGATCCCGGTCACCGTGCACACGGGTAAATGATTTGACTACGACGTTACTCGAACCGAATAATTGCACAAGCTGACGCGACGGAAAAAATAATACGACTTTAATGACTAGCCGATGACCTGGCTGACTAATGATGATCGCAGCGATGTGCCGCCTGGGGAGCGGCTTGCGCAGCTATGGCAGCGCAAAGAGATACTGGTTGTGCCGGGGGCGCATAACGCCCTCGCAGGAATACAAGCGCGCCGCGCAGGCTTCGAAGCGATCTATCTATCGGGCGCGGCGCTGAGTGCGAGCCTCGGACTGGCGGATCTGGGCATCGTTTCGTGCGAAGAGCTATGCCTGTTCACGCGAACAATTTGCCGCGCCTCGTGGCTGCCGCTGATCGTCGATGGCGACACCGGTTTCGGCGGTCCGCTCAATGTAATGCGCACCGTGCGCGAAATTGAAGATGCGGGGGCGGCCGCGATTCAGCTCGAAGATCAAATCCTGCCGAAGAAATGCGGCCATTTGAATGACAAGCGGCTGGTTGCGCCCGAGGAG
>DATKPK010000191.1:0-3470 GCA_035524095.1 Binataceae bacterium (SeqCode) | reverse complement strand
ACGTGTTGGCTTCTGGTGGTGCAACCTCATGCATAACGCGCCCATGTGGCCGATTCATGGCCAATATGAATGTCGTACATGCGGCCGCCACCACGATGTGCCCTGGAACAGTAGAGACAGCGTCACGCGATTCGGCAAGCGCGACACCCATCGTCCAACCAATCACAAGGCGCCCCTGAGGGAGATTTACAGGTGATAGACCACGAGAGGCACCACCACGCCTGTAACGCTGAAGTACAGCCAAGCGGGGTAGAGCCCAGCGCGAGTGGGCGGTGGAAGTCCAAGCGGAGGGTCGGCCCACGTCGGAGCATCAGTATCGCGATCATTACCCCATGGTCTTGCTGGACACTCTTACGCCAGATACGGATATCACCCCAAATAGAACGGGACCGCCGGCAGTAGCGTTTAACGAAGTATTTATCGTCGGAAGGAAAGGCGTCATGATTATTCGGCCTTTATCAGATGGCCTTTTTTGGTTAGAGTCCAGGCGTGCGCCCCACTGCCTGCTCGAGCTCCGCCCAGGAGAGTAAGTAACCCAAGTTCGCTTGAAGATACTCCGCCTGAGCCTTGTACGTTGCAGCCGTAGCCTGGCGGCGTTCTGAAACCAACACCACGCCCTGGGTCAACTGGTTCCGTGCCAATCGCTCGCTCTCCTGCCGCAGTTTGACCATCTGGTCTGCCACTTGGACCAGATGTTTGGTTCGTTCCAGTTTGTTATAACTTCGCTCGATCTTGACTGCGACTTCTTCTTTCAGGCGCCGCAGGTTCTCTTCAGCCTCCGCCAATTGTGCGCCGCGTTCGCGCACCGCTGCGCGCCGTTTGCCGAAATCGAACACGTCCCAATCGAGACTGACGCCAAAAGTGCCGAAATTACGCACCAGAAACGGAACACCGTCCTGATAGCTCTGGCGCGCGTAGGCCGTAATGTCGGGAAGGTAAGCCGATTTCGCGGCGGTGACACCAGCCTCTGCTTTGCGGATGGCTTCCTCTGCCGCTAGTATTTCCGGGTTCTGCGACCAGGCGGCTTGCACATACTCCTCCCGCGGGCGCTGATCGAAACTGGATGGCACTGCTGGATCAAGGTCAAGTTGCGTGTCGAGCGGGAGCCCCAACAGGTCGTTCAGTTCAGTGGTCAAATCAGAGACCTGAAGTTCAGCAGTGAGCACGGCCTGTTGGCCTTCGAGCAGCCCCGCGCGGCCTTGGATCGCCGCCACCTTCAGCGCGCTGCCGTTGCGAACGTCGTCTTCGCTCTCGCGCAGATTGTCTCCAGCATAGGTGGTCTGTTGGTCGGCTGCCTGCTTTTGAAGACGGGCGATCAGTATGCCGTAGTAAAGCGTATGTACGTCGAACGCGACCTCGTTCTCTGCCTTTTTCAGATCATCGCGTGAACTCGCGACTTCAGCGGCGGCAATCCGGTTGGCAGAATGGATGCGAATCAACTGCGTGAGTGGCTGGGAAAGCTGCGTGCCACTCGTGAAAAACGTGTTCTGGCCCTGCGGAAGGGTAACCCCGCGCGAGGGAACCAACCCTCCCCCAACAACGCCAAACGCGCCCGCCGGAATACCGATATTTTGCAATTCAGTCACGTGCAGTACATTCGACTGATTCGTAATCTTGGGGAAATACGAAGAATGCTCGCCAGCCTTCTTCTGCTCGTTCTCGACTACCTTCAGGCGCGCTATCTTGAGCGAGCGGTTCTGGCCGATCGCGAGATGGACGGCCTCCGTCAGCGTGAGGTGCCGAATGTCCGCGGCATCTTGAGGGACCGCTACGAACACTCCAAGTCCCCCGATCGCCAGTATCCGTAGCGAATGTGTGAGTTTCATCGCATTGACCTCAGGTCCTTGTAGCTGAACTTTGCCGGCCGCAGACATAACATCAGCAGTAGATACGCGACCACCATCCACCCAACCAGAATGAATCCATCGGATATTGCTAGCGTGTAGGCCTGGGCCCGCAATTGTTGAGTCAGAAAAACCATCGCGCGTTGTTGTGCTTGCTCCACGCCCGCGGAACTTGGCGTCAATCCTCCACTGAGCAGGCGTAGGCGCTCTTCCGTAAGCCAATTGCCAATTTCCACGTTCAGTCCAAGCATGTTTGAATGAAACTGCTCCCGCACCGAAACGAAACGCGTCATTACTGCTACACCAACCTGGCCACCGAAAATGCGGATGAAGTGCATGAGCCCGGAGAAAGTGGCGGCATTGGCGGCATTGGACAAAGCACCCGCTTCGAGCCCCTCCAAAACAATGGAGCTAACCAACCCAACGTAACTGCAAGCGAATCCGGCTGCCAAAAGAAGCTCGATGGTCTCGAAGCTGATCCCCGCCCAGGAGACGTCGAGATGGGCACAGATCCAGCCGCCTACCGCGGCGAAGGTGAGCCCGGAGGCCAGAATCAGTCGCGAGTTCGTATGAATCACCAGAAACGCGACTAGCCACACGACAGCGAACATCGGCACCGCGACCCAGGCGAGTGCGTGGCCGGTCTCGAGAGGCCGGTAGTGTTGGATGTTAGCCAGAAAGCTGGGGATGAGCACAATCGTGGCCAGGTGCGAAAACTTGAATACGAAAATCGATACGGCAAGAATGATGATGTTGCGCCTGTTGAGGAAAGCAAGATTTAAGGTGGGGTTCGGCTGAATTAACCGTCTCCCCAATGCCGCCCCCACCAGGAAAACTCCGCCGGCAAGCATGGCGACAACTACGCCCGAGTTCAGCCAATCCAACCGCTCCCCCTGATCCAGAACCCCGTAAAGAAGGGCAAGGCCACAGCTGAAATACGCGAATCCGCGCCAACTGGGCCGCAGGTCTCCCACAGGCCGCTGTGGAATTCCGAAATGGATACAGACCATCATCAGTGGCGTGACCACTGCGGCAGTCCAAAAGATCCAGTGCCAGGATAGATTCTCGACATACCAACCTTCGAGAATGGATGCGATATTGCTGACGAAAACAATGTCCGCTGCATACGCTGCGATCCCGAAGATGATCAGCCGCTTAGGAAGGGCGCTCAATACGAAAGTCATCGTGAGAGAGTAGAACGTGCCTGACGCAAGTCCGGCGATCACGACCAGGGCCAGCATTCCCCAGTAATTTGGCGCAAAAGGAAGCAGCACGGAAGCGACCGTAAAGATCGCGGCGGCGGGTAGCAGAATCCTGCGCGGGCCGAACAGAACGCTCAAAAAGCAGACGAATACCCCGCTAAACATCGTCGCCATGTTGAGCGCAGTGGGGATCCACGATGCCTCGTCAAAACCGAAGCCCAAGGCGCCGCGGAGGTCGGGCAGTCCGACACTGAGTAAGCGCGAGTTTAACGTGGCTATTCCAGCGCCAAGAAAAACGCCCAAGATCCCGACCCACGGGTTGGTCTTCAGTTGGGGCGGAACGGATTGTGCAGGCGGCGCGGCTTGGGCCTCTGATGCACGCACCGGGGAAGCTGCAGTCATGCGAGAATCTCCGTCACTGGCC
>DATKPK010000190.1:0-9191 GCA_035524095.1 Binataceae bacterium (SeqCode) | reverse complement strand
GTACTAATCTTGCCGAGATAGGTCGGACGCACCGGAATGCGCATATCGGCAAAGAAAGAAATCATAAAGTAGCCGAATACAATTACTACGTCGCGAATGACCAGCACGCCGAGAAGCCAGCCGGGAATCGCGTCTTGCAATGTCAGCACGATAAACGTGCTGAGCAGCATCAGCTTGTCGGCAAATGGATCAAGGAAGGCACCGATTTCGGTCTTGCAGTCGAAGAGGCGCGCGATGGTGCCGTCGAGCGAATCGGTAATCGCGGCTGCGGCGAAGATGTAGAGGCCGTAGGTGTAACGGCCCTTGCTGAGGAAGGCGAGCAGAAGCGGTATCGCGCCGAGGCGACATAGCGTGAGGATATTCGGGATATTCAGCAGATGGCGAAGCTGCAAGCGGCTGACCGCAGGTCTGCCCGGACTGGTGGTTCGCGATGGGCGTAGCGATGACTCAGCCATCGATGCGATCTCCCCTTATTCCCCCGCGTTCATCCCCGGACGGCGCTGACTCGTTAGACGGTGGCCATCCCAGCCTTGCGCAGGCGTCCCGCGACTGGCGCACTGACACGCGCCGAGAGCGCGACGACACCGTCGTGATATTCCTCACTGAGAATCTCGCCATCGCGACGCGCCATCGCTACCAGATCGCCGCGGTCGGCGGCCAGCGTGACGCTGATCTCCTCGCGCAGATTGGAAAAATTGCGGGCGACGGCGGTGAGGAGCCGTTCGAGGCCCTCGCCACGCAAGGCTGAAATTGCGACGGTCTCGAAGCCATGCGGCGGACGTAGCGGGGTTTCGAGCAGGTCAGCCTTGTTCATCACGACCAAGCGTGGCGTCTCACCGGCGCCGATTTCCTCGAGAACGCGATCGACGATTTCCATATGCTCGGCGGCGAGCGGCGAGCTGGCGTCAACGATATGCAACAGATAGTCGGCAGTGCGGACCTCTTCGAGGGTCGCCTTAAAGGCCTCCACCAATAGATGGGGCAGGCGGTGGATAAAGCCGACCGTGTCGGCGAGCATCACCTGAGTTTTGCCGGGCAGACGGAGACGCCGAATGGTCGGGTCGAGAGTCGAAAAGGGTCGATCAGCGGCCTCGACACCGGCGTCGGTGAGGGCGTTCATCAGGGTGGATTTGCCGGAGTTGGTATAGCCGACCAATGCGACGGTAGGGTAGGGGACTTCAAGGCGGCGCTGGCGCTGGAGTGAGCGGGTGCGCTCGACGTCCTTGAGCCGGATACGCAGACGGGTCAGGCGTTCGCGGAGGCGACGACGGTCTACTTCGAGCTGAGTTTCACCGGGACCGCGGGTGCCAATACGTCCGCCGCCGGCGCCACCGCCGGCCGTCTGTCGGGATAGATGCGACCATTGGCGAGTCAGTCGCGGCTGCAAATAGCTAAGCTGGGCGATTTCGACCTGTAGTTTACCCTCGAGGGTGCGCGCGCGTTGGGCGAAGATATCGAGGATGAGCTGGCTGCGGTCGATGACACGCAGCTTCAATTCATTTTCGAGATTGCGGGCCTGAGCCGGGCTGAGGGCGTCGTCGAAAATTGCGACGGTTGCGCCTTCGCGGCTGGCCATCTCGCGGACCTCGACGGCCTTGCCCTTGCCGATGAAGGTGCGGGGGTCGATGGCTTTGAGCCGTTGCTGAACCTGACCGGCGACCTGCGCACCCGCGCTTTCCGTCAGCGCGCCGAGTTCGGCAAGGGAATCGTCGGTCGTAACCCCGTGAGAGTTGCCCAATTCGACGCCGACCAGAATCGCGCGTTCGGCGTGATCGAATGACGAATAGTTAGTAAAACCCAGCGGCACCGGCTCCTTGGCTTAAGCTAGAGGACACTACGCTAGCAAAAACTCATGCCGGGTTCATCCGCAGTGCGGGGAGCCGTCGTTAACCTTGTGCGTCCGCCGGTGGGTCAACGTAACTGGACGGCGTTGGGGGCGAGCAGTTGCTCGACTTCGGCGACGAAGGCTTCGCTGGGCGAGACGCGATAGCCGTCGCCGAGGAGGAAAATCGCCTCGTTGCCGTCGTCCATCCCGAGGTGGAGATAGGTGACCGAGGTGCCGGTGTGGCGGCGGAGCAAGTCCTTGAGGCGATCCATGTCGCCGTTGACGAGGCGGCTGCGTGGAGCGCGAATGCGGACCTCGCGCACAGAGTCGGTCAGGGCGTTGCCGAGCGGGCGCAGCTCGTCCACGATAATTTGCGCGCGCTCATCGTCGACGTCGAGCTTGCCTTTGGCGGCCACGGGTTCCTCGCCAGTGATTACGGCTTCGTACTTCTGATAGGCCTCGGGCCAGATGATGCACTCGACGGCGCCGTCGCGATCCTCGAGGGAGAAGGTCGCATAGCGTTTGCCAGACTTATTATTTTTGAGCTTGACGGCCTGAATCACGCCAGCGAGACGGACCTGACTACCGTCCGGGGCGGAGGCGAGGTCGGCGGTGGTGAGGCTGCCGATGCGACGGAGCTCGCGGTCGTATTTATCGAGTGGATGGGCGGTGATGTAAAAGCCGAGGGTTTCTTTCTCGTACTTGAGCATCTCCTTTTGCGGCCATTCCTCGACCGCATCGCGAGGCGGGAGTGATGGCGTGTCGTGGCTTTTGCCGAAGAGGCCGATTTGGTTACGGGCGGCGTCGCTTTCGGCGCGCTGGGTGATTTTGAGCGCATCGTCGATTTGCGCGACCATCACGGCGCGGGACGCGCCGCTGTAGTCGAGGGCGCCGGAGCGAATCAACGCTTCAAGGACGCGGCGATTGACGAGAGCGGTACCGACCCGCATACAGAAGTCAGCAAGATTCTTGAAGCCGCCGGAGCGCTCGCGCACGGCGATGATCTCCTGGGCGGTCTTGGCGCCGACGCCGCGAATCGCGCCGAGGCCGAAGCGGATCGCCTCGCCAGCCACGGTGAACTTGACGCGGCTGTGATTAACATCGGGCGGGAGGATCGCGATGCGCATCTCACGGAGGGCCGCGATGTTCTTATAGGTCTTGCTGGCGTCGTCCATATCGAGCGACATCAGCGCGGCCATGAACTCGCGCGGATAATGGGCTTTCAGATAGGCGGTCGTATAGCTGGTCAGAGCGTAGGCGGCGGCATGTGAGCGATTGAAGCCGTAGGAGGCGAAGGTCGCGATTTTCTCGAAAATCGATTCGGCCAAGCCTTGCTTGACCCCGTTCTTCACTGCGCCGGAGATGAAATGTTCGCGCTCGCGTTCCATCACGGCGAGCTGCTTTTTGCCCATCGCGGCGCGCAGGATATCGGCCTCTTCGAGGGTATAGCCGGAGAGTGCTTGCGCCGCGCGCATTACCTGTTCCTGGTAGATGATGACGCCGTAGGTATCGCGCAGGACGGGTTCGAGCAGCGGATGATCGTACTCGACCGGTTCCTTGCCGTGCTTGCGATGGATGAAGGGATCGACCATGCCGGCGTCGAGCGTGCCCGGGCGAAAAAGGGAAATCGCAGCGATGACATCCTCGAAGCATGAGGGCTTGAGTTCCGTGAGGAAGCGCCGCATCCCCGACCCTTCCATCTGGAATACCCCGACAGTATCGCCGCGGGTGAGGAGGCGGTAACTATCGGCGTCATCGAGCTTGAGCTGATTCAGGTCGGGAGGGATGTTGCCGCTGGCCGCGATCAAATCAAGAGTGTCGCGAATCAGGGTCAGATTCTTGAGCGCGAGAAAGTCGAACTTGATGAGGCCGATCTCTTCGACGCCCTTCATCGAGTATTGGGTAATCGAGACCGATTCCTCGTTACGCTCCTTATCGACGTAGAGCGGTACGATATCGGCAAGGGGAACGTCGGCGATAACGACGCCGGCTGCGTGGCGCGAGGCGTGGCGCAGCAAGCCTTCGAGCTTGAAAGCGTAGTTGAACAGATCGGGATATTTGGCTTGTGCTTCCTTGAGACGCGGCTCCATCTCGAGCGCGTCTTTGAGCGGGAAATCGCGGCCCTGCTTGGGCGCTGGATAGAGCTTGACGATCTGGTCGGTCTCGCCAAAGGAGAGTCCGAGGACGCGGCCAACGTCGCGAATCGCCTGCTTACCTTTGATGGTCCCGAAAGTAATGATTTGAGCGACACGATCGTCGCCATACTTTTTGCGGACGTAGGTCAGAACTTCGTCGCGTCGCTCGAAGCAGAAATCGACGTCAATGTCAGGCATCGAATGGCGGCCGGGATTCAGCCAGCGCTCGAACAGGAGCTTGTGCTCAATCGGATCGACTTCAGTGATGCGGAGGGCGTAGGAGACGAGGCTGCCGACGACCGAACCTCGGCCCGGCCCGACTGGGATTCCAAGGTCGCGGGCATAATTGATGAAATCAGCGACAATCAGCAGATAGCCGGAGAACCCCATCTCGCGAATGACCGGCATCTCGCGGTCGAGGCGCTCGAAGTAGGGGGTCTCGTCGAAATCGCCGCGACGGGCGTGTAATTCCTCAAGGCGGCGGGCGAGGCCGGAACGAACTTCCGTGTACAGCCGCTCTTCCAGTTCTTTGTCGCTTAGGGCCTTACGGTGATCGTCCGGTGGCGGCGCGGTGGGTTGCATACCGTCAGCCGTAATTTCGGTCTCGACTTCAGGCGAAGTTGGTGGCGTATCCAACTGGAAAATTGGGAAGTGAAATTTGCCAAATTCAAATTCGAAATCGACGCGGTTAGCGATTTCGACGGTGTTGCGGACGGCCTCGGAATCGACGCCGAAAGCGGCAGCCATTTCATCCGGAGTTTTGACGTAAAGCTCGTCAGTGTCGAAGCGCCAACGGGTTTCGTCGGCAAGTGTTTTGCCGGTTTGAATGCAAAGCAATACTTCGTGAGCCTTGGCGTCGTCACGATGAAGATAATGGCAATCGTTGGTGGCGACGAGCGGGATTCCGATGCTGCGGCCGAGATCGGTTAGCGCCCCGTTAAGCGGGCCGTGGAGGCCATTATCCTGCAATTCGAGATAGAAACGGCCGGGGAAAGTTTTGGCATACCATTGCGCGGCTTCACGAGCCCGATCCATCCGGTCGGCTTTCAAAGCGCGGGCGATTTCACCTGAGAGGCAGCCGGAAAGAACGATCAGGCCGTCGGAATTTTCGGCGAGGATCTCCTTGTCGATGCGTGGCTTGTAGTAGAGGCCTTCCTTGTACGCGGCGGTCAGCAGTCGGCATAGGTTGCGATAGCCGGTTCGATTCTGGGCTAGCAGAATCAGATGAAAATTGCCGCCCGCCTCGAAGTCGTCAGCTTTGGAGGTTTGCGTGCGATCAGTGCGCTTGCCCGGTGCGAGATAGGCTTCACATCCGATGATGGGCTTAATCCCGTTCTGACGTGCTTTCTGGAAGAACTCGACCGCGCCGAACATGTTGCCGTGATCGGTCATCGCGATCGCTGGCATCCCGGTGGTCTTGGCGTGCTCAATCAACGGCCCGATTTTGTTGGCGCCGTCGAGCAGGCTGTACTGCGTATGGACGTGCAGGTGGACGAAACTCATCGCGATGGCCTCCCCACAACCCAACCTAGGAGAAAGGGCACGGGCCGACGCCGGATCCTATCTCCCTAAACTAGTCATTCGACCGACGGCTGGCGCCGCAGGTTGAATCGGCTGAGTGGACTTAGACAGCGTTCGGCCTCAGTCCACTCTAGTCTTAGCCCTTCTTGCCGGCCGGTGCAGCGGCTTCGGCAGCGGGCTTGTCGCCCTTCTCGCCTGCGGCCGGCGTAGCTTCAGCTGCCGCGCCCTCGGCTGCTTCGGCGGCGGCAACCGGCGTTTCGGCGACGGTCGGCGGCAGCACAGTAACGACTGCATAATCGGAGTCGAACAGCGGTTTCACGTTTCCGGTAAACTGGAGATGCGAGACATGGACAACATCGTGAATCCCGAGCGGCGTAACGTCGACGTCGATCGCCTCGGGCAGTTCGAGCGGCAGGCATTCGACTTCGACCTGGCGGACGAGCGGCTGGAGGATACCACCATCGACGATACCGGCGGCGCGTCCGATGAAGCGCAGGGCAACCTCGACACGAATGGGCTTGGTGAGGTCGACTTCATAGAAGTCGGCGTGCAGAATCTCGCGAGAGACTGGCGTGCGCTGGATTTCCTTAAGAATGACATGCTTCTGGTTCAATTCTGAGGTTTCAGACCTGAGCCGGATGATGCGTTGACGGGCGGCGGTCGAGACACGCGCCTTGAGCTCGGTTCCGTCGACGGCGATCGGCGTGGCGGCACCGTGGTTACCGTAAAGTACTGCCGGGACCCGGCCCGCATGCCGCAGGCGGTTAATCAGCCCTTTGGGCCGGATTGCACGTTTTTCGCAGGCCAGTTCGACCGTTTCCATCTAAGTTTCTAATCCTCGCAAAGAACTTTATCGACTCGCAGCTCAGTTAAACAGTGAGCTGACCGACTCTTCATTATGAATGCGCCGTATCGCTTCGGCTATAAGCCCGGCAACCGACAGAATCTTGAGATTGGGCAGCTCGGCCTGGGCTTTGCTGCGCAGAGGGATGGTGTTGGTTGCCACCATCTCCTTGATTGGCGACGCGGCCAGCCGTTCGCAGGCCGGATCGGAAAGAATCGGATGGGTCGCACAGGCCCAGACCTCGCTGGCCCCAGCGGACAGGATAACCTTTGCGGCCTCGGTGATGGTACCGGCGGTATCGACCATGTCGTCGACCAGCAATGCGACCGAATCCTTGACCTCACCGACAAGTTGCATCTCGGCTACTTCGCTGGCACGCCGACGGCGTTTGTCGATAATCGCCAGGTTAGCGTTGAGGCGTCGGGCGAAGGCGCGCGCACGCTCGACGCCGCCTGCGTCTGGGGAGACCACGCTGATTTTTGAGCCATCCATGCGCCGTTTGAGGTACTGGAGCATGACCGGCATCGCGAAGAGATTATCCACCGGGATGTTGAAAAAGCCTTGGATTTGCCCAGCATGCAGGTCGACAGTCAGGACGCGTGAGGCACCGGAGGTAGTGATCAGATCGGCGACCAGTTTGGCGCTGATTGGTACACGCGGGGCGACCTTGCGATCCTGGCGAGCGTAGCCGAAATAGGGCATCACTGCGGTGATCCGGCCGGCTGAAGCGCGGCGCAGGGCGTCCATCACGAGCAGGAGCTCCATCAGGTTTTCGTTGGGCGGAGAACAGGTGGATTGGATCACGAAACAATCGCCGCCGCGGACGTTGTCGCGCACTTCGACCATCACCTCGCCGTCGGGAAAGCGGCCGACGTCGACCTGACCGAGACGCACATGGAGGGCTTCGCAGACCTCGCGGGCCAGAGCGGGATTGGAATTCCCGGTGAAGACTTCGAGTTCGTCTTTGGCCCTCTCACTCATCCTATACTCTCCCTATGCGTTCCCAAGCTTGGGAAACCTTCAATGTCGACGCGCAACCTCCAGTTGTGGACTCGCGGCGAGCGGGAATTACGGCGCTCAAAAATGCGTAACTGGGCGGGAAGGATTCGAACCTTCGAATGCCAGGTCCAAAGCCTGGTGCCTTACCAGCTTGGCGACCGCCCATCAGGGCACACCCAATCCGACTAAAATAGTCTAACGGGACGGCCAAAGCTCGCCCGCAAACCGCTTTGTTATGACAGCCGTAACAGCGGCGTCATAAATTATCAGAAAGCCTTTGGCGCTACACGCGATCGAGATGGAAGAGCGTCTGCGCACCTGACTTTCATCTTATCCGGATAGTTCGCGATGTTATTTAGGACCGTTTTGACTGTCAACGCGGTGGGAATCGGACGATTCACAGTGGCGATCATCTATCGACACGGCTAGCGATCGGTGGCGACAGATTGATGACAAGGACGGACGCGGAACACTCGCAGTTCAGGAGAACGCCGGCGTAATTCCCCGGCTGCGTGATCGGCTTCACTATCAGAGGCGAAAATGCCGAAGACAGCCCCACCACTGCCGGACATCGCGGCGACGCGGGCGCCAGTATCCCTGATGAGTTGCTTCAATTCGGCAATAACCTGAAAGCGTCTCATCGCGGGGACTTCGAGGTCATTGACGAAAAGGGTGAGGGTCAAATCACCGGACATCAGCGCAGCGATTTGTTCGTCTTTAGCCGTACCGCTCCAATCCTCGGGTTTCAGATCGCGAAAAACGAGGGCGGTTGGGACTTCGATCGGGGGTACAGCGATGATCATCGGCCATTCGGGCGGCTCAGGCAGTGTGGTGATGCGCTCGCCGATACCGCCGACGCGCCCCGGCCGCGGGTCGAGAAAGAAGGGCACATCGGCGCCGATTTGGAGGGCCAATTCTGCGAGCCGATCGGGGTCGCGAAGGCGGATCAACGCCGCCATCATGCGCAAGACCGCGCCGGCATCGCTCGAGCCGCCGCCGAGTCCGGCACCGGCGGGTATGGCCTTGTCGAGACCAAGCAAAACCTCGGCGTTGAGATCAAAGGCGGCCATAAAACGCGAGGCCGCCTTGACTGCGAGATTGCGCTCGTCAGTTGGAAGGTTGCCAAAGTTACCGGTTAGCCGGACGGTCCGGAGCGACGAAGGTCGAATCTCGAGCCGCACGCGGTCGCATAAATCAATCGGCAGGAAAATCGAGTCGAGCTCGTGGTAGCCGTCGGTCCGCCGGCCAACCACGCGCAGAAAGAGATTAAGCTTGGCGGGAGCGGCTTCGCTCAGCAGCTTGACCATCGCAGAGACGGACTAAGGCGTTGGCCAAATCAACGCGGCAGTGGTTCTTCGGCCTTGACGCGGAGATTCAGGCGGCTAACGGCATGGCGTGTGTCTTTACGGATCAGGCCAAGGAAGCCAATGCAACTGAAGAGCAGGCCAAAAAGGACCAGAAACCGGCCGGTCATGAAAGTCGAGTGATAGAAATCCATGCGGGCGCGGGCATACGAGACCTCGCGCTGCTCAGCGGTCAGGGGCGCCAGCGCATCATCGGGGTCACTGCCCAATTCGTCGAAGCTCCGATAACTATCCAGACCATGGCTGTTACTTTTCGACTCGACGGCGGCTATCTGCTCATACTGCTGGACTTTTTCCCAGCCGACGACCCAATTGCCAATCCCCAGAATCAGAAGCGCGAGGCCGAACACTACGCGCCAGTCGGTATAGACGTCAGGCAGTTTCATCATCTGACCGCAGCGCAAGGATAAGATCCGCGGGATCGTAATACAACGGTAACGGCTAGGTTTAAGCACAGCCATAATTGCAGCCAGAGGAAGGGAGGGCGGCATGGAATAAGTGGA
>DATKPK010000189.1:0-72143 GCA_035524095.1 Binataceae bacterium (SeqCode) | reverse complement strand
GTCAACAGTCCAAAGGGAGAATTTTCCGGCGCGAATCAGACCTGGACTATCAATACTACTGATCAATTACTCAAGGCCGACCTTTACAAACCACTTATCGTAACCTACCACAATGGTGCACCTGTCCAGCTATCTGATGTTGGTGACGTTGTGGATTCCGTGCAGGACATACGCAACATCGGACTGGTCGATGGAAAGCGATCGATCAATCTGATCATCTTCCGGCAACCGGGCGCGAATATCATTAGCACTGTCGATAATGTCCTCGCGTCGATGCCTGAACTGAAAGCGAGTATTTCGCCGGCGATCAATCTGTCCGTGGTGCTGGACCGGACTACAACCATCCGTGCGTCAGTCAAGGATGTTGAAATCACTTTGTTGATCTCGATACTGCTCGTCGTGCTGGTGGTGTTCGCTTTCCTGCGCGATCTGCGCGCCACACTTATCCCTGGTATTGTCGTTCCGCTCTCACTCGTTGGCACTTTCGGCGTAATGTATCTGCTGGGCTACAGCCTCGACAATCTCTCGCTGATGGCGCTAACCATATCTACTGGCTTCGTCGTTGACGACGCTATCGTCGTTATTGAGAACATCGCACGCTACCGCGATCAGGGCATGTCTGCGTTTCAGGCCGCCGTGACAGGCGCAGCGGAAATTGGCTTCACGGTATTTTCGATTAGCATTTCGCTGATAGCTGTCTTCATCCCCATTCTCCTGATGGGCGGTATCGTAGGCCGTCTGTTCCGCGAGTTCGCCGTCACCCTCTCCACCGCAATCGTCGTGTCGATGGTCATCTCACTGACCACGACACCGATGATGTGTGCGAAACTTCTCCGCTCACACCATCTTCGCGGACATGGGCGCATTTACAACATGAGCGAGAGCGCATTCTCTTGGGCACTGACACATTATGAGTCGAGCCTGAGGTGGGTATTGCGCCATGCACCATTCGTGCTTGCGATCGCCCTCGCGACCCTAGCGCTGAATATCTACCTGTTCATGATCATACCGAAGGGTTTTTTTCCTGAACAGGATACTGGCCGGTTAATGGGCGCCATAATGGCCGATCAGGACACATCGTTTCAGGCGATGCGGCAGACGCTTACTAAATTCGTTAACACAATTAAGAAAGATCCGGCGGTAGATCATGTTATCGGCTTCGCAGGTTCCACTGCGGGGGCCATGAATTCCGCCCGCATGTTCATAGCACTGAAACCTCTTGACCAGCGCGGTATCAGTGCGCAAGGAGTTATCGCACGCCTACGCAAGTCAACGGCCGGGATTCCTGGCGCGGCGTTATATCTCCAGGCGGTCCAGGATTTGCGCGTTGGCGGCCGCTCTGCCAACGCCGAATACCAATATACTTTACAGGGTGAAAACCTGGATGAATTAAACGAATGGGGACCTAAGCTGCTCAAGAAATTGGGCACAGTTCACATAGTAACTGACGTTAATAGCGACCAGGAAAACCATGGCCTCGAATCGGACGTCGTAGTAGATCGTGATACGGCCTCGCGGCTTGGACTGAACCAGCAGCTTATCGACAGCACGCTCTACGATGCTTTCGGTCAGCGGCAGGTTTCAACTATGTATACTCCCTTGAACCAGTATCACGTTGTCGAAGAGGTTGCGCCGCAATACTGGCAAGATCCCACGACGCTTAATCAAATCGATGTTCAATCGCCGAGTGGCGCCCAGATCAAGCTCAGCGCCTTTAGCCACTACGGCACTTCGACGGCTCCATTGGAAGTGAATCATCAGGGGCAATTTCCGTCTGTCACGGTCGCTTTCAATCTGGCGCCGGGTGCGTCGCTCGGTCAGGCTGTGGATACAATAAATGATGCAGAACGCTCGATCGGCCTACCAACAGATATTATCGGCAGCTTTCAAGGAACCGCACAGGCTTTTCAGGCTTCATTAGCTAATGAGTCATTCCTGATTTTCGCCGCTCTGGGCGCCGTCTACATCGTACTGGGCATTCTCTACGAAAGTTACGTGCACCCGATCACGATTCTGTCGACGCTGCCTTCGGCCGGCGTAGGTGCGCTGCTCGCGCTGATGCTCTTCCATATCGATCTGACTGTTATTGCACTGATCGGGATTGTGCTTTTGATCGGCATAGTCAAGAAGAACGCGATCATGATGATCGACTTTGCGCTCGAGGCGGAGCGCGAGGAAGGCAAGAATTCGCTCGATGCGATTTATGAGGCGTGCACGCTGCGCTTCCGTCCGATCATGATGACCACGATGGCCGCGATGCTCGGCGGGTTGCCACTAGCCCTCGGCGGCGGCACTGGATCGGAATTGCGAAGGCCGTTGGGAGTTGCCATCGTCGGCGGCCTGCTGGTGAGTCAGTTGCTCACTCTCTATACGACGCCTGTCATTTATTTATATCTGGACCGCCTCCGGCTATGGGTACTTCATCATCGCCGCCGGCTGACTCAGAAAATCTTCGGAGCGTGGGGGCGTCACGGTGCCGCACCTTCGCCATCGTAATCTGCCTCGCTAGGTAGAACTCAGTACTTATGCGCCAGCAATAGCTAATCTTTCCCGCAAGATATTTCCGAAACAAATCAGCGGCGGGGCGCCAGCGCTTCGACGACACGCATCTCCGGCAACCTCCCACCGTCGGCGCTAAGCGGAATCAGATACACGTGATTCGCGCCGGCGCGGTAATGTTCATCGATACGTTCACGCAGACAGCGTTCGTCACCCCACGCAATGATTGCATCGATTAAGCGATCGCTCCCGCCGCCCCGCATTTCCGATTCGTCGAAGCCCATCATCTTAAAATTGCGTTGGTAAGGTGGCGCGTTCAAATAGAAGCGCATAAACTCACGCACCGCTGCCCGCGCTTTACCGGCATCGTCTTCGAGCATTACCATTTGCTGCGCCAATAGCCACTTGGACGGACCGATTTGCGCGCGCATCTTGGCGATATGGCTCGGCGGCATGAGCGCCGTAATGATGCCATCGCTATATTCGGCACCGACCTGCATCATCCTGGGCAAGAGTCCGGCAATTACGACGGGAGGTTCCGCCGCAGGCTTAATTGCTTTGTAAGGCGCGGACTTTATTCCTTCAAGGTACTCACGCATGAAGCGGACTGGCTTGTCATATTTGAGGCCGTTGCGAAGCATAAAAGGTCCCGCGCTGACACCAAGGCCAAGAATGAAGCGATCCGGGAACAGTTCCGTGAGCGTCCGAGCGGCTGCTCCGGCCGCCATCGGTTCGCGCTTCCAGACGTTGGCGATTGCAGTACCGACGGTGATGCGAGAGGTCGCGTTCAGCACATGGGCCGCCATCACGAATGGATCGCGCCCAAAAGTTTCTGGAATCCACAGAGTTGAATAGCCGAGCTTTTCAACTGCATGAGCGAAGCCGACGCCTTCACTGCCGGACATCGTGTCAAAGTATCCGAGAATTCCAGGTGTGGTTAGGTCCATCGTAGATCTCTCCGCTGCCGCAAGCTTCCAGAAGAGCGCTCAGGCGATTGTTTAGCTCAGTGTCCGGCTCTTGCACCAGCGGAGCGACGACGCTCAGTTAGCCGGTCAACGCACTATGATAACCATAGGAAGAGGCTTCAGGACGAATCCGACGCGGGCCGGATTACTCGGACGACCGCAGCGAGGAGCACTACAGCCTTATTCGGGGAATTGAACTAGGATAATCAGCGAGATTGATTTTGATTGGCGCGCCCTGAGGGATTTGAACCCCCGACCTGATGATCCGTAGTCATCCGCTCTAATCCGCTGAGCTAAGGGCGCGCTGGGAACCTAAGAATGTTCCACATCGCTGGCACGCCTGCAAGACCGGCCCGTCGGGTGCCAAGCTTTGAGCGGATAGCCCCCGACTAGGTTGGCGCGGGCAGCCAGATGGTCACTGTCGTCCCCTCGCGCAAGCGGCTCTCTATCGCCAATGTCCCCTGATGCATCTGCAAAATGTGCTTGACGATCGCAAGTCCGAGGCCAGTGCCACCCAATTCACGCGACCGCGCTCTGTCGACCCGGTAGAAGCGTTCCGTAAGCCGGGGAATATCGGCAGCCGGAATTCCCTCGCCGGTGTCGATCACCTTGAACGAGACTCCCGGACTATCCTTGCCGTTCACTCCGCCCGGCACCGCCAGAACTTCCGTCGTCACCCGCCCGCCGCGCGGAGTGTATTTCAGGGCGTTATCGAGCAGGTTGAGCAGAACCTGCTGCATTCGATCGTGGTCAGCTTGGATTGACGGCAGAGCATCAGCGCAGCGCAATTCGAGCGCAATTTCGGCGTGCCGTGCCCGTTCGCCGACCAAATCGACGATCTCAGCTGCCAACTCGGACGGCTCGATCGATTCCAGCTTGAGGGGCGTCAGTCCCCGTTCAAGGTCGGATAGTGAGATCAGGTCATCGATCAGGCGCGCGAGTCGCTGGGCTTGACGATCGATGATCCCAAGGAAACGGCGCTCAGTGCCGCGATCTTCGACGCCTTTAGCGAGGGTCTCGGCATAGCCGCAGAGGGCACTCAATGGGGTACGCAGTTCATGGGTCAGGTTCGCGATAAAATCGGTGCGGGCAGTTTCGTAGAGCTTAAGGCGCGTAATGTCATGAAACACCAGAACGCGCGCGGCGGCTCCTCCATGACGTACCGGAGCGGCACTCACTTCCAGATGGCGAGTGGTAGGCGTCTGGATCACGAATTCGCCATTCAACACCTCGCCCCGGGAAGTCGTAGTGGCGCGCGCGACGAATTCCTGCAGTCTCGGGTCGCGGCATAATTCCACGAAATCGCGTCCAGTACTATTGCTTCCTGGCGCAAGGCCGAAGAGTTGCCGCGCAGCTCCATTCATCAGCACGATCTCGCCGCGCCCGCCAGTCACCACCACCGCCTCGGTCATGCTGCGTAGAATCGCTTCGAACTCCTCGCGCTGCTCCTCGAGCGCGTCAAATTCCACAACCAGCGCGTCGCTAGTCTCGAGCAGATGACGTTCGGCGAGGCTCATCGGATCTCGCTCGCCACCAACCACGTGGGAGGGTGCGCGATGCTGTGCGAGGGAGACCGCGAGGGCTTCGAAGCGCTCGGCGCGGGCTGCCCATCCGCGCGAGAGAGAGAACGCGACCGCGAATCCTATCGCGATGCTCGCGATTATAACGCTCCCACTCAGCGCTGGGGATACTGCACCACGCGCCGTGACCATGATCAGCGTCGCCGTAATCGGCAGCAGGCTCAGCCCAATTAATGTGATGAGCCTTGGCGTCACTACTCCAAAGCGTCGGGATTGAAACGATAGCCAACGCTACGTACGGTCAGAATCAATTCCGGCTTGGCATCGTCGCGCTCAACCTGCTGGCGTAGCCGGCGAACATGAACATCGACCGTTCGAGGCTCGACGAAAGTGTCACGCCCCCACACCAGATCAAGCAGTTGCTCGCGGCTATAGACCCGCATCGGATGTTGCGCGAAGAAGCGCAACAACTCGAATTCCCGCAAGGCCAGATCCTTGCGGACATTGTCAACGAAGACTTCATAAGTCCCGAAATCGATTTTCAGCCGTCCGCGCTCGTAAGTTCCAGGTGCCGCCGGCTCGGTGGAAGCGCCGGCCCGCCTGAGCAGTGCCTTGACGCGCGCGACTACCTCCCGCGGGCTGAAAGGCTTAACGACATAGTCATCGGCGCCCATTTCCAGCCCCAGAATGCGATCGACTTCGGCGCTCTTAGCGGTTACTACCAGGATTGGCAGCCGGGCCGTCTCGGGCGCCGAGCGCATCCGGCGGCACAATTCGAGTCCCGACATCCGCGGTAGCATAAGGTCGAGCACCAGCAGGTCAGGCGCCCGGCGCGCGATGCGATCGAGCGCTTCAGCGCCGTCAGCCGCCTCTTCGACCGCGAATCCCTCTTGCGCCAGGTTGTAGCGCAACAATTCGCGAATATCGCCTTCATCCTCGACCACGAGGACCTTCTGGCGAATCCGCTCGCGATTAGGTTCAGCGACTGCCTGATTCATGCCTTGTTCTTATCCATATGTTTGATCGACCTCCCCTTCACCATATAGACCACCATCTCCGCAATATTGGTCGCATGATCGGCAATGCGTTCCAGATACTTCGAGATGAACAGGATTTTGGTGGCGCGCGGAATCGTTTGCGGATCCTCCACCATATAGCTCAGTAGCTCGCGATAGGTCTGGTAGTTAAGCTGATCGACCTCGTCATCACGTGCAACCACTTCACCGGCCAGCTCGATGTCGTCGCGCATGAACGCGTCGAGAGCGTCCTTGACCATAGTCTGGGCAATGTCCGCCATCCGTGGAATATCGATATAGGGCTTGAGCTGAGGCTCGCCGTTCAGTTCGATCGCGCGCTCGCAGATATTGACTGCGTTGTCCCCGATCCGCTCCAAGTCTGTCGTGATTTTCAGGCCGGTCGTGATGAAGCGCAGATCGCTGGCGGTCGGCTGATGAAGCGCCAGCAGATTGATACAGCGTTGATCCATCTCGGTATCCAGCCGGTTCACTTCGACGTCACGCTGGATCGTCTCGCGCGCCTGCTCAGTATTCCGATTGACCAATGACTCCACGGCCTCGACGATCTGCCGTTCTACCAGTCCGCCCATCCTCAAAAGACCTGCACGCAGCCCGCGCAAGTCCTCTTCGTATTGACGGTTGGTGTGCTGGTTCTGCGAGTTTTCCATTTACTACTCCGGGCGCCTAGCCGAACCGTCCTGTGATGTAATCTTCTGTCTCGCGTTTGGTGGGCGTAGTGAAAATCTGTTTGGTTTCGCCAAACTCGATTAGATTACCCGTGTACATAAATGCGGTATAATCTGAGCATCGCGCCGCTTGTTGCATATTGTGCGTGACTATCACGATTGTATAGTCCGATTTCAGCTCAAGCAGCAGCTCTTCGATACGAGCTGTGGATATCGGGTCGAGCGCCGAGCATGGCTCATCCATCAGGAGGATTTCCGGCTCGACCGCAATCGCTCGCGCGACGCACAGCCGTTGCTGTTGTCCGCCAGAAAGTCCCGCACCAGGCCGCTTTAGATGGTCCTTAACCTCGTCCCATAAGGCCGCCTGCCGCAGACTCTTTTCAACCAGCCGCTCACGATCAGCCCGCGACACCGAGATACCGTTCAGTTTCAATCCAGCCGCAACGTTGTCTTCTATCGACATCGTGGGAAAGGGCGTTGGTTTCTGAAAAACCATTCCGATGCGCCGGCGCACCTGCACCGGATCGATGTCCGGCCCATAGATATTGTTCCCATCTAGTAACACCTGACCCGTGCAAGTCGCTCCAGGTACCACCTCGTGCATCCGATTTATGCAACGAACCAGCGTCGATTTACCGCAACCGGAGGGGCCAATCATTGCCGTCACCCGGTTCTCATCAAAGTTCAGACTGACGTCGTGGATCACCTCGTTTTTGTTAAAGAAAGCGCGCAGGTTATGAACTTCAAGCTTGCCGGGCATACTATCTTGCCACCCTCGCGTTGCCGCGCGTAAACGATCGCACGCCTAGTTCCAGCGCCAGTACGATAGCCGTGAGCACCAGGGCTCCCGCCCACGCCTGCCGCTGCCAGTCCGCGAACGGTGAGATGGCGTAAGTATAGACTTGCACTGTCAACGAAGAGATCGGGCGAAAGAGTGATGCCGACCAGAAGCGATTGCCGAACGCCGTAAACAACAACGGCGCGGTTTCACCTGCCACCCGCGCGACCGCCAGAATAACTCCGGTTGCAATTCCGCTCATGGCCGTGCGGGTGACGACCATCAGTGTCGTACGCCAACGCGGCACGCCCAATGCCAGGGACGCTTCGCGCAGTTCTTGTGGCACCAGCAGGATCATCTCCTCGCTGGTGCGCGCGACCAGCGGAATCATGATAATCGCGAGCGCGATTGACCCCGCCAGGGTTGAGAATCCACCGAATGGCCTGACGACGATCTCATAGACGAAAATGCCGACCACGATTGTTGGAATTCCCATCATAACGTCAGCGGCGAAACGCACGGCCGTCGCAAGATAGCCGCCCCGATTCTCGGCCATGTAAATCCCAGACGCGACACCTACGGGAACGCCCATCATGGCGGCGATTCCAACCAGCCAAAACGTGCCGAGAATCGCATTGGCCATACCGCCGCCGCTCTGACCTACTGGCGCCGGCATCTTGGTAAAGAAATCCCAATTAAGGCTGGTGAATCCTTTGCTGAGTAGATAGCCGAGCACGAGGAATAATGGGATCAAGGCCAATACGGTAGCGCCAATCGTGAGGCCGACCATGAACTTGCTCTTCAGCTGGCGGTAACGATCACGGCGCAACGATACGTTAGTTCGAGCCATCGCTATGCCCTCTCGTAACGGCCCTGTGTCGCCCGAATTACCAACATCCGGGCGCCGATGTTGAGAATTAGCCCCAGCACCAGCAGCACCAGGCCCAGCTCCACCAGAGAGGCCAGATTCAGGTCCGACGTAGCCTCAACAAACTCGTTGGCGATCACGCTCGCCAGCGTCGACGACGGCATGAACAGCGACGCCGAGATTTCGGCCCGGTTCCCGATTACCATCGCGACCGCGATCGTTTCGCCGAGCGCCCGCGCCAGTCCCAAGATAATCGCGCCAATCACCCCGGACACGCCAAAGGGCAGCACCGCCATCCTAACCATCTCCCACTTGGTGGCGCCCAAGGCGTAAGCTGCTTCACGCTGCGTCTGCGGCACTACACGAAAGACGTCGGTGCAGACGGCCGAGATGTACGGCAATACCATGATTGCCAGTACGACCGACGCGGTCAGCATGCTGACCGAGATATGCGGTCCTTGAAATAAGGGCAGAAAGCCGAAGTATTTTGCTAGCGGCGGGTCGACGTGATCGCGCAACCAGGGCCCGGCGACAAAGATGCCCCACAAGCCGTAGACCACGCTCGGAATCGCCGCCAGCAACTCGACCAGGAATCCAAGCTTATGGCTGAGCCAGTCGGGAGCCATCTCGCTGAGGCACAGTGCGACGCCAAGGCTGAGCGGCACTGCGATCAGAAGCGCCAGCGCCGATGACACCACCGTTCCATAAATGAACGGCAGGGCACCGTAAACATCGTTCGAGGGATCCCAATCAGTGCTCACCAGAAAACCGAATCCGAACGCCTTGATCGATGGCATCGCGCCGATGATCAACTGAATCGTGATTCCAATCAGAATCGCGAGAATCAGAATTGCCAGCATCAGGGTCGTGAGGTTGAAAACCTTGTCGCCCGCGCCAGTCGGTCCAAATTCGCGTGTCCGGATCGTTCGGGATTTCGTCCGGGGATGGATTCCCTCAGCTACTGTTTCAGATAATTGACTCAAGTGAGATGCTCTTTACCGTCTCGAACAGGGAAATACCCGCCTCACAACCACTCGTGTGAACCATACCCCATGTTTGTTACAGTCTCGTTACATGAAGGAGAAGAGAAGGTGAAGCAGTCGCTTTAATTGAACGCTTGACCAAGCAAGCTTTATCGGGACTCTCGAATTATCTCGGCGCCAGCCATATAGGGCCGCAAGACCCGGGGAATAACCACGCTCCCGTCAGCCTGTTGATAATTTTCGAGCACCGCAATCAGGGTCCGCGGTAATCCGAGGCCTGAACCGTTCAACGCATGTAAGAACTCGGTCTTGCCGCCTTTTTCAGGCCGATAGCGGATATTGGCTCGGCGCATCTGAAAGTCAGTGCAGTTCGAACACGAGCTGACTTCGAGCCATTCGCCGAGTCCCGGTGCCCACATCTCGATATCGTAGGTCGCCGCACTGGCGAAGCTCAAATCACCCGTACATAGCTGCAATACTCGAAAAGGGATCTCCAGACGCCGGCAGATCTCGCACGCATCCTTGACCAGTTTATCGAGTTCCCCATCTGAGGACTCCGGCCGAACCAGCTTGACCATCTCAACCTTGTCGAACTGATGCCCGCGCTTAATCCCGCGAACGTCGCGGCCGGCCGACATCTTCTCACGGCGAAAACAAGGCGTATATGCCGTCAAATATTGCGGCAAGGTAGCATTGTCGAGGATTTCGTCGCGGTAGAGGCTGGTAAGCGGCAATTCGGCGGTCGGGATAAACCAGTAATCCTCCTCGATATCCCTGTACATCGTGTCTGCGTTTTTCGGCAAATGGCCTGTGCTAGTCGCCGTCGCCGTGTTGACCATCAGCGGCGGTGCCACCTCGAGGTAACCCTGCTCCTGCGTCTTCAGATCAAGCATAAAAGCGATCAGCGCTCGTTCCAGCCGCGCCCCCAAGCCCTTCAGGACGTAAAAGCGAGTCCCCGCCAGCTTCACGCCGCGCTCGAAATCGATAATTCCGAGCCGCTCGCCGATCTCCCAATGAGGTTGCGGCTTGAAGTCGAATTGGCGAGGCTCGCCTTCGCTGCGGACGACTCTATTGTCCGCTTCGCTTTGTCCGACCGGCACGTACGGACGCGGCAGGTTGCGCAGGCTCATCATCAGATCGGTGAAAGTGCGCTCGACCTCGCCGAGCTTCTGTTCGCCCGCGCTGATGCGATCCCCCAACTCCCGCATCTCGGCCCGCTTCACCTCACGCACGTCGGGCGCCATTTTGCCGAGTTCCTTCGATTCGCGAGTACGGCGAGCACGCAGTTCGTCCAACTCGAATTGCAGCCGACGGCGCTCCGCGTCGGATGCCAGCACGCGATCCACCTCAGCCTCGTCGACGCCAGCCTTGGCCAGTTCCGTCTTCACGAACGCGGACTGCTCGCGCATCAATTTGATATCCAGCATTCAAAAAGCATCCTTGATTAGTTCGATCTTACGCAACTTGCCAATCCCGCTAATTGCTACAACATCGAAACGCACGCGGCGGTCTTGTAGGCGATGCCGTGCGCAGTAAAATTCGGCTGCGCGGCGAATCCGCTCCTGTTTGCGTTCGTCGACGGCCGCCGCCGGAGTACCCTTCGAATCGCTGGCGCGCGCCTTGACCTCGATAAACACAAGGGTCGTCCCATCCTTCGCGATTAGATCAATCTCGCCGCGTGGCGCCCGGAAATTGCGCTGAACGATGCGGTATCCATGCATCATGAGGTGACGCGCCGCGCTGTCTTCGCCCCGCTGCCCAGCCGATCGCTCGCCCCGCCATGTCAGTCGCTCCAGCCAGCGATCAGCCCGATCCAGCAGGTTGGCCCGCCATCCGCGCAGGCGGTCTTGGATCGCTATCCCGTCGTTCACAACGCTAGGTTAGGCAGCGCTATCAGTCACGGCAAGCCAACGCCGCATAACTTACGACCGCGTCGCCCGTCATTGATAGCGACAACCTGACATCGAGGTTTGTAAATGTTACGCTTTCATGGTTCATGCGGCAGCGAGATTGCTAATTTAAGCCTATGGCCGAACCAAGAATAACCATCGAACAGGTGCGTCATGTCGCCCGACTTGCGCGGGTCGAATTGTCGCCCGAGGAGGAAACCAGCCTCCAAACGAACATGAGCGAGATATTGGCGTATGTCGATAAGCTGAACGAACTGGACACCGCCAATGTCGAACCCACCACACAGGTCGGCGAGGCTGGCACTCCGATGCGCAACGATGAAGTGACGAATCGTCCAGCCCCCGAGGAAATGCTGCGTAACGCGCCAGCAAGGGTCAACAATTTCTTCAAGGTCCCGCGCATTATCGAATGAAATGGCACATGGAGCTTTCATATTGAACGACATAAGCCGTTCGTTTGGCTTCCCGATCTGAATACCGAAAACTACCTGTCACGACTGGATCCAAATGACCTCTGAATTGAACCGGCTTACTGTCGCTGAGGCTCGCGACCTGTTGCGTCGGCGCGAGATCTCCGCGCTAGAACTAACGCGCGCTTGTCTCGAACGGATCGCTTTGGTCGATCCCAAAATCAACGCCTTCATTACGGTTTGTAATCGTGAAGCGAACGAGCAGGCGGCCACGGCCGATCGGCGCCTGGCGTCCGGTGACGCGCCGTCATTGTGCGGCATACCGATCGCCGTCAAGGATGTCTACCTGACAAGAGACGTGCGCACGACCTGCGCCTCCCGCATCCTCGACAACTTCGTTCCGCCTTTCGATGCGACCACTATCGCTCGGCTCCGCGCCAACGGCGCCGTGTTCGTCGGCAAGGCCAACATGGACGAGTTCGCGATGGGATCTTCGACTGAAAACTCGGCCTACGGCCCAACCCATAACCCTCACGATGTCGAGCGCGTGCCCGGCGGGTCTTCCGGCGGGTCTGCAGCGGCCGTTGCCGCCGACGAATGCCTGGCCGCGCTCGGTACCGATACCGGCGGTTCAATTCGCCTGCCCGCGTCCTATTGTGGCGTCGTTGGTCTCAAGCCGACCTATAGCCGCATCAGCCGCTATGGCATCATCGCCTACGCCTCTTCGCTCGATCAAGTGGGACCGTTCAGCAAAACCGTCCGCGATACCGCGATTCTTTTGCAGGATCTCGCAGGACTGGATCCGCGCGATTCCACCTGTTCCGCTAAGCCTGTGCCGAATTACGAAGCTGCGCTGACCGGCGACGTCGAAGGTCTGCGCATCGGCGTGCCGAAGGAATTCTTCGTCGAAGGGATGGAACCGGATATCGAACGTGCCGTCCGCGCCGCCCTCGAATCTTATAAAGCGCTTGGTGCGCATACGGTCGAAGTTTCGCTCCCGCATACCAGTTATGCCGTTGCGGCTTACTACTTAATCGCCACCGCCGAGGCTAGCGCCAATCTCGCACGCTTCGACGGGATGCGCTACGGCCTGCGCGTCGATAGCGACAACACCCTTGATTTGTATAATCGCACGCGCGATCGCGGTTTCGGCGCCGAAGTCAAACGGCGGATCATGCTCGGCACTTTTGCACTTTCAGCTGGCTACTACGACGCTTACTATTTGAAGGCCCAAAAAGTACGCACCTTGATTCGGCGCGATTTCGAACGAGCCTTTGAAAGCTGCGATATCATCGCCACACCAGTCGCGCCAACCACCGCATTCAAACTCGGGGAAAAGCTCTCCGACCCGCTGCAGATGTATCTTTCTGATATACTGACTATCTCAGTTAATCTCGCAGGTCTGCCAGGAATGTCGATCCCCTGCGGCCGCGACGCCAAGGGTATGCCAATCGGCTTGCAGTTAATCGGCCAGCCCTTCGACGAAGAGGCTATCCTGCGGGCCGGCGATGCTTACGAGCGAACCGGTGCAGTCGCCCGCCAAGCGGCGATTCTCTAGGAGTTAAGCGGCAATGTCTGCTGAATCATACGAAGCGGTAATCGGACTCGAAGTCCATACTCATCTGCTCACCAAGTCGAAGCTCTTCTGTGGATGCTCCACAGCTTTTGGTGCGGGACCCAATGAAAATGTGTGCCCGGTCTGTATGGCGATGCCGGGTGTGCTACCCGTCCTCAATCGTCACGCAGTGGAATTGGCTATTCGGATGGGTATAGCGGCGCATTGCGAAATCGCACCTTATTCTATTTTCGATCGCAAGAGTTACTTCTATCCCGATCTGCCGAAGGCATACCAGATTAGTCAATACGAATTGCCACTGTGTAAAGGTGGCTATATCGATCTACCGCCGGGCGAAGATGGCTCGCCTCGGCGTGTCCGGCTGGTGCGCATCCATATGGAAGAAGACGCCGGCAAGAATATCCATGTCGAGGGTGCTAGCCTCGTCGACTTCAATCGCTCCGGCGTGCCGCTCGTCGAGATTGTCAGCGAACCTGACATCCGCTCGGCCGAAGAAGCCGTTGCCTACCTGCGCGAACTCCATTCGACACTTCGTTATGTCGAAGCCTCGGACGCCAAGATGGCCGAGGGTGGCTTGCGCTGCGACGTTAACGTCTCGGTTCGGCCGAAAGGCTCAACGACATACGGCACCAAGACTGAAATCAAAAATCTCAATTCCTTTCGTTTCGTCGAAAAGGCAATTGACTACGAGGTCAAACGCCAGATCGACGTAATTGAATCGGGTGGGCGTGTGCCGCAAGAGACTCATTTGTGGGACCCGGTGAAAGAAATCACGCGGCCGATGCGTTCCAAGGAATTCGCTAACGACTATCGCTATTTCCCGGAGCCTGATCTTCCGCCGCTTCGCATTCCGCCCGACCTGATCGAAGCGATCAAAGCCTCAATGCCTGAATTGGCGAGTACCAAGCGCACACATTATCTCCGCGACTTCGGGCTGAATGAGTATGAGGCTCACGTCCTGACTGAGGACAAAGATTTAGCTGTTTATTTCGAGCGAACGCTCGCAGCCGGACTAAGCAACCGCAGAGCTGCCGCTAACTGGGTAATGACTGAGGTGCTGCGCCTGGTCAACGAAAGCGGCAAACCGATTACCGAATTCACCGTATCCCCTGAGGAAACCGGCACCCTACTGAAGTCTGTCGAAACCGCTGCCATTAGCCTTAACGCCGCCAAGACCGCTTTCGGCGCAATGCATAAATCGGGCAAAGGCGCCGCCGCCACTATCGCCGAACTCGGCCTCGCGCAGGTCTCAGACGAAGCCGCGATCGGCGCCACTATCGATAAAGTGCTCGCCTCGGAATCAGCTAAAGTCGCCGAATACCGTGGCGGCCGCGACAAGCTCTTTGGCTTCTTCGTCGGTCAAGTGATGAAGGCGATGGGCGGTAAAGGCAACCCCAAGCTGGTTAACGAAATCCTGCGCGCGAAGCTGGCCGGCTGACCGCCTTCGAACACTAGTCTGGCGCGAAACGGCCTTTCGCGAGCCGTTTCGCTTACGCCGCTCTCAACGTATCACTACCGATGTTAAACCTGCCTGGTTTAGCGATTGCGGTGAAGGCGCTTATTTTGCATATTAGGGACAGAAGTGTTCACGCTCGCGATCAACTCCGCACGGGGACCCGGGGTTTCGACGAGATGGGCAGCGCATCTTATCTGCGCCATCCCGGCTCTGCTGATCCTGTTGCCGCTGGCCAAGACGGCATCCGCGCAAGCCACGGCTGAAGGGCGGCAGGCATCTATAGCCTCTCCCGGCTCGATGTCATCGCCGGATGCCGAGCCGGCAAAAATCGTCCAAATGAACGACGAAGATCCCGAATATCAGCCGAGTAGTATTGTGATCACGGCTGGTCAGACGGTCGAGTGGCACAACAACGGCCAAGTCAGCCATTCCGTCGTCGATGATGCCAAGCGTGCGGCGAATCCGGGCGATGCGCTCATTCCCGCTGGCGTCCCGACCTTCAATTCAGGGAATGTGATGCCCGGCGCTAGCTTTAAACATACTTTTACTGTTCCGGGCCGCTATCGCTATTTCTGCATGTCTCACGAATTGGACGGCATGGTCGGGCAGGTTATCGTGCTGCCCGCGGGGCCAGGCGGATCGCTGATTGCCGAAGCAAAGCCTCAACCACCGAGGACTCCTGAACCTGATAGCGCCACACAGGCCCAGATCGCGGCAATCTCAGTGCAGACCCTCCTCAAACCACCTAACGCGATAACTCAACCGGCTTCAGGATCGGTCAAAGTCATCCAAATGAACGATGATATGCCGATGTACCAGCCCGACAGTATTGTGATTACCGCTGGTCAGACGGTCGAGTGGCACAACAACGGGCAAGTCAGCCATTCCGTCGTCGACGACGCCAAGCGCGCAGCGAGACCAGACGACTCTTTGATACCCAGCGGTGTTGATTCCTTCAGTTCCGGCGGTATCATGCCTGGCGGAACTTACCGGCATACTTTCACGGTTCCAGGCCGCTACCGCTATTTCTGTGCCTCGCATGAATTAGATAACATGGTGGGCGAGATCACCGTTCGCCCCGCATCGCCCGATGCCGAGCCACTGATTTCACAGGCAAAGTCGCAGCCATGGAAGAATCTTGAGCGCAGCAGCGACCCTCCGGTCTCGGATCCGTAGCCTATCGAATCGCGTCGCGGACGATCTTTTCGCAATCTTGTTGTTTCCGATGGCTACACTTCGCTGCATCGAATAGTCACTATAAGGCCATAAGTGAGCCTTTAGGAGTCAGCCATTCTACAGATCTCTGGCTAGCCTTTTGGCAACCCGAGTTGCCGCTCGCCTAGAATATTACGCTGAATCTCGCTGGTGCCGCCCGCGATCGTGTATTGGCGTGAACTCAGGAGCCGATTCGACCATCGCGGCGCGTCTGGCACAGCCTCGGCCGACTCGTTTAGGATCGCATACGGTCCAAGCAATTCACTGACGAAACGGGCGATCCGCACGCCTAATTCGGAACCGACCAGCTTCAGGGTCGACCCTTCCGGACCGGGCGGCAAACCCTTCAAGCGGCGCGTCAATGAACGCAGTCTCGTGTACTTTGCTGCCTCGCATTCGATCGTAAAATTGGCCAGTTCCTGCCGAACCCATTCATGATCCCACGCCGGGCGCCCATCAATCTTGATGTCTCGAGCAATTTCCGCGAGCCGCCGAACTTGCGCGGAATGACTACCGCCGCCGGCCATCCCGCGTTCGAAGGCCAGCGTCGTCATCGTGACTTTCCAACCTTCGTTCAGCGGCCCAACGATATTCTCCTTCGGAATCTGGACGTTGTCGAAAAAGACTTCGTTGAAGTGGTGATGCCCATTCATCACAACCAGCGGCCGCACCTCGACCCCCGGCGATTTCATGTCGTCAATAATCAGATAGCTGATACCTCGATGCTTCGGTGCATCGGGATCAGTTCGCGCCAGCAAGAACATCCGATCGGCGTATTGCGCGCCCGAGGTCCAGACCTTCTGCCCGTTAATAACGAAATAGTCGCCCTTCAATTCCGCGTGTGTCTGCAAGCTCGCCAGATCCGACCCCGCGCCCGGCTCCGAATAGCCTTGGCACCAGACATCAGCGGCCGGCAGGATTCGCGGCAGATATTTGTGCTTTTGCTCGAGCGTTCCCCATTGCATCAGGGTCGGCCCCAGCAGTCCGACACCCGAATATCCAGGTAGGATCGGTGCGCGCCCCCTGAAATATTCCTCGTCGAAGATGACCTGTTCCATCAAACTCGACTCGCGCCCGCCATATTCCTTCGGCCACGACAGCCCGACCCATCCCGCGTCGGCCAGCTTATGCTGCCACTCGCGGCGCTTTTCAAAGACTTCGCGATTGGGCGCGATCCGCTCATCCATCGGATCGTCGATACACAACTCCGGCGGCAGATTCGCAGCCAGCCACGCGCGAACTTCCGCGCGAAAGGCCTCCTGCTCAGGCGTAAATTCGAAATCCATGTTTAAGCCTCACCGGCCGCGTGCTCAGACCGTCAGCTCTGCCGCCGATTTCGCCCTCAATTCAAATTAAACATGCGCGCTGCGTTATCGTAGAAAATCTTGCGCTTCGCCTCATCTGCGATCGGCTGCTTGATCATCGCCTCGATACCCCAGGGGAAGGTCCCATCCGGATGCGGATAATCAGTATCCCAGGTGAAGTTGTTATCACCCACCAGGTCGACCGCTGCCTTCATTGTCGGTTCGTCGCCACGGAAGGCCACACAAATGTTGTGTTTGAAATACTCAGTAGGACGTTTGGTCAGGTACTCATGCTCCGAGTTGCCACTGAAATCCCAATGTTGCTCCATCCGCTGCAACCAGTAGGGTACCCAGCCACCGTCGGCCTCGACGTGTACGACTTTGAGGTCGGGGAATTTCTCGAAGATGCCGTACCAGATCAGGCCCGCCATCGCCGCCATCGCCTCAAACGGGTGCGACAATATGTGCCCACTGACGTGAGTATCCATACGATCGCCGAATGACGGCACCGACGATGACGCCGAGTCATGCGTCGAGATAGGCTTGCCCAGAAGCTCTATCTCGTTCCACAGCGGCAGGTAGTCGTCATGCCACAACGTGCGGCCACTCACAGGATTCGGCCTCATGTAGTAACTGACACATCCTTTGGTCGCCGCCCGCTGGGCTTCTTTGACCGCCTCTTCGACGCTCTGCATCGGGAGGATACCGGCCCATTTCAGGCGATCCGGCGCCGCCGACGTATAATCCGCCGCCCAATCGTTATAAGCTCGGCAGCAGGCTGCTAGCAGCTTCTCGTCGCGGAACTGGCGCCCAAGCATTTGCCCCGCGACAGTGGGATAGAGAACCTGGACATCGACGCCTAATTCGTCCATGTCTTGCAGGCGGCTCTGCGCACTGTAGCCGGATTCCTTCGCACGATTGAAGCGTTCCATTGCTTTCGCTACCGCGCGGAAAAACGCTGGCGCCGCCATCGGATACTTGCCCTTCTCCCGCACGAACGATTCACCCTCGACGAGGAACGTTCGGCGGTTCGATTCAGGTGCTCGTCCGACCTTGGGCGCCTGCGCCTTGAAGCTGTCTTCGATATAGCGCTCCCATAGCCACTCCGGCTCCATCATATGGCAATCGGTATCGACGATTTTAAATCCGTTGCGCATCGCGCTTTCACCTCACGAATAAATTTATGAAAGCCGCCTATGGCGGCGCTCCTCAATTATAGATTACTTCTGTACGGTCGCGTCTATTTCCTGGGCCGAATCAGAGTTGCGGCATAATCAGAGCCTTCACACCCTGCTTGTTACGCAGAAGCTCGAACGCCTCGATTCCATGATCAAGATCAAAGCGATGCGTCACCATTGGCATTAAGTCGATTGCGTCCGCGGCCGCCATCGCAATCGCCCGGCGCCAGGTCTCGGGCACGCGCACCCGCGACGGGATAATTCTCACGCCGTGGAAAAACAGCGACCGCATTTCCGTATTCGGTATATCGCGGGCCGGCCATCCAAGCTCGACGACTTCACCACCGCGTTTCACTAAATGACGTACCGAATCGAGGAAGCCGGCCGCATCGAAAACCGTATCGGCGCCGTCCGGCAATATCGAGCGCACCTGATCGATCCAGTCGCGATCCGATGCGCATACCGTCTTGAAACCCATACTCCGTGCGAGCGCGAGCCGCTCATGGTCCGCCGCCAAACCCGTTACGATGATATCCGTCAAGCCGGCCTGCCGAGCGGCGATCGCGGTGCATAAGCCTATCGGTCCCGGTCCTTCGATAACGGCACTGTCGCCAGCCTTCAGCGATGATTCTTCGACCGCATGCAGTCCCGTCGCGAAGGGTTCGAGCAGTGCAGCCACTTCGAGGTCCATCGTCTTCGGCACTTTCCACGAATTCTGCACCGGCGCGATTGCATATTCGGCGAACGCACCGCCGAGACGTCCCGGACTCGCGCAAAAGTTAAAACGACCTGCGAGGCACGATGAGCATTGTCCGCATGGTCCAAACGGATCGAGCGCGACATGATCGCCAACCTTGAAATCCTTGACACCCGCGCCTACTTCAACCACTTCGCCCGCCGGCTCATGCCCGATCACGGAGGGCATCCGCGCGACCGCGCGTTCGGCACCTAGTTCCCACAAATAGATATGCAGATCGGAGCCACAGATTCCGCATGCAGCGACTTTTACCAGTAATTCACCCGTACCCGGTTTGGGCACAGGAACATCAACAATCTCGATACCCAGCTCGGGCCGTGTTTTGGCAATCGCCTTCATTCGTCTGCCTCCCCCACTTTATTACGACTGTTGCGCCCTTGTCGTCAAAAGCAGAGGCCCTGACATGCGATGCTGGACATCATGCTAACACTGGCCAAACGCGAGAATCACCATCCTCGGCGGCCAGACGCCAATTTGACGCGATCGCTGCGCTCTCGATAAGTTTAGCTTTAGCCGCATGTGATTGATTCGTGGAGGGCTGCACCATGAGATCCGTACTCGCGATTGAACCCCTCGGAGCGACTTTCGGCGCAGTGGTAACTGGAGTGAGACTAGCCGAGCTTGGTGATGATACGTGGCCGGATCTCCACAAGGCCTGGCTGAATTACGCCTTATTGATCTTCCCGGGCCAGTATCTGAACCGCGGGGAGCAAATTGCCTTCGCCAAACGCTTCGGCCCGCTTGAGTTCGAGATGGCGGCGCTTAGTAACGTCCGAGCCGACGGCACAGTCATCACTGAGGACGACAACAGCGATATGATGAAAGTCCTCAAGGGCAATATGGGTTGGCATTGCGACAGTACCTACATGCCCGTACAGGCCAAAGGAGCGGTCTTCAGAGCTGACGTTGTACCGGCCTCGGGTGGCCAGACCGGATGGGCCGATATGCGCGCTGCCTACGACGCTCTCGATCAGGTCACTCGCGAAAAAGTGGACAAACTCGCCGCGTATCACTCGTTGTACTACAGCCAATCAAAGCTTGGCCATCAGCCGAAACAGGGCAGTGATTACAATGGCTACGGTTTCCATAACGGCCCGGTACCATTGCGGCCATTGGTGAAAATTCATCCTGAGACGGGCCGCAAATCGCTGGTGATCGGTCGCCATGCCCACAACATCCCTGGTATGGATAAGGCCGAATCCGAGCAATTCCTCGGGGAATTGGTGACGCTAGCGTGCCAGCCGCCTCGCATCTATTACCATGACTGGAAGCCGGGTGACGCGGTGGTATGGGACAACCGCTGTTTGCTCCATCGCGCTACGCCATGGGACATGAACGAGCCGCGGGTGATGTGGCACAGCCGCATCGCCGGCGATCCGGTGTACGAGGCCGCGCTTCCAGCTTAGCCGTGTGATTCAATGGCGTGGTCTCGCCTGACTCCGAGGCGACTGGCTCCGCCGGTCAGCTCTACCACGGTCTCCCATGTTCCGCCCTACCAATGGCGAATCGAGGAACCGCGATAGCGCATCCGTGGTCGAATCAGGCGATTGTCCGCGTATTGCTCGAGGCTGTGCGCGATCCATCCGGCACAGCGTCCCAGTGCAAAGATCGCTGCAGGCATCCCATGCGGCAGCCCGAGCATACGCACACACACGGTCAGGTAGAAATCGAGGTTGGGGCGCAGCCGTTGCCGCTTCCACACTGCCTCTTCAATCTTGACCGCCATCTCGAAGATTCTGCGCCCGCGGCGGCGCGCGGTAGCGACCGCTACTTTCTTGAGCAGCGCCGCGCGCGGATCACCGTTTGGATAGATACCGTGACCAAAGCCAGGCGGCAGCGATTCCTTTTCTTGAAACGCCGCGACGCAGCGCTCGACCCGCACTCCGGCCTCGATGCTCGCTAACATCTCCT
This sequence comes from Binataceae bacterium (SeqCode), assembly GCA_035524095.1. GTDB lineage: Bacteria > Desulfobacterota > Binatia > Binatales > Binataceae > DATJUF01. The sequence continues at coordinate 51,111 of DATKPK010000189.1, read as the reverse complement.
CGATCCGATCACACGCGCCGCCATGTATCGGACCCGAAAGTGAGCACAGGCCCGCGACTACGCATGCGTAGAGGTCTGCGCCCGTACTCGCGACCACCCGCGCCGCAAATGTTGAGGCGTTAAGCTCATGCTCCGCGCATGCTACCAGCACCTGATCCAGCGCCTCGCGATCAACTTCGGCGTAATCCCCGCGCTGGACCGCATCGAGCATTCGCGCGGCAACTCCGCCATAATGGCGTCTGCCGTTGCGCCCAATCCGGGTGGCAGTTTCTACCTGAGACGCAGCGCCACTCGCGAACGCCAGGGGCAAACAGCCAATGATCACTTGCGCCTGATCAATCCGCGAGCGCTGTTGACGCTTGCGCTCCTCGGCCGCGATCGCCGTAATCATCACTTCGAGCCGCGGCAATGCCGATGCGTCCTCACCTACCGCCGCTAGTGCCGCAGCCGCAGCCGGCGGGAGTGTCATGGCAGCGATCTCGGCATTGAAACGCTCGACTTCGGCAGGCGCTGGCCGCTCGCCATTCCACAGCAGCAAGCAAATCTCCTCGAAGGAGGCGCGGCCAACCAGCTCCTCAATCAGATAGCCGCGATAGGCCAGCGCACCGTCCGCTATGGAACTCACCGCTGATTCTGCCACGATTACGCCCGACGGCGACCCATCGGTCGGCGGCTGAGCGATCGTAACCCATGACGACGCATCGGGCAGGCTGTGGGCCCGCAAACCGCGCTCCGGTGTCCCGACTCCGCGCAGAGCCTCGACCTCCGACCGGCGATAAAGCGCTTGACGGCCAACTTTGCGGCGATAGCTCTTGAGCCAACCCCGGCTTACGTAAGCATAGAGAGTCCCTAGTTTGACGCCGAGTTCAGCCGCAGCCTCACCCGCCGTGAGCATCTGCGCGCCATTGCGCGAGGGATTAACCGCCACGCGTCGATCTGGCCATCCGCCACGTCTGACGTCAAGCCATCGACCGTATCGCCTTTGATTCAGTGTCCGCAGAAATCGGCTGGCGCATCACGCGGCTATTCGCAAAAATCCCATCCACTCGGCGGCGGCCGCGTCCACCGGCGAGGCAATTCGATACGGGTGTGGGGGGCTGGAAGTGCGTTACGGAAGTGTCGAACATCGTGATCTAGTCTGCCGTCATTTCATCAATAGCTTCAAATGCTATGAGGTCAGCGACGTCCAGTGGCCTGAGCTCGATCGCGTCAGCGCGAGCCGCATCCGCGCGATGCCGTTCTGGAACGACGCGCTGCGCGCTGAACAGATTGCCGCCGATCGCGCCCGCCGGATGGCGGAGGCCGAAGCCGATCATGCGCTCCGCGAAGCCCTCGCCCTGCTTGCTTATGAAAAAGGCCGGGCCGCCAGCCTGATCGAGAGCCTGATGCAACGTTACGGTATCAAAGTTCAGCGCTTCCGTGGCGAGCGCCGCCGCGGTCCCGAATGGGGTTACATGTGGAACGGCTTCAGTGAGCTTTACAACATGCTACTTGCGTTCGGTCTGTTCCGCATTGGCGCACAAGCGCAATATCTGCCCGCCGCGCTAATCGCCCTCTTCGAAGACCTGATGATTGAGGAAGCCCGCCACGTCATCTTCTTCCACAATTGGACGATCTTGCGGATGCGCCGCGCGCCCTTCCATCAGCAACCGCTGGTTATGGTCCGCCGCATCGCCGGGTTGGGCCTGAGTACATTCGGCCACATGCGTACCGGCGTGCGCATTGCGCTCAGCCGCCCATTCGTAGAGCCTGCGAATGACTTCGTGATCTGGGCGCCGTCGCGGCTGCTCGGCAATGCCATTAGCTTCCGGCGCTTCGTCGAAATCGGTATCGGCGAGTTCGATCGCCGGATGGCCACTTTTGACCCATCACTACCGCGGCCCCGGCTTGCTCCTGCATTGCTCCGCCTAGCGACGCATCTGATGCGTGACGGCGAGCACCGGCGTCCCCGCGCCCACCGCCGCACCCGCCACGCCGATCGGCGCCCGGTCACTGCGACACGCGGGACACCCCAACCCCAGCCCGTACGTTACCGCCGCCCAGTTTGATTCGGCTATAGTGCGCGGGACGCTGGTCTCGCGCACAGCTATCGCATTCCTCGAAGATGCGAGCTCGCGCAGTAGATCGCTGGCCGCTACTCAGGAGTGATTGATGGAATTCGGTACGCTCATTTTCACCAAGCCGCAGCGCGCAATCAGCGATACCAAACGCCTTGAGGCGCGTGGCTACCAACGCGCATGGTTTCCAGACTCGCAGATGATTTGGGGCGACGTCTACGCCTGCATGGCTCTGGGAGCGGTCAACACCAGCAAGATTCAGGTGGCGACGGGTATATCGGTCGCGTCTAATCGCATAGCACCCGTCACCGTCCATTCTATCGCCACCATCAATGAAATCGCTCCCGGCCGCGTGATGCTTGGCTTCGGCACCGGCCATACCGGACGGCGCGTAATGGGCCTGCCGCCGGTCAAGTTCGCAGACTTTCGCGAACAGACTCGGGTCATCCGGGATTTGCTGAAAAGCGGCGAAGCGCTTTACAGCACGGAGGGGCTAACCCGTAAAATCCGCTACCTTCATCGCGACCTGCGCTTCATCAACCTCGACGACCCAATCCCGCTCTATGTTGCGGCCAACGGACCCAAGACATTAGGACTCGCCGGTGAGTTCGGCGACGGCATTATCACTACAGGCGTGTTTACGCCTGAACGGCTCGCCGCAGTTTTCCGCCATGCCGAGGAGGGCGCGCGGATGGCCGGACGTACCCCCACGAATAAATTGCCTTGCATTTCGCTGAGCCATATCTGCGTGCTGAAGCCCGGCGAGAAAATCGATTCGCCGCGCGTGGTCCAAATGGTCGGACCGTGGGTGATCACCTGCCTCCATGCCATCGCTGCCGGTTATGCGAAACCGCGCTCATTACCTCCAGCCGCCCGCCAGGTTTATGACGCCTACGCCGAATATATAGCGAAACTTCCTGGACCGCCTGAGGAGCGCTATCTCGAACTCCATAATGGCCATTGCACCTTTGTCCCTGAACGCGAGAAGCGCTTCGTCAACGCTGCGACGATCGCTGCAACCACCCTGGTCGCGCCACGCGAGGAGGTACTCGAACGCCTGCGCTCTCTCAAACGGGCAGGTTTGAGCGGTGTCTTCCTCAATCCACCGCTAGATGGCTTCGAGGAATACGTCGACGATTTCTCGCGCGAAGTGATCGAACATATGTGAGCCCCTAGACGGCGCCTGTGGATAAGTCATTGAAGCAGGCCTAATATCCGGCCTCAGGCAAGATTAACCGGGGTTTACGACTCGGTGTCTAATTTACTTCCGCCCCCCGCTCCTATAAAAGCTTAGCGTCCGAGTGATCTTTATCCGGCTGAATTAAGCAGGCTATGGTTGGCGCCGCAATCGGGAAAGAGGCTCACGGACAAGGCCGAGCTTGGCGGCCGTGCGCAGGCAAATCGGCAAGCCGCTGCGCTTGAAATCGGGAGGACCATGTCGAAGATCCGGGTTGCAATAGTCGGGGTAGGGAATTGCGCTTCCTCAATTCTCCAGGGTCTTGAATTCTATAAGCGCGCACCGGTCGACCATCAGCAAAAGCCGGTCGGGCTAATGCATTATAACCTTGGCGGCTATCTGCCTAACGATATCGAAGTCGCTTGCGCCTTCGATATCGACGCTCGCAAGGTGGGCCGGCCGGTGGAAGACGCCTGCTTCGCGTTTCCCAACAACACCCACACGATCTATCGCGACCTGCCCGACTATGGCGTCACCGTCGATATGGGCGAAGTCCATGACGGTATCGCGCCCCACATGGCCTCTTACCCACCAGAACGCACCTTTATCGCGGCAAAGGACAAGCCCGTCGACATCGAGCGTCGCCTACGCGAGAGTGGCGCCGAGGTGATGCTGTGCTATCTGCCGGTCGGCAGCCAGAAGGCCGTCGAGCGCTATGCTCGCGCCTGCCTAGAGACCGGCGTCAGCCTGCTCAACTGTATGCCGGTTTTTATCGTCTCGGACGAGAAATGGGCTGCCGAGTTCACCGCTCGCGGTATTCCGGCGGTGGGGGATGACGTCAAGTCACAGCTCGGCTCGACCATTCTTCACCGCACCATCATGAAGCTCTTCGCCGATCGTGGGATCAAGCTGCGCCACACTTATCAGCTTAACACCGGCGGCAACACTGACTTTCTAAATATGCTCGATCGCTCGCGCCTCGGATCGAAACGCAAATCTAAGACCGAAGCGGTGCAAAGCGTCTTGCCCGAGCGGATGCCCGATATTGACGTGCATATCGGACCCTCCGATTACGTCCCATGGCAAAACGACAACAAAGTCTGCTTTCTGCGCATCGAGGGTGAGGGCTTCGCCGGCATTCCGATCGAACTGGAATTGCGTATGTCGGTACAGGATTCACCTAACTCTGGCGGTGTCGTTATCGATGCGATTCGATGCCTCAAACTGGCGCGTGACCGCAAGATCGGCGGACCGTTGTATTCGATTGCCGCCTATACGATGAAGCATCCGCCCCGTCAAATCGCCGACGACATCGCGCGCGATCGGGTCGAAAAGTTCATCTCTGGCGAGATCGAACGCTGAGGCCGAACGGCCAGTCTTGCTGCCTCAGCTCTGACTAAGCCTCAGAGCTGAGGTTGGCGTTTCAGGAAGCGCTTCCTTTTTTTACGCGACGCTCGCTACAATCGGGTTGCGATGGCTGCGCTAAAAGATAAAACGATCGTAGTCGGCGTCAGCGGCGGTATCGCCGCCTACAAAGCCGCTGAACTGGTGCGGCTCCTGACTACGTGCGGTGCCCGCGTCCGGGTGATGATGACGCGCAATGCGACTGAATTCATCACACCCTTGACACTCCAGACGCTGAGCCTGAGTCCGGTTGCGACCGATACCTTCAGCCTCACCCAGGAATCCGAAATCGGCCATATCCGGCTCGCCGACACCGCCGATGCAATCGTGATCGCGCCGGCTAGTGCCAACGTTATTGCCAAAGCCACGTATGGCCTTGCCGACGACATTGTCACAACCGTTTTGCTGGCCGCTCAATGCCCGATCGCTTTCGCGCCCGCGATGAACGTCCATATGTACGCCCATCCGACCGTCGTCGAAAATCTCGCGCGGCTGCGTTCGCGCGGCATCACGATTATCGAACCAGGCGATGGGGCCCTCGCTTGCGGCTACGAGGGTAAAGGCCGTTTGGCCGATCCTCCGATCATCATCAACGAACTCGAACGGCTGCTGACGCCGCAAGACTTGGCCGGTGAACGAATCCTGATTACGGCGGGACCTACGCAAGAACCTATCGACCCAGTCCGCTTCGTCTCTAATCGCTCGACCGGCAAGATGGGGTTCGCAATCGCACGAGCGGCATGGCGCCGCGGCGCGTCGGTCAAGCTGATCGCTGGACCGTCATCCGTGGCGACCCCACACGGCGTCGAACATTTCGGCACCATCAGCGCAGCCGATATGCTTAACACTACTGCCAGCCATTTCCCCTGGTGCTCAGCTTTGATTATGGCGGCTGCCGTCGCCGATTTTCGCCCGCGCCATCCGGCGGGGCATAAGCTTAAGAAAAATCATCAGGGCATGCAGCTCAACTTGGCCCCCATCACCGACGAATTGCCCCATCTCGCTGAACGGAAGGGCGACCGCCTGATGATCGGTTTCGCCGCCGAGACCGAAGACCTCGAAGTCAACGCTCTCGACAAGCTTCATCGCAAAAAGCTCGATATGATCGTCGGCAATGACGTTTCGCGCTCCGACGCGGGATTCGCCGTCGATACCAATATCGTAACGATTCTGACGACCGATGGACGAATCGAGACCACGCCTAAGCTCCTTAAAGACGAAGTCGCCGATCTGATCCTCGACCGTATCGTCGCGTTGCGCGAAGCGCGCAGAACGCCCACCGCGTTACGCGCGATTGAGTCGTAACCGCCAAAGCGCGGCTCGCAGCGCGATCACGAATCCCTGATCTCCTCACGTGGAGGAAACGGCATGAGCATCGACAGTAGCGAGGACGAGGCGGCACGCACTCTGGTCGCTGCCAAAGCATTGGCGCCACAGATCCGCGCGGCTGCGAACGCGATCGAACAAGGCCGCCGCCTGACACCCGCGATCGTTCATGCGATGAAGGAAGCTGGCATCTTTCGCATGGCCCATCCACGCTCCTGGGGCGGCCCCGAACTCTCCTTGCCCGACCAGGTGCGCGTGATCGAAGAACTCGCCTACGCCGACGGCTCCGTCGGATGGTGTGCGATGATCAACATCGACGGCGGCTACCTCGGCGCCTTCATTGATCAGGACGTCGCGCACGAAATGTATCAGGACCTCGACGCGCCCACCGCCGCAAGCCTCATCTTCACCGGCCGCGCTGTTAAAGTTGATGGCGGCTATCGCGTGACTGGCCGCTGGCCGTTCGCCAGCGGTTGCCAGCATTGCGAATGGATCGGTCTTACCTGCGCACTGTCTGACAGTGCGGGCAATCCTATTCTCGACGAGCGCGATCGTCAGCAGCATCTGATGTGCATGCTCCCGATTAGCTCCGGCGAAATCCTCGACACTTGGCATACCACCGGCCTACGGGGCAGCGGCAGCAACGATTTCGCGGCGTCAGACGTCTTCGTTCCCGCCGAGCGCGTGTCGGATTTTCCGCCCCGACAGATTCGCCGCCCCGGTCCGCTCTACGCTTTCCCAATGCTCTTCGGTTACAAGTTGCCCGGCATCACGATTGGTATCGCCCGCGCCGCTATCGATTCGTTTATGGAATTAGCGCGCAAAAAGCTCGTAACCTCCGGGATGCTCACCGGACGCAAAACCTTGCTCTGTGATGAGCCGCACGTCCAATCCGCGGTCGGACAGGCTGAAGCGTTGGTCGCAGGCGCCCGCACCTACATCTACGATCGTCTCGATGATATCTGGAATACGCTCGTCGCTGGTGATCGTTTGACCATTCAACAGCGCGCGCGTTACCGACTGGCGGTTTTGCAGGGACACGCAAACTGCCTGTCGGCTGTAGAGCTACTCTACAAGGCCTACGGTGGCGCGGCCGTATATGCGTCGGGTCCGCTCGATCGCGCACTGCGCGATCTCCATACGATCAATCAGCACACGATGAATTCCCCGAAAATCTACGAGACTGCTGGTCGCGTCCTGATGGGCCTCGATCCCCGCCCCGGCGACGCCCTCCTCTAACTGTCCGGCACGCCGGTCCCAGGGCTCGCAATCGGGCGTCGGGTGATCTTTTCTCGCCCGCCCTCAGCAAACCATGCACGGGTGCAACCGCTTCGTGGCAGACAGTGCTATAGAGACCGTGTGGGCGTCAGTTCTTGCCCTCTTTATGGAGGTCAAATTGCATGTCTGGGGACAATCTCAAACACGTGCTCGACGGCTATCGCGTACTGGATTTCAGCCAGGTCGTTGCGGGACCAACGACTACGCTGATGCTCGCGGAAATGGGCGCTGATGTTATCAAAGTTGAGCTTCCGCCCGCCGGCGATCCCGCGCGTCTCGGTGGTGTATTGGTCAAGGGCCGCAGTGGTTATTTCGTTCAGCACAATCGCGGCAAGAGAGATATTTGCCTCGATGTGAAACATCCCGAGGGCCTCGCGATTATCAAGGGACTGCTACCGCATATCGATGTGCTGGTTCAGAACTACGCGCCCGGCGTGATTGCTCGGCTCGGGCTCGATTACGCAACCGTCAGCGCAATCAATCCGAAAATCGTGATGTGCTCAATTTCAGCATTCGGCCAAACCGGTCCTCTCGCGAATGAACCCGGCTTCGATTATCTCGGCGCGGCCTACGCCGGTATCACTTCGATGGGCGGTGAGTCTGACGGTCCGCCGCAGATTCCAATGATCGCGATCGGCGACGTCAGCACAGGAGCGCATGCGATGGGTGCGATCTGCGCCGCTCTGCTCTACTGCCAGCGCACCGGACGCGGTCAGCATCTCGATATTTCGCTACTCGATACTTACGCTCATTATCACGAGGCTGGCGTGCAGATGAATAGCCTCAGTAATGGCAAGATCAATCCGACTCGTTCCGGGGCACATTCGTGGTACGCGGTTCCATGCGGTGTCTTTCGTGGCAACAAGCGCGACTTTGTGATCATCGCCGCCTTGCAACATCATTTCGCGAATCTATGCAAGGCGATGGGCAAGGCGGAGCTCGCGCAAGACCCTCGCTTTGTCACCAACGGTGATCGTTTAAAGAATCTCAAGGAATTAGTCAGTGAAATTGAATCGTGGTTGCAGGCCCAGCCTAATGACGAAGCCGTCATGGCGCCGATTCGCGAATATCGCGTGCCATGTGCACCGATCCTTTCCGTAGCCGAGGCGCGGCAGCATCCCCATCTGCGTGGACGTGGTACGATTCGCACCGTCCATGACCGCATCCTCGGCGATTTTGACGTGCCCGGGTTCGCGCTGCGTTTCTCGGAGTTTCCCGAACGCCTCACTCTCGAAGCGCCGATGCTCGGTGAGCACAACGAAGAGGTACTAACAAAGTTTCTTGGTTATTCCACCGGTCGCGTCCGCGATCTCGAAAGTCAGGGCGTGCTGCACAACGCACCATATTGATCATCATTTAATCGCTAACGCATTGCTGAAATGATCGGGCGCCGGAGTGAATTATCGCTCCGGCGCCCGGGCATTACTCAGTCGAGCAATCGCTTTACAGCCCAACTTCGCGAATGAATGGCCACAGCGCTTCGAGCAATCCACGCGGATTATCACCCTGAATCGTGTGACCAGCGTTCGGTACCCTTAGCCACCGACCGTTTGGCACTGCCGACGCGAACTGTTGCGCTGCTGCGTCCGTCAATACATCACTGCGGTCACCGCGCAGCACCAAGACGGGACAAGTGATCTTCCCAGCGCTGCTATTGATATGTTCCACACGGGCCTTGCGCTCTTTCTCGAAATCGCCCGACATGCGATTGGGATCGTGTTTCCAAGTCCATCGTCCGCTAGGTAGTTGCCGCAGATTGTGCATCAAGCTCCGCCGCAAGAGCTCCCGGTTACGCCGCGGATTGAAGCTCATCGCCTTCTCGATAAACGCATCGACAGAATCGAGTTCGCGATCCTGCGTGATGAACTGCCGGATGCGCGACGATCCCGTGAACTCTAGCTCCGGTGCGATATCTACCAGCACCAGCCCCGCCATCGTCGGCGCATGCTCAATCGAGTAACCCATCGCCGCGAAGCCGCCCATCGAATGACCCACGACCAGTGGCCGATGAAGCTTCAGCTTCTCGACGAATCCCGCCACGTCCTGAACCTGCGACTCGAAACTATAGTTCGCCGTCGGCTCCCATTCGCTATCGCCGTGCCCGCGTTGATCGAGCGCGACGCAGTGGAAACTATCGCGAAGCATCAGGCAGACCAGGTCCCACGTATGAGCGTTTAGGCCGCCGCCATGCAGGAACAAAATCGGCGGGCGAATCGCATTACCCCAATCGAGGTAATGAAAGCGCATCTTACCCACCACTGTATGATGGGACTCCGGCAGCACCGGTTCCGCCATTTCGAGACCGGCAAAACTCGCGGCTAGTTTGAGATGTTCAATCTGTTCAGTCGGGCTTAACACTACGCAATTCTCCTGGTCTGTCTCGCTGCATCGGATAACAGCCGGATTCCAGCTATAGCAAAGCGTTTGAAATTGCGGCAACCGCATTGCGGCATAAAAGTCGCCGCCGTAAACTGTCCCCTGATCGGTCGAGGCCGTTGTCGAAGATACATTCATGGACTAGCGAGTCCGGATCGATCACGCGGGCTTGATAATTTAGCTCGCTCTTGGTTCGCCCGCATGCGTTGATATATGACCGGCCACGGACAGCCGCCGAAAATGAAAAAGGCGGATGCTTTCACGCGTCCGCCCTCTAAATTCCGCTTGGTTAAACTACCAGCGGCGATTGCCGCCGCCCCCTCCACCGCCGCCACTGCCACCACCATTGCGGCCGCCACCGCGACGATCACGACCGCCGCCCCCTCCACCGCCGCCTCGAGGACCGCCACCGCCGCCGCCTTCACGCGGACGTGCCTCATTGACGCGAATATTCCGCCCCTTCAGCTCAGTATCGTTGAATTCTTCGATCGCTCTGGCAGCGTCATTGGAGTCTGCCATTTCGACGAAACCGAACCCGCGCGACTGACCCGAGAACTTGTCGACTACCACGACGGCACTGTCGACCTTGCCGGCCTGGGAGAACAAACCTTCCAGGTCCTCATTGGTAACCGAGTAGGCCAAATTACCTACGTACAATTTAGTGGGCATCAAAGCCCCTCCTTCGATTTTCCGGGAAGCGCGCGAGACAGAAAAACCCTGCGGGTTAAAGCTGAGACTGCGTCCGGACAGTTTCATTTTCAAATCTAAGCCTAACCTTATCAAATGTCTACAGCGTCGCCGATTGACATACTGCACACGGCAAGGCCTACTAACTTTGTGCCGGAGGAACCCGCCAACGACAAATTGCCCCCGTGGATTCTTTGGCAGCGGCTCCATCCGCTTGCTGTCTTTCGCACCTTTACGGATGAACAGCGCGACTCATTTCTAGCCGCCTACGAGCGCGAACCGGGACTCTGTGTCCGCACGTTCAACGATGCCGAAACTATCTGCCGCAAAGGTGAATATGAACTCGACCTCTGTTTCGTACTAAGCGGAGGTGTCAATCTCGTCGACGAGGTCGAAGCACTCGGGCGCGGCGTTTTGCTCCAGCTCCAGCAGGGTGATTTCTACGGTGAGCTTGGTGCGATCGGCGGCCTGCCTCGGTCAGTGGATGTGGTCGCGCGTGGCTCTGCCGAAATCTTTTACGTCCCGCGCTACGCCCTCAAGTATATTGAGATCAATCCCGAGGCTCGCACCCTAATCGCCGATCGTTATCGCGATTTGGCGGTGAAGGCCACTGCGATCAATCTCGAACTCTTCCGCGGTGTCCCAACCAACTTCGTGAATCAGCTCGCACCCAAATGCGAAGTGATCCGCCACGAGCTTCGCGGGGTGCCTTTAGTCACTCAAGGTGAGCCGGGCGACGCACTGTATATTGTTCGCGACGGCTTTGTCCAAGTAATTCGCGAAAACGACGACGGCTCCCATCGCGTGCTGGCTTATCTCCGCGCAGGCGAGTATTTCGGCGAGATGGCGCTCTTCGAAACGGGCGTCCGCTGGGCAACTGTATTGACCGCCGGCAAATGCGAGTTAATCAGAATCAAGCGCGATGATTTCTATGAGCTTTGCCGCGAATACCCACAAATCCTCAAGCAGGTGCGCAAGGTTATCGATCAACGCCATGAACAGGAAAGGCGCATCACGCCCGAACTCTCGGCCGAACTTGAGCGCAGCGGCCAGCTTGGCGTAATCCAGGCCGACGCCCTGCTTGTCATGGACCTTGATCTCTGTATCAAGTGCGATCAGTGTGTCCAGGCCTGCGAATCACTGCATGGCAAGAGCCGCCTGATTCGCAACGGCATCCAGATTGGTAAATATCTAATACCGAGCGCCTGCCGCCATTGCGACGATCCGAAATGCATGAACAGTTGCCCCACGGGTTCGATCAAGCGGCGCCCCGAAGGTGAAATCTATTTCGACTACGATATGTGTATCGGATGTGGCAATTGCGCTATTGCCTGTCCTTACGACAACATCGCAATGATAGACTCGCCGACCTTCGACCAGGCCCAGGCGCGCAAGGCTCACGTTATGGGCGATCCAAATTTTTTCCGGCCTTATCCAATCGCCGGACACGATACCGATACGTCATGGTGGCAACGACTTTTCGGCGGCCGGCCAGCCAGCCAAAAGTCACTCACAATGCCAGCCGGGACGGAACAACACACTCCCGCCGCCTTTCCGATCAAATGCGACCTTTGCGACGGCCTGCCGTTCATGGGATGTGTGCATAATTGTCCTACTGGAGCCGCTATACGCATCGACCCGGCAAAGCTGTTTCAACAAACCGGCGCGATTAGTGAAGGTTCCCGCGTGCGTAAGGCTCGCGGCGGCAGCGACTAAATAACCCGCAAGGATCACGGCGGCCGGATTAGAAGAACACGACGAGTGAGGGATCAACTCGGCGAGGCCGCTGACCGGCGGCATGCCACACCGCTCGGCTCAGCGACGATGTCGGCGACACTGGCCGGCTTGGTCGTATTCATCGTCCACGAGCTAACCCCTGACTTCCCAGCCCGCTTCGGCTCGTACCGCACCGGCATCGCGACCCTCGTCGTAATGCTGATCGCCCTCCTCTATTACGTCCGCAAACGTAATCTATGGATCTCCGCTCGGTGGCTTCGTGCCGCCGCACTGATGCCTCAAGCAATTGCGTGCCGTCTCGTGAACTTAGATCGGCTTGAAAGCTGGCGCGTCGTCCACGTTACGGCTGGCGCATTGATGCTGCTGCCGTTCTGGTGGCATTCAGAGGCGGGTCCCTCCACGCCGCTGGAAAGCGTCTTGAAGGCCGCGCTTCTCCTCTTGGTCGCAACCGGCGCCCTCGGGTTGACCCTTCAAACCATCTTGCCTCACGAAATGCTCCTGCGCGGCGCTCAGGAAGTCCGCCAGCAGGACATCGACCAGCGGATGCGCCAGCTCTACGTTGAGGCCGAGGAATCCGTGCTTGGCCATTCCGAGACGTTGGTTCGTGCCTATCTTGCCAATATCCGTCCGCTGCTCACTCGCGCCCATCCAGGCTATCGATTTTTCTTTGGCACTTTCATGCGGACCGATCCAGCCCTATCTCTGGCAATGGCCGCACGGCAGGCAGGGTCAGTGCTAGGTCCCGATCAGCCGGCCTATGACGCCCTGCTTGATATCGCCCAGCGCAAGATCCGTCTCGAGCAAAATCGATTCAATCTTCGTTTCGGCAAAAGCTGGCTACGCTTCCATATCGGGCTTTTCATGATCGTCTCTGTGATGGTCATCTGCCACGTCGCCGGCGTGCTCTATTTCGCGGGTGTATGATGCGGCGGCTTGGCTGGATAATCGGCGTCGCCGCGATCCTCTTCACGGCATTGATGCTCGCACCGCGCACCAGTTATCAGCCTGGCCGCGTAATCGCAGCCCATGCGCAGCTCGAAGGTGAATGTGGCTCATGCCATCGCGCATGGCACGGCCCTGTCAGTCAGCGATGCATCGTCTGTCACGGCGATATCAGCGACGTCAATCCGCACGGCGCAATGGATATGAGTGACGAGCTGACGTCCGTCCCGCCTGGCCGACAATTGATGCTCGACAAAAATAACTACCTCGCCTGCCTTAGCTGCCACAGCGAACATCAGGGACGGATCGTCGATATCTCAGCCGCGGCCTCCTTCGCCTGCACCTGGTGCCATCATCATCCCTCGATCCGGGCCGTCGACGAACATGTGGCCGCATCCGTAACGCGGCCCGATCCTCCCGCCAATAACTTCACCGAGCCGTTTAATCACAAGCTGCATAAGGCACTGATCGAAAGCCATTATCCGGCACGGCCAGGAGGCTTTGCCTGCACCTCGTGCCATATCGTCAATGCTGTGACGCCGCCACAGAAGGACTCGATGAGTTTTCGGTGGAGTTCATGCACGGGCGCGGGATGCCATATCGCGCCGCAGGATTCGTTCCTCAAACTCCCCGCGTCGGTCGGAACTGATCCAGTTATTCTGCCCTATTCCGCACGTGTTTTTCATATTAACGCAGTCTTCGTCCATTCACCGGGCCATCTCGCGTCGCAATGCATTACTTGTCATGCGACGATCCCAGCTAGCATCGCACCCGACGACGACGCTTCCCTGAGCGTCGCGCAATGTTTCACCTGCCACGCCCACCAGAGTCCGCCGCCAGCGGCGAACCGTTCGACTCAAGCATTGTTCAATTCGTCATCGTTCCGCGGCGCGATTCAGTCTGCCGTTCTGACGTCCGCCGCACTAGTTGACGATCACGCATTCGTCGGATGGCTCGCCGTAGGCAATGCTCTCGCCACTGACATATCTTCCGCGCCCGGCGACGATCGCGTTGTCGCCTGCGGGGATTGCCATCCCTTCCATCACCACGGCGTTGTCCTCGCCAACGACTTCCACGTTCCAGCCCCAAAGTTTCCGCCGAATCAGCCGCGCAACCTCCATTTGACCCTCTACTGGCCCTCACTCAGTTCCAATAGCAGACTCCATTTTTCGCCTGTTCGGATGTCACCCTGGTGGCTCGGGACCATCGGCGTGTTCGCCGCGAGCCTCGGCTTTCTCGTCCTTCCGATGCTGGTACCGTCTAAAGTCGCGGCTGGCGAAGTGATGATCGAAGTCGCGCCACAGCCTGCCCATGAAGTCCCGCTAATTGACGACACCTACCAGACCAGTGTCAGGCGTCTTTATCTCATCGGCGAGGCGGCCGGCACCGCATCAATCAACCTCGCGATGCGCTCGGGACGTCAGGTGATTGAAGCGATCGCCGCCGAACTGAAACAGCTCCGCCTCCCCGTCCAGCCCGATGTTTATGACGTCGCGATTGTCGGCTGTGGTCCCGCAGGCCTCGGCGCCACCGCTACCGCTCAAGTGATGGGGCTTAAGTACGTCACTCTTGAGAAAATGACTCCCGCTAGCACCCTTCGCGCTTATCCGCGCGCGAAATTCGTGCAGGCCACGCCGATTGATATCGAGGAATACGGCACCTTCTTTCTCGAAGGTGACAATTCTCGCGAAGAACTTATCCGCGAATGGGAACGGATCATCGCCCAGCTCAAGCTCACTATCAACGACCGCCAGGAGGTGGCCGACATCGCTCGCGAACCTGATCTCTTTCGCCTGGTCACCGCGCGCCGCGACGTCTTCAAGGCCCGCTGCGTGGTGCTCGCGATTGGTGTGCGCGGCAACCCGCGCCATCTGAACATCCCAGGCGACGAACCCGGCCGCGTTCATTACATGCTGATCGACGCCGACGAGTACCACGGCCGCGAAATTCTCGTCGTCGGTGGCGGCAACGCTGGCGCCGAAGTCGCCCAAGCTCTCGCCGATCCACGGCTCGGCAATCGCGTGACTTATTCGTTCCGCTCGCCCGTGCTCACCAACGTCTCGCGGGAAAACGTTGAAAAGATCGTCGAGTTGCAGCGAGCTCATCGTATAACCATGTATCCGGCGACGGCCCTGACAGCGATTCGCCCAGACAAAGTGGTTCTGTCGCCAGTTCAACTGGCTTCAGGTGCGCGCGCCACTGGTCCGCTCCTCAGTACTCCGATCGAACTCGCCAACGAATTGATCTTCGCCCTAATCGGAGCCGAACTGCCCGCCGGCTTTCTGAAAAAGATCGGTGTCCGGATGGGGAGCAAAGGCCGCTCCGCCCTCATTTCCCCGTAGCTTACAAACGCGATACTAAATAGGCCGTTTTGGACTCGTCTGCACTATAAACTCGGATCCGCCATGACGATTCGGCTTATCGAGGAAATACATGCCGCATATCACTACCGACGATGGCGTAAAGCTTCACTACGAAGAGGCCGGCGTCGGCCAGCCGATAATTTTCGTTCACGAATTTGCCGGGGACGCGCGCAGCTATGAAGCTCAGCTTCGCTATTTCTCGCGGCGCTACCAATGCGTCGCGTTCAACGCCCGGGGCTACCCGCCATCGGACGTTCCAGACGATCCCGAAAAGTATTCACAAGCTCGCGCCCGCGACGATATCCGCGCCATCGCCGCTGCCTTGAAGCTCGATCGCCCACACGTAGTCGGTATCTCGATGGGCGCCTTTGCTACGCTCCATTACGGTCTGGCCTATCCCACAGAGGTGCGTTCACTAGTAGTGGCCGGTTGCGGCTATGGCGCCGAACCTGCCCGGCGTGAGCAGTTCCAAAGCGAATCGGCGGCAGCGGCCGAGCGCTTCACCACCACCCCGATGGCGCAAGCCGCCGAACGCTATGCCCTCGGCAGTACTCGCGTGCAATTGCAGAACAAGGATCCGCGCGGATGGAACGAGTTCCAAACGATGCTCGCCGAACATTCCGCGTTTGGTTCCGCGCTGACGTTGCGCGGCGTCCAGAAGCGCCGTCCCTCTCTCTACGATCTCAGAGACGCCCTCAAGCAAATGACGCTGCCGGTGTTGCTGATGACCGGTGACGAGGACGAGCCTTGCCTCGAGCCAACGCTGATGCTCAAACGCACGATCCCAACCTCGGCGCTGGTCGTGCTGCCGCGCACCGGGCATGCGGTCAATCTCGAGGAGCCTGATCTGTTCCATCAGTTCCTTGACGATTTCTTCCACCAGGTTGAGTCCGGCCGCTGGACCATTCGCGATCCGCGTTCACTCAGCGGAGCTATTCTGTGAACACCGCTCCGTGATTTTCATGTTTCATCTCTCATGACTGCTCTTGTCAGCAATAATTTTCTCGACGATTTGGCGTTAGTGCTATGCGTCGCCGCGGTCACCACGGTGATATTCCAGGCCCTACGTCAGCCGGTAGTCGTCGGCTATCTCGTTGCCGGGATGATCGTTGGCCCGCATCTGCCGATTCCGATTTTTGTCAGCCACGATCGCATCGAACAGCTTTCAGGTCTCGGCGTCATCCTCCTGATGTTCGCGATCGGGCTTGAATTCCGCCTCCGATCGCTCATCCGGCTCTTGCCCACCGCCGGCTTTATCACGGTGGTCCAGGTAGGTCTCCTGATTTGGCTCGGCTTTGTCGTGGGCCAGGCATTCGGCTGGAGCGTGATCGAAAGCCTCTTCGCCGGAGCGATGATCGCCATCTCCAGTACCACAATTATCGCCAAAGCCTTTGCCGAGGAGCAGGTCGATAAGCGGCTCAGCGACTTGGTCTTCGGCGTTGCGCTTTTTGAAGACCTCGTCGCCGTTATCCTGCTTGCCATCCTGACTGCGATCGCGACCGGTGCCGGACTGTCTGCCAGGACGATCGAAATCACCGTCGGCGAACTCACTCTGTTTCTCGTCGCGACGACTGCCGGGGGCTTCCTGATCGTCCCACGCGTGATTCGCCTGATTTCGCGATTCAAACGTAAAGAGACTCTCGTCGTCGCCAGCGTCGGCATATGCTTCGCCTTCGCCATGATCGATGAGATGGCGGGCTATTCGGTTGCACTGGGCGCCTTCTTGGCCGGCGTGCTGGTCGCAGAGTCCGGCCATGCCCACGAGATCGAAGAACTTGTTGCACCATTGCGTGATATTTTCGGCGCGGTCTTCTTCGTCTCGGTCGGCATGATGCTTGACCCGAAAGTGCTCTTGACCCTATGGCCTGCGCTGCTCGCCCTCATCGCCGCAGTGCTCATCGGCAAACTGATTGGCGTTGCCGCTGGTGCGATCTTGAGCGGCACCGATACGCGCACCGCCGTGCGCGCTGGCCTCGCGATGGCGCAAATTGGTGAGTTCTCCTTCATCATCGCAGGCGTCGGCCTCACCCGTGGCGCCACCCATGACTATCTCTATTCGCTCGCCATCGGCGTCGCCGCCATCACCACCTTCATGACGCCTTTCTTGATTCGCGCCTCTGATCGCTTCGGCCGTTTCGTCGAGGCGCACCAGCCACGGCCACTACTTCTGACCCAATCCCTTTACGCAGCCTGGATTGAACGCGCGCGAGCGCGGCCTTGGCGCGCCCGACTGGGATTTGGAGTCGCCTTGATTTCCGTCAGCTTCGCAAGCGCAGTCGCTATCACTGCGATTTATGAATTCACCTGGGTTCGTCTCGACCTGCTTGCCGCAGCCGACATCGGTCTCAGCAAACCGGCTGCGGCAATTGTTGTACGCGCCTTGGCAATCACGATGTCGATTCTCCCCGGCATCGGAATCTGGCGCGGTGCGCGCCGTATTTCACAAGCGGTCGCCCCCGAGTTCGCAATGAGTAATCACTTTGCTGATGGCGCCAGCGCAACCTATGTTCTCACTCACGTTCTGGAACTAGCGATTATCTTTGCAACTGTCCTTCTGCTTCTCGCCGCGATCGTTCCATTCGTGCAGCCTGCTGAGACCCTCGCGATGCTTTTAACGGCCGTCGCGATTATTGCCACGATGATCTGGCGCAGCGCCCGCGCCATTCAACATCATCTCGAAGAAGTCTCACGTAACCTAACCGCGATGCGGCTCCCCAAAATCCAGGACGGATCGGCTGACCTAACACTGCGCGGAACATCTGACGCGATCGGTGCTCATTCTGCTTCAGCGCCCACTCAATCGCGTTCGCCGCTCACACCGGTTCGCGTGCCCGCAAACGCCAGCATTATTGGCAAGCGCCTCGCCGATTTGAATCTGCCACCGGGCGCCGCCGTAGTAGCGCTTTCACGCGACGGTGCTGTGATCATTCCCGAGGAAAGCGAAGTACTGCGCCCTGGTGATACGCTCGCGTTGGTCGGAAACCGCGACGCCCTCGACGCCGCCCGCGTCCTATGCGAGGCAGAGGCTTCGACCCGTCTCCCGCCCGACTAACGCCGTCATTTGCTTAGTAGATAGTTGCCAATCACTAGCGCATCCATTCGCGTCCGCTGAAAACAACTGATCGCCTCCTCTGGACGGCATACAATCGGCTCGTTTTCGTTAAACGAGGTGTTGAGCACCACTCCGGTCCCGGTCAGCTCTTTGAACTCGTTGATTAGCTGCCAGTAGCGCGGATTGGCTTTCTGCTCGACCGTTTGTAGCCGCCCGGTTCCGTCCACGTGCGTGACCGCAGCAAGCCCTTCACGCTGATTCGCGCGCACTGCGTAGACCTTGGTCATAAACGGATCGGGATAGCTCTGCTCGAAATAATCTCCCACTGATTCGGCGAGGACCGACGGGGCAAAAGGCCGGAACGGCTCGCGATACTTAATCCTCGCGTTCAGCACATCCTTCATATCCGGCCGCCGTGGATCGGCAACAATACTTCGATTCCCCAAAGCCCGCGGCCCCCATTCCATCCGGCCTTGGAACCATCCGACGACCTTACCCTCGGCTACCAACTCCGCTGCTCGCCGCGCAAGGACATCATCATCGACCATTTCATAAGTTGCGGCACAACTTTTCAGCGTACGCTCTATCACACCGTTGTCGAAGGACGGCCCGGTGTACGCATCACGCATCACAAACTCGCGCGGCCGATCAAGGATCTGATTGTAGATGTAATACGCAACTCCCAGCGCCGTACCCGCATCGTTGGCCGCTGGTTGAATGAATACGTCGGTAAAACCACTCTGCAGCAGAATCTTCCCATTGAAGCTGCTGTTGAGTGCGACACCACCAGCCATGCATAGCGCCTGTTGCCCGGTACTCTGATGGAGTCGCCGTACGATGTGCATCTCGGCCTCTTCCAACACCGTTTGCAGTGACGCCGCCATATTGACGTAAAGGGGTGTCAGTTCGGTGCCCGGCATTCGCGGCGGCCCGAAATGGTCAACGAATTGCTGCGAATAGATTGTCCCGAGCGACGGCGTACCGCCCGCCCATGTCATCTCCACGCCTTCAGCCCAATGAATAAAATAGTCAAGGTCCAGTTCGAAGCTGCCGTCCGCCTGCAGTCTCACCAGCCGCCGCAGCCGATCAGCAAAGATCGGCTTTCCGTATCCGGCCAAGCCTTGAATTTTTCCCTCATCGCCAAACTTCGTGAAGCCTAGCCACTGCGTAACGGCGGTGAAAAAGATTCCGAGCGAATGAGGATAGTTGACGCTGCTGAGCAGCTCGATTCGATTTTCACGCCCCACACCCGTCATGGTGCTGACGAAATCACCAAAGCCGTCGATAGAAAGCAGCGCCGCCTCCTTGAACGGCGAGACCAAAAACGCGCTCGCTAGATGGGCACGATGGTGCTCGACGTGATGGAACTGAGCCCGCAGCGCCCCCGGCTCAGCCCCCATTAAGGCGGCAAAAGTCCGGCGTCCGTCGCGCACTGCGCTCATGTGCGCGAGCCTTTCCTGAATCAGGCGCAGGCTCGGGCGCCGGAGCATCGTGAAGACTAACTTTTTCCGCAGGTTCGCCGCCGGGTCTTTTGAGAAGCCGATATGATCCAAATCATAAGGCGTGATTCCAGCCTCGCTCAGGCAGTAGTTGATGGCCTTGATCGGAAAGTCGGCGCAATATTTGACCCGGTTGAAGCGTTCCTCTTCCGCCGCAGCCACTAAATCCCCGTCCTTGATCAAGCAAGCCGCTGCCCCTGCGTGATACGCGTTGATACCCAGTATGTACATGGACTTTCGCCCCCCACTGACCGCAAGCCGCCTTCCCGTTTATTCGGCATGCGTTGCTCGGCAATTCTTTACCGTCGAAACAGCCGGGTAAACGCGTCTTCGATTGCCGCTTGTCTCAAGTTAATTGGAGCAACCATCAACAGCCGCTTCACATCAGTGAAAACGCTCACGGCAGATCGATTGCAAAAGGACACCAGCCAGTTTGGCGCTGGCTGCATCAGCCTGATACCAGGCCGCATCAAGCAATAAGCGGAACCCCGCCCGAACCATGTAATTCGGCGCGGCTCCGCTTCGATAAGACTAGCGTATGTTGGTTGACTCAATACTTGGTTTCGCCGGATTTCAAAGCTATGTATTCTGAATCGCAGCCGAACAAGTGTATCGGCACGCTTATTTGACTTCTTATTATCGCCAGATCCGTCAACTGGGTTATCGGGAATAAGGCGTGAACGTCAGGATTGATTCCGCTTCATCGGTCGGCCTCTCTAAGGACCATCGTGGTCGCCCATCGACGCCATTTTTGCGCGAGCGCATTCTCCGCAGCGCCGCCGTCTTATTCGCACAAAAGGAATATGATCGTGTCCTGATCGACGAGATTGCGGCGCGCGCCGGGGTCGGCAAAGGCAGCGTCTATCGCCAGTTCAGTTCCAAGGAAGAACTTTACGCCGCCGTCGTGATCGAAGGTTTTGCGCAGTTACAAAGAGAAATCCGCGCAGCGTTGGCCGGTGCTGGTACCGTGCGCGATCAGGTCGCCACAATCGTCCAGCATTCACTTGCCTATTTCTGGAGCCGCCGCCAGTTTTTCGCGCTGCTCCACGATCCCAAGGCGTTGCCTCGGCGGCAGGAACGGCTCTACCACGCCCAGCGTCAGGAATTCACTGAACTCATTGGCGCGGTCCTGCGCGGGGGCATCGAACGTGGATCGCTCCGCTCTGATCTCGACACCCGCATCGCCGCCGAAGCTCTGCTCGGAATGCTGCGTGGGATAAACCGCTATTGCCGCGAATACACAACTCCCGAGGCCGCGGTTCCACTTCTTGTGGGCATTTTCATTGGCGGTTGCACCGCCTGAGCCTTGAGACGCGGTTCTCCTGCCAGCACTGCTGGCGCTGCGGGCCCGAACTAACCCCAGATCCCTATTACTGCCCGCACGCGCAGACCGCGGCCGGAGCCCCGATTCGAACGCTGCTCGCGCATACCGTTGGCAAGCGATTTTTTTCCGGCGTGTCGAGCGTGGTACCTAGGAACGGATCGCTCACGCCCTGGCTGTTGTTCGAAAACCACACGCGCAACGACGGTGTTGGGTTGAATGTTGCCGTCGGGTCGCATCCTCCGTTCGCTGCCGCGCTAGTGCCATGATTGATCGCTGTCGCAACCACGTAGATCGATCCAGTGCTGACCGGCGGTGGGCTGAATGAGTTGCCAGTCAGGTTATCCAAGCTGAAAGTCACGAGCTGATCACTGCGCACAGGGCAGCCGCAGCACTCCTGCAACGTCTGCGTGCTGTCGAACACGTAGACCATCGCGCACAGCGGATTAGTGGTTCTCTGCGAATTGAGCACTCTCATCGAGTAGGTCGCCGAGGTGCTGGTGTCGAAAAAGTGCGTGTAGAAATAATCGTTCGCCGACTGCGCCGCGGCCGTCCGCACCAGCGGCGATGCTGATAGCATCGCGATCGCCATCAATGCGGCGGCCGCGATACTGAAAATCGGTTTGAGAGAAATCGATCCGTGCACAGACCGATCGAGGGTGTTTCCGCTAGCTCTTTTAGATTTAGAAACCATCAGTGCCATCCTAATATGCTTTAACGTGCTCAACGTATGCGTCTCCGACTTTCTTACCAATTGTGCAAGTGCCATGCTTTATAGCAGTTTTAATTGGTCTTTGACACACGATTCTGATGGCAAATCTTCACCAAAACCGCAAAATCTTCTTGCTAGATCTCAAATGGCGACAGGCTTCCTATACTCCTCTCCGACTCCGATAGATGCCTCCGGCTAATTTGCGCTAAATTTTGCGAATGGAAAAGCGGCGTCTCGGCCGAACCGGCCTCGAAGTGACCCTGCTGGGTTTCGGCGCGTCCGAAATCGGCTATCAGAACGTT
This sequence comes from Binataceae bacterium (SeqCode), assembly GCA_035524095.1. Lineage (GTDB taxonomy): Bacteria > Desulfobacterota > Binatia > Binatales > Binataceae > DATJUF01. Next base: position 28,878 of record DATKPK010000189.1, on the reverse strand, counting down.
GCGCTTCCTACTGTTGCACGGTTACTCAACTCCGCCCTCGATGCCGGTCTCAACCTGGTCGATACAGCCGCTTGTTACGCCAACAGCGAAGAACTAATTGGCGCTGCGATCGGCGGACGCCGGACCGAATACTACCTGATGACCAAGTGCGGCCATTCCGCCGGCTTGCCATTCCTTGAATGGACGCCGGAACTCATCCCCCGCAGCATCGAACAAAGCCTTCACCGCCTTCGCACTGATTATCTCGACGTCGTCCAATTTCATTCATGTGACGCCGGCACGATGCGTAATGACGATCTGATCGCGGCCTTGGTCACCGCTCGCGACCGCGGCCATACTCGCTTTATCGGCTTCAGCGGTGACGGTGAGAACGCAGCTTATGCGGTCGGATTGGGGATTTTCGACACACTGCAAATCTCCATCAGTGTGGCTGACCAGGATGCCTTGGACTCTGTTTTGCCGCTGGCAATCGCGCACGACATGGGCATCATCGCGAAGCGACCACTTGCGAACGCCGCATGGATCTACTCACGATCGGGCATTGGCTCCTATGAGCGCCCTTACTGGGAGCGCCTGCGCAAGCTGAAATATCCGTTCCTGCGCGATGAATCTCCCACAGCCGTTGGTACCGCGCTCCGCTTCACTTTAAGCGTGCCCGGGGTCCATACCGCGATCGTTGGCACTACCAGACCTTACCGATGGGAACAAAACGCCGCCTTGCTGACCGCAGGACGGTTGCCGACCGCCGATTTCGATGCGATTCGCCGGCGTTGGCGCGCGGTCTCTCGTCCTGATTGGAGCGGCCAGCGCTAGCGTCTATCCCTTGCCGAATCAAGCTGCCCCGACGCCAGAACGGCAAAAGCCCCGAGAATCGTCTTGTCAAAATACAAGGGCGGCGGACCTGTTGCCGCCGCCCTCGCCAGCTAATTCCGCTCACTCCCGTGCGTGCGACGCACCGAGAATTAGCTGCCCGGATTGGCTGCCGCTGAAAACTGGACTTGGCGGCATCGGGTTTTGGGAAAGCTTGATTGATTCGATACTTTCAATCTCACCTTTATTTAGCTACAGCGCCGATGAGCTTCCCGTAATTAGTCGAAACTATCTAACCTGTGTTTCTTAGTGTCTACCACTCTTTCAATTGCGCGTCTAGCAAAATGTGATGATATATTCGCAAGTCTCGCGAACCTGAACGCCACGTTAAACTCCCGCCCGAGCCCCTCAAGCTAGCCGACCTCAATTTCCTGATCCCCTTAGCTTGGCGGGTCCCGCTCAGCTACCGTGTAAGGCAGCAAGGATTAAATCAGGCCACGGTTTGCGCATCCTCGTCTTCAATTGCGGTAGCTCATCGCTCAAGTTTGAGTTGATCAGACTTGAGGTCGGCCATCACGATGGGCAGGCAATAGCTCACGGGATCGCTGATCGCCTTGGACCCAACGCCCACCTGACCATTAAACGTCGCGGCAGGCCCCTGATCGATAGCGATGAGTCCATCGCTGACCACGCCAAGGCTGCTCGTTTAATCCTCGACGCTCTCGCTGACGACAGTCTCGCTCTCGATGCCGTCGCCCATCGAATCGTGCATGGCGGTGATCGTGTCACCGGACCCACTTTCGCCAGCGCTGACGTACTCGAGGCCCTCGACGACGCCAGCCGCTTCGCACCGCTGCACAATCCTCCCGCGCTCAAGACGCTGCGCGCGGTGCAGCAACTTTTTCCCAATCTGCCGACGATCGTCTACGCCGACACCAGCTTCCACCGAACCATCCCTTTGCACGCCAGCACCTATGCGATTCCCCGCGAAATGGCTACGCGCCACGGGATCCACCGCTTCGGTTTCCACGGCCCCGGTCATGCCTGGATGCTCGAGCGCTACGCCGCATTAAGTTGCCGGCCGTCGTCATCCATCAATCTGATCACTCTGCAGCTAGGCGCCGGATGCTCAGTCGCCGCGATCCGCGCAGGCGTTTCGGTGGACACTTCGATGGGGCTGACGCCGCTCGAAGGCCTGATGATGGCAACCCGTTCCGGCGATCTTGATCCGGCGATCCTTAGCTACCTGGGCCGCGCCGAGCATCTGAATCCTGATCAGGTCGAGCGGTTGCTCAACTTCGAGTCGGGGCTCCTCGGCGTCTCCGGACGCTCGAAAGACATGCGGGAGCTCGAGCAGGCGGCCTCCACCGACCAAGCTGCTGAACTCGCCCTCACGATGTTCAGCTATCGTGCGCGCAAGTATATCGGCGCTTATCTGGCAGCGCTTGGACGTGCTGACGCGATCATCTTCGGCGGTGGCATTGGCGAGCATTCGGCGCCGATGCGCGCGCGTATCTGTATTGGCCTCGAAGCGCTCGGCGTCCACTTTGACCCAGTGCGTAACACAGCACCTGACTCTGGCGAGCGCTGCTTCAGCGCCGACGGCTCAGCGATCGCCCTTTGGGTCATCCCCCTCAACGAAGAACTTTATATCGCGCGCGCCGCGGCCAACCTGTTGGCCTCTTCCGCCGTCACCTGACCCCGCTTCGTCGTTCCCTCTAGGGGATCCCGCATGCTGCCGAATATTATTGCCGCACGCTCGCAGATGGGCATCTCGCTTGCCTTCCACATCATCTTTTCGTGCATGGGTATCGCGATGCCGCTTCTGATGGTTCTCGCGGAAACGATCCACCTCCGCACGCGCGACGAAGTCTATCTCCTGCTCGCTCGCCGATGGGCGACCGGCACCGCGATCCTTTTCGCCGTCGGCGCCGTCTCGGGAACGGTGCTCAGCTTCGAACTTGGATTACTCTGGCCTCACTTCATGGATTGGGCTGGGGCGATCATCGGCATGCCCTTTTCGCTCGAAGGCTTCGCCTTCTTCACAGAGGCGATTTTCCTCGGTCTTTACATGTACGGATGGGATCGCGTCTCGGCGCGCGCCCACCTCGCCGCCGGTTATATCGTCTCGTTCAGCGGCATGATTTCCGGCGTCTTCGTCGTGATGGCGAACGCTTGGATGAACACTCCGGTCGGTTTCAAGCTCGATAGCCGCGGCCATCCATACGACATCAATCCGATTGCCGCGCTCACCAATCCTGCCGCCTTCCATGAAGTCATGCATATGACGATCGCCGCCTACGCTGCGACCGGCTTCGCCGTGGCCGGGGTCCATTCCTTTATGCTTCTGCGTGACCGTGGCAACCCGTTCCATCAGCGCGCGGTCAAAATATCCCTTATCATGGGCGCCGTTGCTTCATTGATGCAGCCGCTTTCCGGCGACATTGCAGCCCGTGCGGTTGCGCGGCTCCAGCCGCTCAAGCTCGCCGCCTTCGAGGGCCTGTTCGAGACCCAGCCCGGGGCCCCGCTGGCTATCCTCGGCATCCCCAATGCCGAAACCCGTCACCTCGATTACGCTATCGAGCTGCCTTATCTTCTGAGCCTTATGACCTACCACGATCCCCACGCGGTCGTGACCGGACTCGACTCTTTCCCGCAGCAGGATTGGCCACAGCCTCTTTTCGCGGTCCACGCGGCCTTTCAAGTGATGGTTGGCGCTGGTATGGCACTCGCCGCCCTTTCGCTCTGGTCGCTATGGTTGCTATGGCGTCGAAACACGATTTTCGATTCAGCCTGGTTTCTCCGAACCTTGGTCGCCGCCACTCCGCTCGGCCTGATTGCGGTCGAGGCCGGATGGGTCGTTACCGAAGTCGGCCGCCAGCCTTGGATTATCTACCGCGTCATGCTCACGCGTGACGCCGTCACGCCGATGCCAGGCCTCGAGGTCCAACTGTTCCTCTTCACCTCGCTCTATATTTTCCTCGGGATTACTGTGCTGCGCCTGATGTGGCGCCACGTGATGCGCAGTCCAGACAGCGAGGAAGTCGCGCGTATGCTGCGCCGGAGGGCTCTCGTCGCGTGATTTCCTCGTTAGCGACCTATTTTGTATCTGGTGTGCTGCTCGTCTCACTGACGATTTACGTCCTGACCGCGGGCGCTGATTACGGCGGCGGTGTCTGGGACCTTCTTGCCACCGGCCCCCGCGCGTATCTTCAGCGTAACCTCATCGAAGAGGCCATCGGCCCCATCTGGGAAGCCGATCATGTATGGCTAATTCTGGTCATCGTGATTTTGTTTACCGCCTTCCCGCCTGCATTCAGCCGGATCATGATCGGCCTGCACGTCCCGCTGACCTTGGTACTCGTCGGAATCGTGATGCGCGGCTCGGCTTTCAGCTTCCGCAGCTACGGCGGTGGTGGCGATCTCGCCGAGCGCGAATGGGGTCGCCTCTTCGCTGTCGCCAGCTTAGTTACGCCGTTATTGCTGGGCGTCATCGTCGGCGCTATCGCGGGCGCACGTGTCCCGTCCCATCCGTCGCACCTTGCTGACTTCTTTCTCCCGTGGTTGACGCCTTTTGGTCTGTCGGTCGGCCTCTTCACTGTCGTCCTGTTCGCGTATCTAGCGGCCTGCTACGCTCCATTGGAAACCACGGACAAGGCGTTGCGCGACGATTTCCGCCGGCGCGGTATCGTTTCGGGATTTCTTGCCGGCCTCGTCGCTGGGATTGTTCTATTGCTGGCGAGGGTCCAAGCCCCGCTCATCTGGGAGGGTCTCACTCGACGCGAGTGGACTTGGCCTCTGATGTGGGCCAACGGCTTGGCTGGGGTCGGCGCCATCTATTGTCTTTGGCGCCGCTTTTTCAACGCCGCGCGCGTACTCGCTGCCGCCCACGTCGGTATGATTCTGTGGGGCTGGGCTTTTGCACAATTTCCCTACATCGTTCCGACGAACAACACGATCTACAACTCCGTCTCGCCACCTATCACTATGGAACTTTTGGCAGGCGCTTTAGCCGCCGGTTCGGTGATTCTGTTGCCGTCCTACCGCTACTTGATCCGGGTTTTCAAATCTCATCCCGAACGCCGCCGTCACACGAGCCCTACCGAACCGTATCGCGGCCACGCCTGACTTATCGCATGGGCCGCGAGCCACTTTAGTTGGCAGTATTCCATCTCAGGGACAGTGAATTGCGCGGCGCTTGGACCGCGAGCATGATCGCATGACGCGAGGATATTATGGCTCAACCGATCAACGAAAATCATTCCAACGCGCCAGACCTCACCGCCCTCCAGGAATTGATCGACCGCAGTGTCGCGACCGCGACGCCATCTGTCGCAGATTCTGTTGCTTACCCCGAACGCCAGATGAAGGCTGCCGAATTCGTGGAGTTCTGGCAAAGTGTACGCCTGGTCGCGATGGCGACGACCGGGGCCGGCGGGCTTCCGCATATCGCACCTGTCCACGCGACGCTCGAAGGCACCACGCTCCGCCTGGTCATCTACGACAACACCGTGCGCCGGATCGATATCGCTCGCAATCCCCACGTCGCCTTCACGACTTGGCGCGCCGACGGCGCCGCTGCCATCGTCTACGGCCACGCCCGCGAAATCCCGGACAGCATGCGTCCCGCACGTCCCGGTCGCAGCGGCAAGCCACGCAACGTCGTCGCGATTGAGGTCACACTCACCCGTATCTACGCGATGCGCCCGCCCTCCGCGTGATTCACTTTCCCGTCTTCGAACCGGAATTTCTTAGGCACACAGCGCGCCTTTTGTCTGATCGGCCTCGACGGTACGCTCTAAAGTGAGGTGCTAATGGTCTATGATCAGGATCACGGGCAAAGAATGGCTCTATCTCGCGGTCGCGCTCATCGGCGGAATCCTCGGCGGCTCCATCTCCAGCCGTGTTCATGCAAGTCCCGCATCGGCAACCGAAACTCCAACGAAGCGAATCGCGGCCCAGGAGATTGTCCTGGTTGATTCCGCGGGCGGCGAGCGCGCCGTGCTTCACCTCAACGACGACGCCCAACCTGTGTTTGAGATGATGGACCATGCCGGAAAGGCACGAATCGGTATCGGCTTCGTCGGCCAGGATGAAGTCGCGCTGCGGATGGCCGATCGGAACGGCGCCTTGCGCGTCGCGATCGACGTCAGCTCAGACGAGGTTCCGGCGTTGCGGCTCTACGACAGCCATTCGCGTCCGCGCACCCTTCTCGGCGTCGATTCCGACGGCGATGCGGCTTTAGATTTTTACGAGAGCAGCGGCCGGCTCCTCCGCGAATTGCCATGACCAATGTGGCAAGGAGCCCGTTGGTCGAGTTAACGCAGGTCGTCGCACCACAGATTCTTAGGTCCATTCGCAGACTCAGACGAGCGCGTCCTCGTCCTCTCGGGCCTATCGTTTCCCCATCTGTCCGCCCGCGCTATCTTGATGGTTAATCGACGCGATAGTTTATCGCCGGATCGCTGAGATCCGATAATCTTGATTGCCGCTAGCCGGAGAAAGCACAAGCAATGAGCAAGGACAGTTTTGGCGCACGCACCACGCTCGCCGTTGGAGATAAGAATTACACCATTTATGCACTAGCGGCCCTCGCGAAACGTGGTTTCGACATTAGCCGCCTGCCATTCTCCATCAAGGTGATGCTCGAAAATGTGCTGCGCCGCGAAGATGGCGAACTCATCACCGCCGATCATATCGAGGCGTTGGCCAAATGGAATGGCGGCAAGGGTGCGGAGCGCGAGTTCTCCTTCATGCCGGCGCGGGTGCTGCTGCAGGACTTCACGGGCGTACCCGTGGTCGCTGACCTTGCCGCGATCCGCGAGGCGATCAAACGCCTGGGTGGTGATGCCGGTAAGATCAATCCGTTCCAACCTGTCGATCTGGTGATCGACCATTCAGTGCAGGTCGATTCTTCGGGCCTGCCCAACTCTTTCGCCATCAACGCCGAACTCGAATTCGAGCGCAACCAAGAGCGCTATCAATTTCTGCGCTGGGGCCAGGGCGCCTTCGCCAATTTCCGCGTGGTCCCACCCGATACCGGTATCGTCCATCAAGTTAATATCGAATATCTCGCGCCAGTGGTCTTCGTCTCGCCCTCAAACGAAGCCTATCCAGATAGCGTCTTCGGCACCGACTCTCACACCACGATGGTCAATGGTCTCGGCGTCGTGGGATGGGGCGTCGGCGGTATCGAGGCTGAGGTCGCGATGCTCGGCCGCTCGAGTCCGCTCCTGATTCCCGAAGTTATCGGCTTTCGGCTGAGCGGCAGCCTCCCGCCCGGCGCGACTGCGACTGACCTCGTCCTCACCGTCACTCAGATGTTGCGGCGCAAGGGCGTAGTCAACAAGTTCGTTGAATTCTATGGCGACGGCCTCGGCAGCCTGACCGTTGCCGATCGCGCAACCATCGGCAATATGGCGCCGGAATATGGCGCGACCATCGGCTTCTTCCCGGTCGACGCTCAAACGCTCGCCTACCTGCGGTTGACTGGCCGCGCCGAGCATCAGATCGATCTGATCGAGGCTTATTGCAAGGCGCAAGGACTCTTCCGCGAGCAAGCCTCGCCCGATCCGATTTTCACTGATACGCTCCAACTTGACCTAGGTGAAGTACGTCCCAGCTTGGCCGGTCCACGCCGCCCACACGACCGCGTTCTGCTCAGTGCGGCCAAGCGTGAGTTCCGCAAAGAGTTAGTGAAAGAAGTCGTAGGCCATAACGGCTCAGGTGCCGACCCCAAAGCGATCGAGCGATGGCTCGGCGAAGGCGGTGACCCAGACGTCGCCCCCGACGAGCGCGTTGCTCCGCCCGAGGACCTGGGCGCGATCACCCGCTTTCAAACCGTCACCCATGACTCAACTTCGTTCCCGATTCATCACGGCTCACTGGTGATTGCCGCGATCACCAGTTGCACCAACACCTCGAACCCTTCCGTATTGATCGCCGCTGGCCTGCTGGCGAAAAAAGCCGTTGAACGTGGCCTCAGTACCAAGCCCTGGGTCAAGACCAGTCTTGCCCCCGGTTCCAAGGTCGTGACCCAATACTTGAAGCGCGCCGGCCTCATGCCCTATCTCGATCAGTTGCGCTTCAATCTGGTTGGTTACGGGTGCACGACCTGTATCGGCAACAGCGGCCCGGTCGCCGAGCCCATCGCGGGCGCAGTGAAAAATGGCAACCTCGTCGCATGCGCGATTCTCAGCGGCAATCGTAATTTCGAAGGCCGTATCAATCCTGTGGTCCGCTTCAACTATCTAGCGTCGCCGCCGCTCGTGGTCGCCTACGCCCTCGTCGGTACCATGGATATCGATCCCGACGTTGAACCGCTCGGGCGGGGCAAAGACGGCAAGCCCGTCTACTTGCGTGATATCTGGCCGACTACCGGCGAAATCAACGAGGCTATGGGCGATTCGGTCAACTCCGCGATGTTTCGCGAGGAGTATGGTCAGGTCTTTGAGGGCGACGAGCGCTGGCGCGGCTTAAAGATTCCTGCGGGCGACCTCTTTCAATGGGATCGCCAGTCCTCTTACGTCAAGGCGCCGCCCTTCCTCGACGAAATTACGCCCGCTGTCGCCCCCGTCACCGATATCACCGGCGCCCGCGTGCTCGCGATGCTCACCGATAGCGTCACTACCGACCATATCTCTCCGGCAGGCTCGATTCCCGCCGACAGTCCCGCCGGCCGCTACCTGATCGCCAATAGCGTGCAGCCCAAGGACTTCAACTCCTACGGTGCCCGACGCGGTAATCACGAGGTGATGGTGCGCGGGACCTTCGCCAATATCCGGCTCAAGAATCTCCTCGTTCCCGGCGTCGAGGGCGGCTTCACAGTTCATCTCCCCGATGGCCAGCGCACCACCATTTTCGAGGCGTCAGAGGCTTATCAGAAAGACAAAGTTCCCTTGATTGTTATCGCCGGCAAAGAGTACGGCTCCGGTTCTTCACGTGATTGGGCTGCCAAGGGCACGCAACTTCTCGGCGTACGGGCGGTCATCGCCGAAAGCTTCGAGCGTATCCATCGCAGCAATCTGGTCGGGATGGGCGTATTGGCGCTGGAATTTGTGAACGGCCAGAGCCGCCAAAGCCTCGGTCTCAGCGGACGCGAGAGCTATTCGATTGCCGGCCTCGCCGCCGGCTTGAAGCCTCGCCAATTCCTCAAAGTTAAGGCGGAGGAGAATGGTAGCGTGAAAGAGTTTGACGTATTGGCGCGTATCGATACACCCGAAGACGTTGCCTATATCCGTCACGGCGGCGTCCTCCCTTACGTCGTCCGCTCGCTGCTTCAGGCATAGCTTCAAGGCTTATCCGGGGACTTGGCGGCCGGCGCTTCGGCGTTCGCCACCGACGAGCTCCGAGCAGACGCGGCCATCTGCCGCAATTGCATGAACGGCTCGAAGAGATCGAGCGGAATCGGGAATACGGTCGTCGAGTTATGCTCGGTAGCGATTTCCGCCAACGTCTGCAAATAACGCAACTGCAACGTTATCGGACTGTGGCTCATGATCTGAGCCGCATCCGCTAAACGCTGCGCTGATTGAAATTCGCCCTCGGCCGCAATTACCTTGGCGCGCCGCTCGCGTTCAGCCTCGGCCTGCGCCGCAATCGCACGCTGCATATCCTGAGGCAGGTCGATGTTTTTCAACTCGACCAGCACCACTTTCACTCCCCACGGTTCAGTATTCGCGTCGATCACTTCCTGGATTTGCGTGTTCAGTTTCTCGCGCTGGCTAAGCAAATCATCGAGTTCCGTCTGGCCTCCGACCGAGCGCAGCGTGGTCTGCGATAACTGCAGTGTGCTGTAGAGATAGTCGCGTACCTCCGTTACCGCTTTCGAAGGATCGAGCACACGCAGATAAAGCACCGCGCTCACTTTGACCGTGACGTTATCATGCGTGATCACGTCCTGCGCCGGAATTTCGAGCGTGACCGTCCGCAGGTCGATCCGCACCTGCCGCTCGAGAAACGGGATTACAAAGATCACACCGGGACCACGATACGGCAACAAGCGTCCGAGCCGGAAAACCACCGCGCGCTCGTATTCGTTGAGCACCTTGAGCCCGCTCAATACGATCACGATCGCCACCAGAATCACCACTCCGACGCCTGATATCATCTGCCCCTCCGAATCCGCCGCTCGATCATCAAATCGCGTGATCCTCTCGCGCAGCTTCCACTTTCCCTTGCCTGGCGATTACCCTCATCAGTGTGATGCTCTAGTTCGAGGCTTTGCCTGCAACCGGTTCGACTTCGACTTCTAGGCCGCGCACCGCCATCACGCGCGCTTGAGTCCCCGCGTCCATTGGCTCTCCACTGCGCGCCCGCCAGGTCTCGCCATGCACAAAAATCCGTCCTGGGACGCCGGGTGTTATCGGCATGCGTATCACACCTATCTCGCCGATCAGCCCTTCGCTGCCGGTCGTCGGCCGCTCGCGCCTTTCGCGCACTACTACATAACCGATCGCCAGCACGATCGCGCCAAAGGCCACGCCTGCCCCCGCGATCAAACCTCGATTCACAGCCAGATTGGTTTCCGAAGTATCCACTAGGAATAGTGACCCGAGAATGAACGCGAACATCCCGCCCAAGCCGAGCACGCCGTAACTGGTGATAAACAGTTCGGTCAGAATCATGACGGCCCCGAAAAGAATCAGTGCCAGCCCCGCGAGATTGATCGGAATAACCTGGAAAGACGCCAGCGCTAGTAACAAGCAGATTCCACCCGCAACCCCCGGCAGGTACGCTCCCGGATGTGCGAACTCCAGATAAATCCCAATGATCCCGGCGATCATCAGCAAGTACATCAGGTTCGGATCGGCCAGCCGGTTAAGTACGCTCTCGCCGAACCGCATCTCGATCCGTTCGATCTCAGCGTCAGCCAGTTCGAGCCTGATCGCACGTCCACCTGCGACCGTCACGATCCGCCCTGATGCCTGCTGCAGCAGGCTGGAAAGGTCAGGTGCGATGATATCGACTACATGGAGCTTGAGCGCCTCGCTCGAGCTGATCGAAGCGCTGTTCCGCACCGCCTGTTCGGCCCAATCCTGATTACGCCCACGCTGCTCCGCGATCGCTTTTGCCCACGAGGCGGTGAAATTCTCGACCTTCGTCCCCATCTCACCTTGGACATCGCCACCATTGACGTCCACCGGATGAGCCGCGCCGATCGTCGTACCCGGGGCCATCGCTGCAATATTGGCCGCCTCGGTAACGAACGTTCCCGCCGACACCGCACTGGCCCCAGCTGGCGCGACGTAGACGATTATCGGGACCGGCGCATTGAGCAGTGCTTTGACGATCGTCCGCGCAGAAGTCAACAGCCCGCCCGGCGTATCTAGCTCGATGACGAGCGCGCTGGCGCCGTTCGTGACCGCTCGTCCGATCGCATCATTGATAAAGTCCGCCGCCGCCGGATTGATCACCCCATCGAGGTCGATAACTTCGACCATCGGATGCTGGCTCATGGCCGGTGACGGCTCGGCATACAATCTCGCGCGGCTGGTGAGCGCTAGCCCTATCGCAATGATGAGCCCGGCCAGGCTCCCAATATTGCGCACGCTCACGCGTCTGGTGACTCTCATTCGATGCGTCCCGCGCCGCATTAAGACTTGTCCGACTTGCCTCGGCTCCTCAGGTACGTCCGCGATTCGTGATCGGCATCCCGAGCATTTTCATCACCAACTGGATATCGGCCCATACCAGCCGCTTATCACCCGGATTCCGTAACAGATACGCGGGATGAAACGTCGGCATCAGTTTGACCCCGCGCACTTCATGCCAGTTGCCGCGCAGCTTTGAGATCGGCGTCTTGACCTTGAGCAGCGCTTGCACCGCGAAGGTTCCCAAGCCAACGATCGCTCGCGGCTTCACCAAATCGATCTGCCGGAACAGGAACGGCTCACACGACGCGACTTCATCATTTTCAGGGTTGCGATTACCGGGCGGCCGGCACTTGATCACGTTGCAGATATACACGTCTGCCCGTGTCAGCCCCATCCCGCGCTCAATTATATCGGTGAGTAGTTGCCCGGCACGCCCGACAAACGGCTCACCGCGCGCGTCCTCATCGGCTCCCGGCGCTTCGCCGACGAACATCAGATCAGCATTTAGATTCCCAACGCCGAAAACCAGATTGGTGCGCATCGGTGCGAGCTTGCATCGCGTACACTCGCCGATAAACGTGCGTAATTCGTCAAGGTTGGCCGTCTTCTCCAGTCCCGGATAGCGATAGAACAATTCCGCCGGACTCGCGCCCGCAGCGCCTACGCTTTCCGCGACGATTGGCGCATCAGCCGCCTTCTTATCATCTCCGGACTCTGTCCGTGCTCCTATCTCACTCGCCGTCTTCTCTCGCACCGGTACAATCCCCGCTCCAATCGCGACACGATGCTCCGCGCTCTCCCGCTGCAACGTCAGCCGGCGCTCCGGCGCTTCCGCAACCTTCTGGGGGCGCGCCGCACTGAGTGGCAGAGGCTTGCCCTCCGCTCGCACCGGCTTCAACGTCCCCGGCAGTCCTTCGATCCCCTCCTCGCGCAGCTGTTCGAGATAGTCGCGCAACGAGTCGAGGACCGTTCGTGCGTCGAGCCGACTGTCTGGCGGTAAAATCGAACTGCTCATATTATGTAATCAATTGCTGGGTTGGAGTGATCGAAGCGGTGTACTTTATCCAATGTTCTTAGGGACTCTATTCGGCCTGGTGATCGCGTGGGTCGTGCTCGCTCCTGCGCCGGCCTTCGCATGGGGCCCTGTCACCCATATCGCCTTGGGCGTCCAAGTACTCGCGACGGTTATCACCCCCTCGACCCCGCTTCAAGCCGCCCTGGTCAACCTCCCCGAGGTCTTTCTCTATGGCGGCCTCGCCCCCGATATTGTGCAGGGACGGCGTTTCCAAAGCCGTCTCAGGCGCCATTCCCACAATTGGACGACCGGTCTCGGCCTTATGCAATCCGCGCGTAGCGAGCGCGAACAAGCTTTCGTGCTCGGTTACCTAGCCCATCTCGCTGCCGACGTCGTCGCACACAATTTCTTTTTGCCCGTCCGTTTCATTGGCCATTTCGACAAGGGCCTGCCCAGCCACATCTACAACGAGGCTTGTTTCGACAGTCTCTACGAACGCGATTACCGTGAGTTGCTGCTCAAGCTTCTCGCAATCGATTTCAGCGCGTTGGATGCGATGCTGAAGCGTTCAATCGACCGCCCGCTCGGCGGTTTCTCTACTCATCGCATCATCTTTGAAGGCGGCCTCCGCCGTATCAAACAATGGCATCGCGTGATTCGCGCGACTGGTGGCGCGCAGCGGATCGATCGGGCCGAAGCCGAGATGTTCGCCCGCGCCTCTCAGGAAGCGATTTCCGGCGTCCTCGAACAGCATGGCGCCGCCGCCTGTTGCCGCTTCGATCCCATGGGCGCGGAGGCGCTTAAAAGCGCACTCTCGTCGCGGCGCAACCTTCTTCGCTTGACCCGGATGGGTCCGCAGGCCAAGCAAACTGCCGCTGATCTTTCAGCCTCGATGATGCGCGATTTGATCGCACACCTGAAGCTGACTCCCTTCATCCGAAACGTCTAGCAAATCTCCCCTGTCTAGCTGCCCCTTGACTAATGCGCTGGCCGTAGGAAACAGCCTTAGAATGGATAATCGATCCCGGTAAAGATCGCCGTGCCCTCACCGCCCCATCCGACATCCAGGTACGCGACGACGAACGGCTCAGCCAAGGCCCGCAGCCCAATTCCACCAGCGGGATGGAGCGCCGCCACCGGATTGTACGATACGTTGTGAAAGACCTGCCCGGCGTCAAGGAACGGCGCCACCTCGAGGACTCCCTTATTGCCCATCACCGATGCTTCGAGTACCCGTGTGCGCAACTCAATGTTGAGGTCCGTCATATTGTTGTCGATAAAGCGGCCCGCACCAAATCCCCGCAGCGTTTCTCGGTAATACAACTCACTGGGTTCACCGCCTAACCACCCCATCGACCAAAACGGCGTTTCGTCACCCGCGGGCATGTATTGCATATAGCCGTGCATCGCCAGCGTAAAGCGTTTGCCAAACGAATAGTAGCGGGCGAGTTCGCCACCGATTCGATTATACGAAACCGAGCTCGCCAAAGCCCGGTCAGCGTTGCCGCCGTAAAGCACACCCAAGCCACCACTGCGGGGCATCTCAATCGAATCCCGCGTGTCATAGGTTAGACGTAACTCATTGTAGAATTCGCTCCCGCCATTAATCCCCTTAACGTTAGGGAATAGCGTGAAAATCTGCGGCAGCGTGGTGAATGCTCCTTCCTGAATCCGCACGTAGCGCGGCTTGGTCACGAAGGCTAGCTGCAGGTCATGAGTTATATTCCAACCCAGCAAGGCCCTGAAATAGAGTTGCTCGGTCGTATAATTAGTCTCGTTGCCCTCGTCGGTTGTGTTGCCTATACCGTAGAATCGCTCAGTTGGATCCCTTTCAAAGAACAACTCGCCCTCTGCCGACCACCAATTTTCATGCGTCCGTCCGGTTTCGTAGTTCAAATCGACCGTTCGCGCGATGTTTTCCTGCGCTGCGCCAATCGCTGACCATTGCGTATCCTCTGACGGGTAGGCGAAATACTTCAACGATCCGCCCGGTCCAAGTTCGCTGTTCTCGTTAACATCCGGCGCAAAGATACTGTTGATGTGACCATCCTGATCCTTGAATAGAAAGGCCAGCAGGATGCCATAGGTCACTCCGCCATTGGGATTGGTCGCTACTTCAGGCACGGGGAAGAGATTGAATGGCCACAAGTACGGGTTGAATGGTGACGGCCAGGTCTTTGGCTGCATCCAGTCAAATGGTGCGGCATTCGCAGCTGTGACGGGCCTTGCAGGTGTTGCCGAACCAGCATTCGAAACGGCAGGTGAAGTTGAAGGCTCGGGAGCCGACAGCGGAATCGTCGAAGCGCCATACGCATTCGAAACCGCAAGTCCGGTAAATATCGCACCAGCCAATCCGATCACGACCGTCAAAATTCGCTTTGCAAGTTGTCCGCGCAACCGAACCTCCCCAAACCACTAACGGTCCCCAACATTTACAGTCTTTGCGCTCTCGATCAACTTTGCGGACGCTATCAATATCTCCAGCGGCTTTCTTCGGCGCCTGCGGTTTTCGCTCACCCCTAAAATGTGCAAGGATTCGTTTCGATGATAGTTACCAGCCCGTGTGCACCAGCCCGCTCCGGCCATAGTGGTCTTTCAGCCGCTACACGGTCCGCAGCCCGCCGGCCCGGGACTAACCAAGCCGGAACTAATCAAGGAGGATCTGCAGATGGCCAAAGCTGACGGGGGCGAACTGGTCGCGCGCATAATGCGCGAAAACCGTTCGCGCTATTGTTTCGCAATCAATGGTGGTCACCTTTTTCCAATCCTGGCCCAGTTGCGCAACCACGAGATCAAGTTGATCCATATGCGCCATGAGCAGGCCACCGCCTATGCCGCTGATGCCTATGCGCGCATGACCGGCGAAGCCGGATTGTGCATGGTTACCGCTGGATGCGGCCTGACCAACGCGATGACCGGCCTCTGTCTCGCCGCGATGACCAACAGCGCCGTCGTCTGTGTCTCCGGCCAGCATCCCAACACCGAGGACCATCAAGGCTCCTTCCAGGAAGCCTATGGCTCGGACATGCTGCGCAGCTTCGCCAAGTACACCAAGCGCGTCACGGATTGGAGCACGATTGAATTCGATATGCGCCTGGCCTATCGCGAAGCGCTCGCGCCGCCGCAGGGTGTCGCCCTGGTCGAGATCCCCCAGAATATTCTCTACGCCAAGGACGACGACGCCCGTCAAAAAGGCGGCGGGATGCGTTTTACGCCCGACGATGTCCGTTCCGCTGGCGACCCGGCCAAGATTGATCGCGCGATAGAATTACTGCACGCCGCCGAACGTCCCTTGATCGCGGGCGGTGACGGCCTCTTCTGGTCGCAGGCTGGGCCCGAATTGCGCGAGTTCGTCGAGCTTACCTCGATTCCGGTTTATGCCCGCCGCGCCGGCCAAGGCTCAGTTTCCGAAGAGCATCCGCTGGCAATTCGCGGCGCCTTCAAAAAACCCTTCACCGGACGCGCCGACGTGGTTCTGACCCTCGGCTTTCGCTTCTGGAGCGGCGAGCATTTCGGCCGCCCACCGACATGGAACGACAAGGCCAAGTATATCCAGGTTGATCCGACGCCATCGCGCATCGGATGGCAGGTGCCGGCTGAAGTTCCGATGGTCGGTGATCCGAAGCTGGTGCTGCGCCAGATGATCAACCGTATCAAGGAGTTGAAGCTCGACTTCTCGAAGAATCGCTCCTCTGGATGGGTCAAGGAATTGGGCGAGGTACGCGCCAATTTCGACCGCGTCGTCGGCGAGAACGAAAAGAAGTTCCACACCAACAAGCCCATTCATCCCGCGCGCCTGACCAAGGACCTCGTCACCGTGCTCGATAAGAACGCCACGGTCGTTATCGACAGCTTCACTATGTCGGGTTGGATGAGCCAGGGCTTCACCGCCCGCTTCCCCGGCCAGGTCATCGACGCGGGACCGCTCGCCCCAGTGGGCCACGGCTTCGGAATGGGCATCGGTGTGCAGGTCGCACGTCCCGGCTCACAGGTCGCGCTGATTATGGGCGACGGCGGGCTCGGCATCGGCGGTTTCGATATGGAAACTGCCGCGCGCTACAAACTGCCGATCGTCTGTGTGCTCTACAACAACAGCTCGTGGGGTCCAAGTTTCGAGTCGATGCCGATGCTCAAAGATCGCACTGAGCCGTTCAACATGCTGCAGGACATTCGTTACGATCGGGCCTTTGCCGAGATGGGCTGTCATGGCGAGAACGTTACCGATCCTGACGAAATCGTTCCCGCGCTTGAACGCGCCTTTAAGTCCGGCAAGCCCGCGATGGTCAACATCATCGGCGACAAGACGGTCGGCCACCCGACGTTGGGCGGCAACCTGCTCGGTTCGACCGGCGCAAACTAGGCAACTGTCGGCCCTTCGGGGCTGATCTCTCAATGGAGCGGGCAGTAACGCGTGATTGGCGCGTACCGCCCGCTTCGATTTCCAATTCGCTGATGCGGTCTCCGTTCTTCGCCAGTATCATTTTGGCGACGCTGAGTCTCGCCGCCTGCCATCACACGGCCACCTTCACCTGTCCGCCCGGCGACACCCTGATGGGCGCTCCACCACCTAAGGGTGAAGAAGTCTGGTGTCAGAAAATCGTCAATGGCAAGCCAGTCAAGGAGGGCCCTTTCATCGTTTACGGCGAAGGCAACGACAAGCTAATCCAAGGCAGCTACCGCGATGGCGTTCAGGAAGGGGAATGGACCACCTGGTACGCCAACGGCCAACGCTCAGCCGTTGACCATTTCCACAATGGTCTCCAAGATGGACTCCACACCAGTTGGTATTTCAACGGCGTCAAGTCAATCGAGGGCGAGTATCGCATGGGCAAGCGCGAAGGCGTATGGACCCGCTGGGATCCCACTGGCTACACGAGCAAACAGGAAACCTACCGCGACGATCACCTCGTCCACTAACAGTTGTGAGCGGGCTTCTCGTTTCCGATTCCGAGCGTGATCAATTGACGCGCCGCCAGGTTCGCGGCCAGCTCGGTTAGGTCACGCTCGACTACCGCCACGCCCACTCCGTATTCCCGCGCCAGCGCTAGCGCGGAACGATGCAGCGATTGCCCCCGCCCCATCAACTCCCACATTCGCACCGCTGTCTCGTTCAACCCATGGAACCGCCCTGTGGCGATGCTCGCGATAATCGTCTCATCGCTCGTCCCGAGCGTCACCACCGTCGGTGAGATCGAGAAAGCATCCGTAGGCGACGGCATCACCGGCTTGCGCCTTCGGCGTGGGACAGCTCCATTCACCTCATATTGCCCAGCCAGCCATTCACGGCGGAGCTGAGCGAAATTCGGCGCCAGCATGAACCATCCGGTAAACGCCGTCTTAGGCACCTTCCCTTCGACCGGCGTCACACGATGACGTAAATTCCGCGCGAGGCGAAAGATGATCGCATCGCCCGGCCCAACGTTCGGAATCTCGGTGATGGCGTCCTCATCGACGCGCTTCATCTCCAGCATCCCGCCATGATATGGCCTGGTTCCGAGATTGACCGTCATCGCCAACCCGACTCGTAAATCGCCTTCCTTCAAATCGCTATGCCAATCGAAGTCCATCCCGGGCGTCGTGACCATCCGGTATAGCCGGCCGGTAAAGCTCCCGATCGGTCCGCATCCGCTGATTCGCCGTGCGAAATCGAGCAACGCTGGATCGTTCATCAGCAGATGGAGTGCGCCCGCCACCGGACTGTCCCACAGCGCCAGATCGCGCCCAACCGTACCGTATTCGCTCTCCTCGAAACGCGCCCGCCGCAGGTATTTGCGCATCACTTCGAGCAGTTCAGGTTCAATAAATCCCGGTATCCGCAGATGGTTTTCGAGCTTGAAGGACGTACGGATGCGCCGCCAATCCTCTGGGTTCGCAGCGACGACGATTCCGCGCGCCGTCATCCGCGCGATTGGTGAATCCGGCGAGAGAGCTTTCGCAACCGAAGCTGATTTGCGTGGACCCGACGGCAACGCTCAATCCGAATCTGCTGCGCCAACCGCCGCGAGCGTGATTCCGTCCGCTAGCAGCGCAGGCATGAAATACGCCTCCGGCGATCCCCATACCGACGCTGCCTGGGCGCGCCGCCCCACCGCAACTGGATGCGTGAACACATCTTCGATATTCGCGTTAATGCGCAAACAGTTGGGCGCCAACGGTTTCACGAGTTTCCCGCCGCGAATCACGTACGAATCGCCGCTGATCGTGCAGGTGAAATCACCGTTTCGCTGGCCGTTGATTGGATAGGTGTACCATACGCGGCCGACGTAAATTCCCTCGCCCGCTTGCTCGATCAACTCCTCGTCGCTGATACCATCGCGCGCGCGCATTATCACGTTAGTGCCGCTCGCCCCCGGATGTGCATCAAAGCGCCGCGCCGCTCCGTCACCCAGCCGATATCCGCTGCATACAGGAAACATAGTCACTCTATCCCCCGCGGGGCCGAGCTTTTCCGCGCGATGCCGATCGTTGATCAGCCGCCTAGCGTCGTAAAAGTTCGATAGCAGCCCGACCAGTTCACCTGATTTGATCAAATCGGTCTTTGCGGTTGGCAATCCTTCGCACGTAATCCGCCGCTTCACCGGGCCGCCAGTCGTCAGCGGATCGTCAATTAGGCTGATCCGTTTATCCATCACGCGCATCCCGAAACGTCCATGATAAGCCGAGTTCGATGCGTGAAACGCTCCCGTCGTCAGCGACGGAAGCACCATGTAGTTGACGATCTCAGCCAGCGGTTGCGCTCCGAGAACCACCCGATATGGCCCCGGGGGCGGACGCTCTCCGTGTTGCAGTGCGAGCGCCTTCAACACCGCCTGACGCCCGAGCCGCGCCGCCGACCGCGTTACCTCAGCAACCGATCCGCCGACCGCACTAGCCGTTCCTTTAGCGTCAAGCGCCTCGCCCAACACGGTAATGGATGAGGCGAAGCGCGCATTCTCATCCGTTCTGATATCGCGATAGTTTGAATTCGTTACTGCGATCCGATCTCGGATTATGGAAAGATCTCCGCCGACAATCAGTCCAGGCCGGTCGAGTCCGCTTGGCCCCTTGGTTCTGAAAGTCTTAATTGCTCCGCCGATCACTTGCCATGCCGCCGACGCTAGCAAACCATCGTTCGCCCGCATCAAATCATTCGCACTCGCCGCTTCTCCCGCTCGGAGCTTGGATGGCTCCGCCGGCAAACCATTGAAGTGCGGATCAACCACTACTGCATTGCGCGCACGCTTCAATGCATCGCGTACCGCTTCGAGACCCAGGTCACCCGCGATCGCCGCCGTCCCCGTCTCGTGCGCATCACGCTTCATTACGATCCGAAGCGCAAAGCCCTCAGCATTCAGTGACTTGAACTCTTCAACCCCGCGCGACGGAATGTCAGACGTGTAGTTTATCCGCGCGACGCGATCCTCGCTGGCGGACGCGTAAATTTCGAAAGCGCTGAGGTCGCGTTCCCGCGCAATCAGTACTCGCGCCTCGCGTACAAAATTCTTGAGTTCAGCCCGCGGCAGCATCAGGCTTGGCCGCCGCCGAGCCGCGCCCGCGACCGCAGCGTCGGTCCGCCGTTCGACATCCGCTTAGCTTGCATCGGCTGGCCCTTGCCGCAATTCGGAATTGCGATCAGCCGCAGGTCATTACCAACCGCGTCCACATGCATGAAAAAACTCTTCGAATCCGCGATTACGCTGCCCGACCGATAGAGCTGCCCGAGCTGTCCGTGATTGATCTCGTAGACTTTGCGCGCCGATATACGAAAATTCTCGCGCGACTCCGCGATCGACGGTATCAGGTTGCCGCAGATGTAATAGCCGTGCTCAACCTCTCCGATAATCTTTTGCGGGTCACTCACTCCCGGCATGAAAAACGTATTCGACATGCGGATTAGCGGTGTATGCCACGCCTCACTCGCACGCGCCGACCCGTTCGGCTCAACTCCAAGTGCCGCAGCCGTAGCGCGCGAATTTATAAAGCCGCGAAAGATTCCATTTTCGATATGCTGAACGCGCCGGCCCTCAGTCCCTTCATGGTCGTAGCGGTAATAGCCATAACCGTCGAGCGACGGGTCCGAGCACGCCGATAACAGCTCCGATCCGATCCTCTGCCCAATCTCATTCTCCGCCAGTGATCGCAACAGCCAGCTCCGACCCGCATAGGCCGCTTCCATCTTGAGAGCGCGATCGGCTTCGCACGGATGACCCACGATTTCATGCGACACCAGTCCATTGAAATGCGGATCCGTCACCACCACGACTTCGTGATCGGTCGGCTTGAGTGCCGGTGAGGCTGCAAGCTCACGCGCTTCCTTCGCCAACTCAAGTGCGAAGGTTTGCAGGTCTGGATTCGGCATCAGTTCCGATCGATAACCTTCGGCGAGGCATTCGAAGCCGCGCTGCTGCCCGATCGTGTCGTAGGTTTCTTGATGGCCATGTTCGGTTTGGGCGACTACGTAACAATCGCCCTGCGCAAACGCGAACGCCTGACCGATCAGTGCACCTGCAGAATTTACAAATAGTTCGTGACGCAACTCGCTTGTCGCCGCTACGACGTTGAAGGCAATTTCACTGCCGAGCCCACTGATTGCCTTCGACGCTTCGCAACAGATATCGCGCAACTCCATCGGCTGAAGTCCGCGTGGATCCCGTCGGTAAACCGCCTCAAGCGTGTCACGTGCCGTCGACGGCTCGTACGCCGCCCCGGTCGTCAGCGACGAAGCCGCGTCGCCAAGTTCCTTCAACAATGCGAGTTTGTGCTTCGCATCGTATCGCGCCCGCACCAGCGCCTCTTCAAGGGCTTGCCGTAACGCCGCGATGAGCTTCGTTCGGTTGAGCGCCAACCGTCCTACTTCGACGCCCGTCAGCCCGCGTCCTATCACGCCCCCGCGCTCGCCATAATGGACCGCCAATCCAAGCGCCGCTGTCTCAGCCTCCGTACTGTCGCGCGGCTCACCATCATTGGCCGCAGCTGATCGATGGAACACCGCCTCAAAACGCATCTCGGCGTAGACTGTTCCGCGATGGCCGCGCACGAAGCGAAGCAATTCCGCCTCGCCCGACCGCTTCAGGAATTCGACTGAGTCCAGAATGTCGCGCGCCGCCATCGCTTCTTACTTAAACCCTGCGCCCGCAATGGCAACCTCTGCTTAAACCACACCCTGCTCTTTCAGCTGTTCCAAATCGCCTGCCGTCATGCCAAGCAGCTGGCCATAGATCTCATTGTTGTGCTGCCCCAGCAATGGCGCCGCTTTCACATCGACCGGTGAATCTTCCAGTCGTATCGGACAGCCAGGCATGGTGAACTTGCCGCGCGCCGGATGGTCCACCGTCACCACCATGCCGCGCTCGCGCATATGCGGATCGTTGAGCAGCTCGACGCTATCGAGGATCGCGCCGCACGGTACCCCCGCCTCGCCCATTAACTTCATCACTTCATGCTTGCTGCGCTGCCCGGTCCACGCTTCGATTATCGCGAGCAACTCGTCGATATTTTTCGCCCGTTCCTTGCGGTCGCTGTAGCGCGGATCATTGATCACATCCGGCCTGCCCACCGTGTTCCAGATCGCGTTCCACATCTCGGGTGTGGTGCACAGCATATAGACGTAGTCGTTGTCGCCACCAGGCGCGCATTTGAAAATATCGCCGATCACTCCCGCGCCCAGCCGATTCCCGCGCCGCGGCGTCGGCTGCTTCGTGAGGTAGGTCTCCATCATTGGCACGCGCACGAAATTGAAGATTGCTTCCTGCATCGCGACTTCGACCTTCTGCCCCTTGCCGGTCGCCTGCCGCTGGATATACGCCGCCAGTACCCCGCACGCGGCATGGATTCCCGTGCCGGTATCCCCAATCGTCGGACCCGGCTTGAGCGGTGGCGACCCAGGGAACCCCGTCAGCGACATCGCGCCGCCCGCCGCCTGCGCGATCATATCGAAGCTTTTGTACTTGCTGTATGGACCAAACGTTCCGAAGCCCTTGATCGTCAAATAGATCAATTTCGGATTAATCTCGCGCAGCTTGTCATAGCCGAGTCCGAGCCCTTCGAGCGTCCCAAGCGAGTAGTTTTCCGACAGGATATCGACCTGCTTGATCAGCTGGATAAAGATTTCCTTGCCGCGCTCGGACTTGAGGTTGAGCGTGATACTCCGCTTGTTCGCATTGAGCAACATGAAGTAGTGCGAGTCGACGCCTGGCTGTTCCGTCAGCATCCAGCGTCCCTGCTCGCCCATCTTCGGCGACTCGACTTTGATCACGTCCGCGCCGAGCCACGCCAGCATCTCAGTGCAGGACGTGCCGGCTTCAAATTGGGTCAAATCTAGAATCTTCACACCCGCCAGTGCTTTTTCCATGGCTCTCCTCTCGGCCGCAGCCCACCCACCTGAGCGCGCCGCGCAAGTCATCTTTGTCGCCGACGATTTGCCTTGGTTGTAGCGCCTAACCACCCTTCCGGCAAGGCAATGCTGATCGGCACTGCTATGAGTGGGCATTTCGGATTGTTGGACAAAAGGCTCGCAGACTCGCATCCGCGCGCCCGTGCAAGCACAGCCTCTACTTAATCCCCTGCCCGCGCTTTGCTAGATTTAAGTTGGAGCTACCCGCGATTTCCATGTCATCCGCGCTCAACAAACTTTCCGCTATCCGGGACGAACTGAATCATCTCTTCCTCGAGCGTGCGGACCTGATCGATGGTTCGCTCGCCGCATTGCTCTCCGCCAGTCACGTATTGGTGATCGGGCCGCCCGGCACTGCCAAATCGATGCTCGCCGACGAGCTCTGCAGCCGCATCGAGGGTGCGAACTACTTCCAATGGCTACTGACCAAATTCAGCACGCCGGAGGAAATTTTCGGCGCGGTCAGTCTGAAGGGCCTGGAGCAGGACGACTATCGCCGCGTCACCGACCACAAGCTGCCCGAGGCCCATATCGCCTTCCTCGACGAGATCTTTAAGGCCAATTCCTCGATCCTCAATGCGCTCCTGACGCTGGTCAACGAACGCCTCTTTCACAATGGCCGCGAACGCTTCACCGTCCCGCTGATTACGCTGTTCGGCGCCTCTAATGAATTGCCCGACGAAGACGAACTGACTGCCCTCTACGATCGCTTCATGCTCCGCTTCCTCACCGATTACATCAGCGAAGATTTCCGCTTCCTCAAGATGCTGGAAGGGATCGCACCCGGCGCTCGCACTACACTGACCTTCGCCGAACTCGACGACTTGCGCGCGCAAGCCGCCGCGATTCCGCTCCCGCCTCCAATACTTCGATCAATAGCCGAACTGCGCCGCACCCTCGCCACGCAACAAATCATCGCCTCCGATCGCCGTTGGCGTAATGCGCTGGCGATCCTGCGTGCCCATGCGATGCTCTGTGGACGCCCGCACGTCAGCGAGGACGATCTTCCATTCCTCGAACACGTTCTGTGGAAAGATCCTGAGGAGTTGCCCAAGGTCCGCGACGCCATCCGCCGTCTCGTCAAAGGCTACGAAGATGAGGCCCGCGAGCTTCTGATTCAGGGCCAGGAGCTCGACGAATATGCCCGCCGCGGATGGGAAAGCGACGAGCTACGCAAGCGCGCCGTCATCGAGGCCCATACCAAGCTCGCCAATATCCTCGTCAAATTCGAAAATCTGATGCGCGAGGCTTCCGGCAACGGCCGCGAAACAGGCAGTATCGAGGCGATGCGCACCAAGGTCAAAGCGATCCAGCAGTCGATGTTGCGGTTCTCCGTCTAGGCCGCCATGCAGATGGCTGACCTGCTATGCCTGCTGAGGAATCCACTCCTGCGATTGTGCTCCGCGCCCGCGACTACGCCGAGTCGGATCGTATCGTCACGCTACTAACGCGCGATTTCGGCAAGCTCAGCGGTATCGCCAAAGGCGCCAAGGCCTCGCGCCGCCGCTTCGAGCGCAAGCTCGAACCCTTCTCGCATGTCACTCTGTTCTTTCGCCGCCGCCCGCACGGCCAACTGGTTTTCATCACGCGCGCCGAAGCTGGCGACTTGCCGCCTCTCACTGCCGAAGACGATCTCGCCCGCTTCGCGCTCGGCACCTATATGCTCGAATTGACCGAGGCGCTCACCTCCGAAGAAGCCGAGGCCGCCGCCGCCTATCGTATTCTCGCCGACGCGCTCCGCCTCCTCGTCACGGCCACGGCCAGTCTTGCCATCCGTCAAGGATTCGAACTGGCGATTTTGCGCGCGAGCGGCTTCGGCCTCGAATTCTCGCGCTGCCGTGCATGCGGCACTCTCGATGAAGATCACCTCAAGGCTGCTTACTTCATCCCCTCGCGCGGCGGTGTCATATGCCCACGATGCCGTCCCGCAGCGCCCGAAACCGCCGTTCGTCTCAACCCAGCGATCGTCGCCGCGATGGCCCGTCTCAACGATGCTCCCCTGACCGCTCACTCCAGCCTCGACGATGGCGGCCCCGACGGCGCGCAGGCTCTCGCCCGCTTTCTCGCATCGATCCTCGATCGCCGCCTGCGCTCCGCCGCCTTCCTCGACACACTGCTCTAACCACTAGCTCATGCGGGATCTTAAGGGCAGTTCATACCGCCTCGCGATGTCATGTCCTCATCGACGAGGACCATGTTTCATCGAGCGCTAAATCTGCCGCAATCGGCCTATAACATTAGGGCCATACCCTTGCCGCACACCGATGAACTATTCATCCAAAGTCGTCCGCTGCAAATGTATCGCCTGCGGCGAAGCTATCCCTTCGCCGAACCCGCATATGTCTTCGATGGGTCTCTGCCGGGAATGCCAGGCCAAATCTCCCGGCTCCTGGCGCGTCGTCTATGATCGCGAGAAGCGTATCGGCGCGATCCCGCGCAACCTGAATCGTTGACGCATTCGTCGTCTGGCTGGCGCCGATCCGGCGATTGCTAGTCTGTGATAATCTGCGGCATGTCGAAGCGCTCGCCGTCGTGCTCCACCAGCACGATCCCGCAATTCGGCGGCAGGTGCGACCCTTCCCACTTGCCCGTGATATGTGCCCACATCGAGAGCATCACCCCGCCATGACTGACTATCACCACCTCATGCTCAGGGAAGCGCCCGCGTAGCTTATCGAACGCCGCCGTAACGCGAAGCCGCACGTCCTCATAGCTTTCGCCGCCCTCCGGCCGCCATAGCCATCCTTGCTTGGGATCGAAGTCCGGTGCCAGCTTTACCAATTCGCGCAGCCGGTCGTACGATTCTCCACGCAGTGTGCCAAGGTCACGCTCGTGAATGTCCTCAACGACCTCGATCGGCAAATTCAATTCGTCTGCGATTATCGCGCTGGTCTGCCAAGCGCGCCGGAACGAACTGGAAATGATTAACTCCGGCTGAAAGCGTGCCTTGATTCGCTGCGCAACCTCGTGCGCCTGCTGGATTCCCTTCTCAGTCAGTTCAACTTCAGACGAGATCGTAAATCGGCGATCGCGATTCCCTTCGCTCTCGCCGTGTCTGACGAGAATCAGCCTGCCGCGCTTGGCCATCAGCGCGCCGCTCGATTTCGCGCAGTCATATCGCCGTCTTCAGCTGCACGAACACCGCTGGCACGACGTCACCGCGTTCTGCGATGAAAATATCGTGTTCGGCAATTGCTGACCCTGATCGCTCGCCGCATCAACCGGCAATGCACTCTCAGGCAGCGATGGTAGCGCACCTTGCTCCGCAATCGAGGGAATCGCTGGCTGCGAGGGCGCTCGCTCATTGTAGGCCACGCAGGCCCCTTCGGCCGCTTGTTGCGCGTTGAAATAGCTTGAGCTCACGACCTGTCCCATCCACGCCGTCGGCATGCCGGGTCCGAAGCAGCTGCAGTTAAACGTCTGTTCCGAAGGCGTCGGCGCAGGGGTCGCTGGAGTAGGCACCGCGATCAATGACGGTGCCGCCTCGACTGTCACCGGCGCCGCCAGCTGCGGCGGCGCGGCCGGCGGTGGCACTGGTGCGAGTAATGGATTAGGCGCCGGCAGTTGCGCCCATACGTTGACCCGATCCGACGGCCACCACAGCGTAATTACGAAGCCCACCGCGATCATCGCAGCAGCAGCAAGCTTTAGAATACGAAACGTCACGTTACCTCTGGACTCACCGGTCACTATCTTGGAGAGGGTCAGCGCCTTTGGCTATAATCGCGCCGGCGATACGTTGCAAGTACGCCCGCATTTTGCCAGCGTTCGAGGGCCGACGGGCCGCGGTCTGCTACCCGCCTGTTTGCGTTAGAGAATCGGGTGGAATAAACGCCCGCTCTATTCAGGGGTTCTGATTCAAGGAGGCTCCTACACGATGTCAAGGTTGAAATACGCTCCGCTCCTGCTTTTAGGGCTTGCCGTGATCGGCCTGCCATCTGAACGAGCCATTGCCCAATACCGCTCTTCCTCTACCTATGGTACCAGCGGTGTGCAGGCGCCTTCCATCAGTGGTCTCAATGCTCCCGCGACTGTGCCTCAAGAGGAACTGGCGCTGCCGCCCGTCAACGTCCCCAAGAGCGCAGCCGATCAGTTTGAAAGCAACCCTATTCTCTCGATTCCTGGCGTTTTCGCCCAGCAATGGTCACCCGCTCAGCAGATCGTTCCCGAAAGTTTGATCAGCGAGCGCTATCTGCGCTCTGTCGATAATTCCGCTCGCGAAATTACACTCAAACAGGCTATCTATATCGCGATCCGTAACAATCCCGCGCTCAAATCCAGCGAACTAACTCCAATCGCCTCAACCGAAGGCGTGCGCGAAGCCAACGCCGCCTTCGATCCCGATCTGACTTCGCAACTCGACGTAATGAAGGACGTCACGCCGACTTCGTCCGCTTTGCAAGCCCCCGGCAGCGACGCCTACACTCAAAAATACTACGATTGGGACTTTGGTCTGGCGAAGGTTCTTGCCACCACCAATGGGACCTTCGGCCTGACCTTCGACAATAGTCGGGCGTCCAATAATTCGCCTTTCACCTCGGTCGACCCAGCGTATCAACCGAACCTTGAAGCGTCGCTCTCCCAGCCACTATTGCGGAACTTCGGATGGGACTTCGCCCGCATCAATGTCCACCTCGCGGAATCTTCACAACGCGCTGCGCAATGGAACTACGGCTCCGCCCTCAACACTTTCGTCCAGCGTATCGGTGGGGATTACTGGGGCGTCGTCGGCGCCGAAGAAAACCTTCAGGTAACCGAGTCGGCACTTAAGTTCAACGCCGATCTTGTTCGTGTAAATCGTATCAGCCTCCAGGTCGGCACCCTTGCACCGATCGATTTGCAAGAGGCGGAATCCGCCGCATCTACGGCCGAGGCCAACGTTTATTCGTCCGAAGCCGCGCTGAAGAGCGCACGCGCGCAACTGCGCCAAGACGTTATGCTGAATCCGGCCGGCACCTTCTTGCCCGAGGAAATCCAGCCAGCCGAAAGCCCCAACCCTAATGTCCAAATCGACGAGAACGAAGAGGACGCGCTGGAGCAAATGGTTGAATACAGCCCGGCCCTCGGCGGATTGCGCGAGGCGATTCGCACCGCCGCCCTTCAGGTGCGTTACTCGCAAAACCAGGTGATGCCACAACTCAATATCGGTGGCGAATTCGGTGTCACTGCTCTCGCTGGCGCCACTCGGTGCGCCGATGTTAGCGGCTTCTCGCAACCCGGGGTTACTATTCCCGCGAATTGCGTCCCAGTTGGAACTTCGCCACCACCTCAAGGATTCCGCCTTCCCTTCGGCGGCATCTACGGCGACGCCCTTAATCACATGCTCAACGCCCAATTCTATAACTACGCGGGCGTAATCAATTTCGAGATGCCGCTCGACAATGCTGCCGCCAAGGCCGCCCTCGCCCAGGCCCGCATCTCGTACGAGCAGGCCCGTATGACCTATCGCGCCTCGCTCTCTCAATCGGTTACCAATATCGAATCCGCCCTCGCCAACTTGCGCGCAGAGGAGCAGAGCGCCCAGGCCACTCGCGCAGCTACCTATTACGCCGAGCAGTCCCTCCATAACGAACAAATCGAGTTCCGCGTCGGCCTCGCCACCACTCACGATCTCCTTCAGTTCCAGAGCGAATTGGTCACTGCCCAAGGTAACGAGGTCACCACCGACATCGGGCTTGAGAATGCCCGCCTCGCGCTATGGGCCGCCGAAGGCACTCTGTTGCGTCAATTCAATATCGACTTCCAGGTCCAGGATCCCAAAGAGTCGCCATGGTACGCGCGATTCTGATCGGGCGCATTTTGTAGATATTCTTAGCGGCTAACCGGGGTGTAGACTTTCGATGACGTATTTGTGGGTCGCGATGGGTGGCGCGCTCGGCAGCATGATGCGCTATGGCTTGAGCGGAGTGGTTATGGACATGACGGGAGGGACGTTCCCTTACGGCACGATGTTCGTCAACGTCACCGGCGCCATGTTGATAGGCGTCTTTGCCAGCCTCTCCGCACCCGAGAGCCGGTTCTTCGTACCCGTGTCGGCACGTCTCTTTCTGATGACCGGCATCTGCGGGGGCTATACGACCTTCTCT
>DATKPK010000188.1:0-10372 GCA_035524095.1 Binataceae bacterium (SeqCode) | reverse complement strand
CAGGGCCCGCATAACCTGCTCTTCGGTATGTCCCTTCTTTGCCACCTTGCTGTCCTCCCACGACGCTTCAGAGGACCACGCAAATGGCTGCCACTCAACTTAACAGTGGTCTGATTTCCGGGTTTTGGGTCAGCTCCGGTCATGCGTAGACACGGGATCGCTTTCGCCCGGTGATTGATATGGGGCTGGTAAACGTGGCAGCCTTAATCCATGAATATGAGCGGTTGTGACTTTTCGGGCCGCTTGGACAGTCTTGGCGGCTCCTTAACTATCACCCCCAACTATTGCGAGATGTCGGCTGCGCCCATTCCGGCGGCATGGCGATGGCTGGTTCCGGCCCTCCTTCTTGCCGCAGCGCTCTTGAGTTCCCACGGTGCGTTGGCCCAATCGGTTACTCCGGCGAGCGTAAATGCCGGCAAAAGTGCCACCGCAGTCTTCGCCGGTGGATGCTTCTGGGGAGTCGACGGCGTTTTCAAGCACGTGAATGGCGTTAGCAAAGTCGTTTCCGGCTATTCCGGCGGCAGCGAAGCGAATGCCCAATATGAGATAGTCAGCACCGGAACCACCGGACACGCCGAATCGGTAGAAGTCACTTACGACCCTTCGGTAGTTTCATATCATCAGCTACTGCAAGTATTCTTTCTAGTCGCCCATGATCCAACCGAATTGGATCACCAGGGACCGGACGAAGGTACACAATATCGTTCTGTGATTTTCTATACTAACGACGATCAGAAGCGAGCCGCGAATAGTTACATCGCCGAGTTGAACAAGGAAAAGGTATTTTCATCGCCGATAGTGACTGAAGTCGTGCCTTTGAAACATTTCTATCCGGCCGAGGATTATCATCAGAATTTCCTTGAGCTTCATCCGGACAATCCTTACATAGTTGCCAACGACTTGCCCAAACTGGAACAGCTCAAGCGCCAATTCCCGGCTCTCTGTAAGCCTCAAGCTTAGATTTTCTCTTTCACGGGCGGCGATCACGCCGCCCGTTCACTCCTTGATCGAAGGCCTGTCTTTACAGCGCAAGTCTTCAAATGTTGCCAGATGGCCTCGCGCTTGATTTAGTCGCCGTAGCAGCAAATTGATTACTCGCATCAGCTACTCCCGGAGGAACGCTCACATGCATGACCTCGTGATTCGCAATGGAACAATTATCGACGGCACTGGTGAATCGCGCTTCGCCGGTGATCTCGCGATTGATGGCGGCAAAATTGCCGGCGTGGGCGGCAAAGCTGGCGCCGGACGCCGCGAAATCGATGCTAGCGGCCTGCTGGTCGCGCCCGGATGGGTCGATATCCACACACATTACGACGGCCAGGTGGCGTGGGATCCGTATCTTTCGCCGTCGAGCTGGCACGGCGTCACCACCCTGGTGATGGGCAACTGTGGCGTCGGTTTTGCGCCAGTACGGCGCGGCAAAGAGGCCTTCCTGATCAGCATGATGGACGGCGTCGAGGACATCCCGACCGCTACTCTGACCGCTGGCATCGACTTCTTATGGGAATCGTTCCCTGAGTACCTCGACGCGCTTGGCGGCATGAAACGCGTGCTCGATATCGGCGCTCACGTTCCGCATTGCGCAGTCCGCGCCTATGTGATGGGCGAGCGTGGCGCCGCCAACGAACCTGCTACCGCCGATGACATCGCGCAGATGGCCGCGATCGTCCGCGAAGGCGTTACGGCGGGTGCGCTCGGCGTCAGCACCTCGCGCACGCTGGTCCATCGCACGCGCGACAAGGCGTATGTCCCGGGGACTTTCGCTGCCCTCGACGAGATGATTGGGATCGGTCGCGGCCTCGGCGAGGCGGGCCACGGCGTCTTTGAAATCATCTCCGACCTTGACGGTCCCGATGCCGATCTGACGTGGATGGCCAAGCTTTCAGCGGAGACTCAGCGTCCAATCTCGCTCGCAGCACTCATCAGCCGCCGCTCCGGGATGAAGATGTGGCAGGTGCTCGATTTCATTCGCCAGCAAAATCAGCAGGGCGCGCGGATGGTGGCACAGGTTGCCGCCCGTCCGGCCGCTTCGCTGATGAGCCTGCATAGCTCCTTACATCCCTTCAGTACCCATCGCAGCTACCGCCAGATCATGGCCGGATTGAATTTCGACGAGCGGCTCGCTCGCCTTCGCGATCCTGATGTGCGCGCACAAATCCTCAACGATCAGCCTGCCGTACGGGAAGAGCAAACGCTCGCGATGGTCAGCCATTTCCAGCATCATTTCGCGCTCGGCGATCCGCCTGATTATGAGCCGTCGGCGGAGAGGAGCATTCTGGCGCAGGCGCGCGCCGCTGGCCGCACTCCCCAAGAAGTTGCCTACGACACCCTCATCGAACGCGACGGACGTGGCATCATTTACATGCCGCTCGCTTACAAGAATTACTCCTTCGATTCGATTTTGCCGCAGTTGACCGACTCGGCGACTGTCCTGTCGCTGAGTGACGGCGGCGCCCATTGCGGCGTGATCTGCGACGCCAGCATGCCGACCTATCTGCTAACCCACTGGGTACGCGACCGTAACCGCGGCGAGCGCCTGCCGCTCGAACTTGCGATTAAACGACAAACTTCGGATACAGCCGCGCTTTACGGCCTGCGCGATCGCGGAACGCTGACGCCCGGGCTCAAGGCTGATTTCAATCTGATTGACTTCAATAACCTCCGCCTGCATCCGCCTGAGATGGTCTTCGATCTCCCAGCCGACGGCCGCCGCTTCATCCAACGCGTCGACGGCTACCGCTATACAATCGTGAATGGCGAGGTAACGTTTGAGGATGGCGAGCCGACCGGCGCGATGCCAGGCAAAGTAGTGCGCGGCCCGCAGGCCGCACGTCTCTAGCTAATCGCCATAACGCGAGCCAGAGGACGGCCGCAGCAAATACTGTGGCCGTCCTCATTTATTCGGCCGATGTGGCTCGCGATTACCGGCGACTTAGGCGGGCTTCGCCAGCTCGGCCTCAATCGCACTCATGAGTGCCGGATCTTTCGGCGCGACATCCGGCGCGAAGCGTCCCACTACTTTGCCCTGACGATCGATCAGGAACTTCTCGAAGTTCCACATGATATCAGTATCGTTTGTGGGTCCGAGGCCATGCTGATCGAGCGTTTTGCGCAGGCTTCCCTTGGGATTTTGTTGCGCATGCGGGATCTCGTTGATCAACTCCTGATAGAGCGGATGCTGCCCTTCGCCTTTCACGACAATCTTCTCGAAAAGCGGAAACTTCACCGCATACTTGGTCTCGCAGAATTGCTTGATCTCGTCGTTGGTCCCCGGCTCCTGCCCAGCGAACTGATTCGCCGGAAAGCCCAGCACCACTAGCCCGCGATCACGGTACTGCTCGTAGATACCCTCCAAATCCGTGTATTGCGGGGTCAGGCCGCACTTCGAGGCGACGTTAACGACCAGCATCACATCGCCCTTGTATTCGCCCAACGATGCTTCGGTGCCGTCGATCTTGCGGACCGGGATGTCATAAATCGGCTTGCTCATGGTGATCTCCTCCAACAGTTTAGTTAGAAGAAGCTGTAGACTATCAACTTTATCTGCGCAACCATGATGCGCTGCTGACGGGTTGATTTATATCGCAATGGCACCCGGGTAAGAGCTGCACAAATACTTGCCAAAGGACGCGCGACCAACGATACTCCGCCCGCAGATTAGTAGTCGCGGACCATCATTAGCGGTCCGGCTCGAAGGGTTTATTTAGCATGCAGGTAGTTCGGAACCTGACCGTTGTCGTCATTTTGCTGTCGCTTGTTTTGGGCGGCTCGCTAGGTAGCGCGTCAGCGCAAACAACTTTTTCCAGTGGTGGCATCGGAATCGGCGCTACCACAACTCCCATCGCGCCGGGCACGACAATCACCAATCAGAACTGGCAGCAGTACCGGCAATACATGTCGGATGGTATGCAAGCGCTCTTCGAGGGCAAGTATTTCTGGAAGATGCCGTCTGACGTCAAGATCGCGGTCGGCCCGACCGTTATGAATCCGCCGCCGCGCAACTATCAAGCCGCCACCGAGAGCTACGCCAACAATGTCAAATTGGTCGAGTTGCCTGATGGTGGCCTCACGCTAACCGGTCATCGCGGCGGCACACCGTTCCCTAATCCTGCCGATCCGCATAAGGGTTGGAAAATTCTGGCCGACGTGATCTATCGCTATTACCCGCATTCGATCGTGATTAACCACGCCGGCGGATGCTCTCTCGACCGCGGCGGCAACGTCAACTGCGTGAACGGCGATGTCGTCTACCGCCAGATGAGTTTTAATACCGACCCTGGTATTCCCACGACCGAGCCTGGCTTCGAGGATGTCTTCTGGACGCAATGGTACATCGTCACCGCGCCCGAACAACTGCGTTATACGGCCTCGCTGACGATTGCGCATACTGACCCGGCGCGCTCCGAAGATCTCTACGCCTTCATCCCATCACTGCGCCGCTATCAGCCAGTGTCGCCGCTCGCCCGCTGCAGCCTGACCGAAGGCATCGATATCACGAGTGAGGACTATCGCTCCGGCTTCGATTCTAACCTTACCGAGATGACTGTTGATTACCTCGGCGAAAAGAAGGTCCTCGCGTTGATCTTGCCGAAAATGCCCGGGGCGTTTCCCGACGACTATGATATGCCGCTGGCGTTTCCCAAACCTTCATGGGGCGAATGGCAGGTGCGCGACAGCTACGTCATCAGCGCCAGTAAGCTGCCCGCGCGCCAGAGTGGCTATTGCTATGGCAAGCGCGTGATGTATATCGACACGACTACCTACAATACCTACTGGGAAGATCTGTACGATCGCCAGAATCAGCCTTGGAAAATCGCCGGGCTATTTCTGCATACGATAAATGTCCCCGGTATCGGTCCGGTCGATTCGTCAGGCTCGCTGCTTTATGCCTTCTGGGATATCCAGAATAGCCACGCGTCATTCGTCGGCGATCCGACCGACAATAGCTATCCTGTCTACATTAATGATCAAGTACCGAAAGGCTACCGTGATAACAACCGTTACTCAACGCCCTCGGGACTCAATCTGATCATGCGCTAGGCCTTAAGCAATGAGGAGCGAGCATGATAAGTCACCCCTCTAACTAGCCATATGCTATCGATTAGCTATTAGCGCGTCGGGCTGGCCGTTTCATTCGCGAGTACTGGAGCCGCTGCTGCGCCGGCAGGCTGAACCGCGGCCTTCACCGCAGCCTCCTTGGCCTTCTTGCGTGCCAGCATTACCTTTACCGGCGAGTATGCATCGTCGGCTGCCTTAGGCTCTATCTCTCCGCGCTGTTTGCGGCGCTCAGCGGCCACCGCTTGCTTGTCATCGTATTCGTGACCGCGCCCGGTCTTGTATGCCGCCAGGCGCTCCGCCGACTTGTCGTCCATCCAGCACAGACGCGCTGGTTCTGGAATCGGCGATCGCCGCCCGTGCGTATGACCATGGTGGTGTGATCGGTCCGCATGCGCGGTCGATGCCGCTGCCTGCGGAGGCGCGATCACGCCGATTATACATGCCGAAATGATTCTAGCTGCGGGATCTCCGCATTCAGGGCAGGCGCGCTCAGCGTTGGCCTCAGCCACCGAGGCCAGCGCCTCGAAGCTGAGGTCACACGCGACACAGTTCCACTCATAAATCGGCATCGATCACATCACCTCATCGATACAAACTCGGCTCTTAGTCGATTATCAGCCGACGCGATGAGGATGTTCCTTCCAGTCGTCAGGGTCATGCGTGATCCACATCGTGGCGCCCTGCATATCACGAATCGCCTTGATCTTGCGGAGCGACACCGTCGAAGTCAGCGGATCGGTATCGATCGGCATCGTCGCTTCGTTATCGACTGCGGCACGCAAATGCGCAGTATCGCCGACCAGGAGAAACTTGCGATCGGGCGCATTTACGAGCACTGAGCATTCACCCGGCGTATGCCCCGGCGTGAATAGGAATTTGATTGCTCCGTCGCCGAACAGATCGAAATCCTCGCCGAATTCGAGCCACTTATAGCCACGCGTCGGCAGGAAATCGTTGAGGATAAAGGCCCAGCGGCGATCAGGATCGGGCCAGTAGGCGTAACGCACTTCATCCTTGCCGGCGATAAAGGTCGCATTCGGGAAATAGGTCAGGCCGCCCGAATGGTCTAGATGAGCGTGCGACAAGATGACGTATTTAACATCTTCCGGTTTATACCCGACGCCCTTGATCTGCTTGTCGAGCGTATCCTGCTTGCTCCATTTGAGTGGCAAATGTTCAGCCGTCGCCCCCCAATATCCCGGTGCATCGTCGATTATCTTCTCGTTGCACCCGGTATCGAATAGCACCAGCCCCTTGGGATGCTCCATCAAAAAGGAAGGGCAGGGCAGATCGAGCAGCGTCGCGTCCCCGCCATGCATCAGCAGCGAGGCTGGAGCGGTCAGGACCGCGCCCGGCAGTGCCCAGAGTTTGCTTATTTTCGCATCGGCCATAGGAATCCTCGAACCGTTAAGTTTTACGCCAAAAGTCAGCGGCCAAATTTTGCGATGCCGATGCTACCACCGAATCGCGAAAGGTGAAAACCCCGCCACCTCGGCCGGCCGCTTCGCCGCCTTGGGTAACCCTTAATGTCGGTGACTTGATACAAGCAGTGCATCTTTCAGTTGACGGGCATGCTTCTCCGATGTTACTGCGCACTTTAACGTCACGCGCCTGTCACTGCGGCCCGCGATTGAATGGGAGGAGAATCCGTTCGGCTGGCGGCGCGGTCTAACGGGGAGGACCCTATGCTTCGCACGCCTCGCCTTGCGTTAAGTGCTACAGCTGGCTTTTCAATCTTCTTCCTTGGCTTGTTCGCTGCGATGGCGCCGAACGCTGCTGCGGCAACGCTGTCATGCGATCCCGCGACCCTCGGTGCAGCCCTGCCCGCGAGTCTCAACGCCACGATCACGAGTGCGACCGCCCTCACGACGCCCGTTTCGTATTGCGACGTCGTCGGAACAATCGCAACTAGCACCTACGGCCAGCCCGGGTCGGTTGGTTTTGAGGTCGGCCTCCCCGTTACTTGGAACGGCCGTTTTCTATTCATCGGCGGTGGCGGTTACGTCGGCAGCCTGTTGGTAGGTGACAGCGAATTTCCACCCGTACTCGAAGCTGGCTTCGCCGCTGCGACCACCGACGCCGGTCACGAGTCCGAACTTGGTCCGCTGGCTGAACTCGACGGCAGCTACGCGCTGCTACCCGACGGTCAACCGAATCAGGCTGGACGTGAAGATTTCGCCGATCGCGCCGTTCATCTCAGCACCGTCGTAGGCCAAACGCTGGCTGAGGCCTATTACGAAGTCAGCGCCATGAATTCCTATTTCGACGGATGCTCGACCGGCGGCCGTCAGGCGATGGTCGAAGCGCAGAAATATCCGACCGATTATCACGGCATCGTCGCGGGGGACCCTGCAATCGGTTATCCGATAGCAGGCTTCAACTGGAACGATCAGGCTCTGCTCGCAAATACGGACAACTATCTGCCTCCCGCGAAGGTCGAATTGCTCGATTCGGCAGTGCTCGCCGAATGTGACGACCTCGACGGCGTCCCCGATGGTCTCATTCAGGATCCTCGCAAATGCCACTTCGATCCCGCCAGTATCGAATGCTCCTCCGGCGACGAGCCGACTTGCCTGACGGCGGGCCAGGTAGCGACAGTGGATGCGATCTACAGCGGCGCTAAAACCTCAATAGGGCAACAGCTTTACCCGGGCTATACCGCGAGCGATCCGGGCGGTCCCGACGGCTGGGAAGAATGGATAACTGGTTTCGTCACGCCCACTTTCGGGGTCGCCGACCCCTGGGGCACAACGCCGCTCCCATCATTCGAGGAAGCTCCCTTCCAATGGAGCTTCCAGGATCAGTTCATGAAGTATTATCTCTTCGATAATCCGAACGCTGATTCCTTATCCTTCGATTTCGGCAATTACTACGAAGTCCTGCAACTCGTTAAGCTCTCCTCGGCGTATCAAGGCAATGGCCAGAATCCCAACCTTCAGCCGTTCTTCTCCCACGGCGGCAAGCTCCTCATGTATCACGGCTGGAGCGATCCAGCGCTTACACCGTTCGTCAGCGTTGACTACTACACTTC
Organism: Binataceae bacterium (SeqCode); assembly: GCA_035524095.1. GTDB lineage: Bacteria > Desulfobacterota > Binatia > Binatales > Binataceae > DATJUF01. The sequence continues at coordinate 2,280 of DATKPK010000188.1, read as the reverse complement.
AGCTGCCAAAGCCGCAAACGCCCATCCCTCCAACGTTCACTACACCAGCATCTTTAAGTTCGGAATGTCCGCGGACGCCCAAGCGTCCGGCGGTCTCTATGACATCCTCCGCGAAAATGCCCGCCTCTTTATGGTTCCTGGCATGCACCATTGCAGCGGAGGCCCAGGTCCCAACGTCTTCGATCCACTGAGTCCACTCATCGAATGGGCCGAAGGCGGTCCTGCGCCGGATGGTATTATCGCTGCCCACTATCCGAATAATGATGGGACGCCACCGCCCGACCGCACGATGCCGCTGTGCGCCTATCCGGAGACCGCGGTGTATGACGGAACTGGGAATGTCGATCTAGCGTCGAGCTGGACGTGCGAGGAGCCGTCTTCGAGCTATTCGGCCACCAGCCACAAAGTCAAGAATTAAGATCGTCTGCCGCATCATCTGACCCGGAACCAAAGCGGCACTCCATTAGGGAGTGCCGCTGGCTACTCACTTATTACTGCGATTGACTAGAGCGGTGCGCTGCGCTCCCCCGCGCACGATCCTCCCGGGACGAGCACCCGTATCGCGCCCATCTTCCTGCACCGCCTCGCCACTGACAAATGTCGCGACGTAACCCTTTGCAGTCTGCATCAGGCGTGGCATCCCAGCAGGGAGATCAGTGATTACTTCCGGATGATTCAGGTCGAGCCGGTCAAAATCGATCAGGTTGATGTTCGCTTTCATTCCCGGTTCGAGGGTTCCGCGATCAGCCATCCCGAACAGACGCGCGCCATCGCGCGACAGTTTCCGCACTACCATTTCGAGCGGCAGATGGTACGGCGTGCCCTCTGCATGGCCGCGTACCCAATGCGTCAACATGTAAGTCGGCATGCTGGCGTCGCAAATCACTCTCACGTGCGCCCCCGCGTCGCTTCCGCCAAGCGCGGTCAGCGGGTGATTGAGCATGGCGAACAATGCTTTTTCATTGCCCTGCGCGTATCCCGCCGCCGCGTACATGAGAAACGCGCGCCCGTCGTTCTCGAGCATCAAGTCATACGCGACCTCTCGTGGACTGCGTCCCTCGCGCCGCGCTATCGCGGCGATCGCGTTGCCCTCCATCGGCGTGTAGCTCAACGGATAGCCCATCGGATAGGTCCGCTCCCACAAAATGTCCATCTTGTAAAGCAAGGACATGCCTGCCGTATTCGGATCATCTTCGGTTAGCAGCTTGCGCCGGAAATCCGGATTACGCAGCGTTGCCAGCTTCTCGGCCAGCGGCAGATTTTTGAGCGGCTGGAAGCTCGGGAAATACTGGAATGGATTGTCGCCCTGGATACTGAATAATGTGCAGACTGGCCGCCCAAATACCTGCGGCGTAATCTGCGCACCGTCAGCGGCCGCCGCCTCCGATAAGCGAAGTTCCTCGCGCCACTGTTCCGGGTCGGCATTGTGTTGCGCCATCAGGAAGGTGATCGGACATCCGCTGCCCTTCGCAATTCGATGCATCAGTTCGATTTCTTCTGGCAGGCCCTTGAGATCTTCACCGCCGACTCCTGCCGGCACCCATTCGAGCAACCCGCGCCCGGTCTGTTTGATCGCGCGCGCAATCGTCAGCAGTTCAACTTCCGATGCGTAAGTTCCTGGGACCGGCTGGCCATCGACTGCCGTATGAATCGGCGTCCGCGAGGTCGAGAAGCCGAGTGCTCCCGCCAGTATCGCCTCTCGTGCCAATGCGGCCATCTGCGCGATATCATCAGCCGTCGCGGCTTCGTTCTTCGCTCCCCGCTCGCCCATCACGTAACCGCGCAACGCCCCATGCGTTAACTGCGTGCCGATATCCAGCGTTCGTGGCATCTGCTCCAGCACGTTGAGATATTCCGGGAACGTTTCCCAACCCCACGGAATCCCAGCCGCCAGTGACGCACTGGGAATATCCTCGACACCTTCCATCAGGCCGATTAGCCATTCGTGACGATCAGGTTTAGCGGGCGCAAATCCGACGCCGCAGTTGCCCATCACGACCGTCGCCACCCCGTGCCATAGCGAGGGTGCGAGCTGCGCGTCCCACGTCGCTTGACCGTCGTAATGGGTATGCACATCGACCCACGCGGGCGTGACCAGCAAGCCGGCTGCCGCGATCGTTCGCCGCGCCGTTCCCAGGTTGCTGCCGACACCGGTGATCCGTCCGTCGGTGAACGCTACGTCACCATTGAATTTAGCTGCGCCGGTTCCATCGACGATGGTCCCGCCCTTGATGATCACGTCATGCATGAAAAATCTCCCGCGGCTGAAAGCGGTCGAGC
>DATKPK010000187.1:0-3387 GCA_035524095.1 Binataceae bacterium (SeqCode) | reverse complement strand
CCAATGCCGCGACTGCCGCCGGTCACGACCGCATGCTTGCCGTGCAATCCGAGCTCCATCGCCCCTCCCCCGCGGCAGCGCCGCCGCGATGTTGTCATCTCACCGCTCATTCTTCCCCCGGCCACGACCCGGCGCAAGAGTTGCCAGGTGCCAAGATGATACAAAGCGGACGCTTGAAGCTTACGCAGCGTGTTAAGATCGGACACCGGGGCCGGGCCAACAAGGCGGTGCCCGCCGGGTGGATACGGCGTATCGTAGATACGCGTCTCGCTACGCAATGAAAGGTGGTGACAATGGGAAGGCTCGACGGCAAGGTTGCAGCGGTGACGGGCGGGGCATCGGGGATCGGCGAGGCGACAGTCAGGCGTTTCGTTGCCGAAGATGCCAGCGTGGCATTCTGCGACCGCGACGTCGAACGCGGCCAGCGCGTCGCGAACGAGCTCGAAACCGCCGGCGCCAAGGTCGTCTTCACGCGTGCTGACGTTGGCAGCGAGGCCACTTGTCTCGCCTTTGTCAACGGCGCCGCAGAAAAGTTCGGGCATCTCGACATCCTGATCAACAATGCCGGCATCCGCAAATACGAGAAGGTCGACGAGGCGAGTGCGGCGAGCTGGAACGAGATCCTCAACGTCAACCTGATGAGCTATGTCTTCTGTGCCAAGGCGGCGGTGCCGCTGATGCGCCGCAACAGGAGTGGCGCCATCGTCAACGTCGCTTCGGTACGGTCTGTCGTGGCCGGTGGCGGCAACCTGCAATACGACACCACCAAGGCCGCGATCGCGGGCTTGACGCGCGCACTTGCCGCCGACCACTCGCCGGAGGGCATCCGCGTCAACGCCGTCGGGCCTGGCCCGATCTTCACGCCGTTCCATCAGCGCCGCATCGCAGCCTCCGGCGAGACCGTCGAGCAGTACAACGCCAGGGCCGCGCAAACCACCATGCTGAAGCGCCCGGGCAGGGCCGAGGAGGTCGCGGCCGCCATCCTGTTCTTAGCCTCCGACGATGCCTCCTACGTCACCGGCGCGCTGTTGTTCGTCGATGGCGGCATGACCGCGCTGTGAGGAACATCCGGCTATCGGTGTCAGGCAAATAGTCGCGAATTTTGCTTGACCTTAGGCGCTAATCAATCACTGAGGTAGTGCGGCGAAGCAGGGGGTAGAGGGGGTAGCAGATCGCACACTCTCGTAGCAGCCGCGATTCCAGCAGGGCTTGTCATGCGACAGCGTTCGGGGCATCAGGGATCTCATCGCGCATCCCGAACAAGGGATAAGGGGAACCATCACGCCGATACCGGCGGGAGTTATTAATGAGTCTCGTTCGGATCGATTCCCTTTCAATTCAATCGCCCAAGCACACCTCGCGAAGGAAACACGGGTGGGATCGCTTTTTTCCCTATTACGCAGGGTATCCGGAGAGTTTCGCGCGCACGTTGCTGGAAAGTGCCAAACTGTCTGATGGGGCCGTTGTTTTTGATCCATGGAACGGTAGCGGCACGACTACCTTCGCCGCGTCGCAGCTTGGTCTGTTCTCGTGCGGCTTCGATCTCAACCCGGTCATGGTGATCATCGCACGCGCTCGCCTGCTGCCGCCTTCCGAGGCGGATTCCCTTGACCCCCTGGCGCGCAATGTGGTGAAAGCCTTGCAGGTAGACCCACAGCTTGTCGAACAGGGCGACCCGCTCCTCTGGTGGTTTGATCGCTCGTCAGCCTGTCTAATCCGCTCCCTAGAACATCGCATCCGAGAGTTGGTAGTCGGAGGCCGCACGATAACGTTCTACGACGTTAAGCTTGAAAACATCTCCGGTATAGCGGCGACGTTTTATGTAGCGCTATTTTTAGTCTGTCGCAGGTTGGGAGCATCTTATCAATCGTCTAATCCGACTTGGCTCCGCCGCCCGAGCGGTGAAGAGCGAATCTCCGTGAGTCGCGATGTGCTTGTCTCGGCATTCACAGATATTTTGGCGGAAATGGCCCAGGCGCTCGCGATTCGGGCAGAGTCAGGGCAACTCGAACAGGCCAACGTTGATCTATACCCCGCCGATACAACGGTTACGATCCTGGATGAGGCCACGATCGACATGGTACTCACCTCACCGCCGTATTGTACGCGCATCGACTACGCCGCCGCCACGCGAATCGAACTCGCAGTACTTTATCCACTCGCGCGCCTGAAGATGGAGGATTTAGGTCGCTGCATGATGGGTTCGACCCGTGTCCCTCAGCATTCGATTAATATCAGTGACAAGTGGGGCACGACCTGTCTGAAATTTCTGACAAACCTCAGGGCTCACCGATCGAAGGCATCTGATGGATATTATTTCAGGACCCACCTCGATTATTTTGACAAAATGTCGCGCTCTTTGAGCAATATTACTCATGGTCTCAAGAGAGGGGGTGCCGCGGTGCTCGTTCTCCAGGATTCATACTATAAGGATATCCACAACGATCTGCCCAGCATCACAGCAGAAATGGCTGCAGGTGAAGGACTGGCGTTGCGGCGACGAGAAGACTTTCATTTCAATCGCTCGATGGCTGGCATCAACCGCAAAAGCCAGACCTACCAACGCGGAATTGGCGTCTTAGAGGCGGTCCTTTGTTTTGAAAAGTCCTGAGGACGGCTGCGATGATAACCTCTTCTGTCCCGCTCATCGAGTCGATTGCCGCGACGCTTAAGAAGGTCAGCACTCAGGCGTTGGACCTCTCTTTCAACGAACTTCTCGATATGAAGGAAAGCGGCGAACTCAATATCACTCCAGACTATCAGCGTCTGTTTCGATGGAGCGAGGGACAACGCTCGCGATTCGTCGAATCGTTGCTGCTCGAAATGCCCGTTCCTCCAATCTTTGTAATAGAAGAAGAGGAGGGGCGTTATCAACTTATCGATGGTCTGCAGCGCATTTCGTCCTACCTGCATTTGCGCGGAAAATTGACTGCGCCGCATCTCGATCTGCCGGTGGCCCCGGGAGAGTTCCTGACGCTATCGGACTGCGATATCGTCCCAGCCTTGAACGGTCTGACGTTCAATGACTTCCCCGCCGCCCTGCAAATCCGGCTCAAGCGCGCTTTTATCCGTGTCGAAGTTGTTCGAAAGGAGACGGATCCTCGCTTTAAGTATCACATGTTCAAACGTCTAAACACGGGTGGCGAGCTACTCTCCGAACAGCAACTGCGGAACTGCACAATCAGGCTTCTGAATTCCGAGTTTCCTGATTTCCTCATCCGGATGAGCGAAGTGGAAGACTTCAAGGAATGCACCAGCGGTATGACACAGGCGCGACGCCTGTCAGCCTTCGACCAAGAACTCGTCTTGCGCTTCTTCGCGCTTAAGAACCGGCGTGATCAATTCAAACATGAGGTAAGTGATTTTTTAACTGAATACATGGAAGAA
>DATKPK010000186.1:0-6166 GCA_035524095.1 Binataceae bacterium (SeqCode) | reverse complement strand
TCTATGCTCGTCACTCGACTGATCATTTTGAATCTTATGATGCTTAACCAACTCTGATTGGCAGAATTTCCATCACTGGATGAATATGGCTTTGACACAGCAGAAATATCGCGATCCGGCCTACATCGTTTGCTTTGGGACCGTTTGGAACGTTGCGGCAATTGTCCTGTTGACGTTGCTGGCAGCGCCCGCAGTTCGCGCTGAGAATTACATGGCGTTGGCGGGGAATCATCCGGACGCGGCGGCCGATCTGGCGGCCTCGGGAAACACAGCGCCACCCTATCAGTCGTTGCAGATGGAGATTTATTTGAAACCGCGTAATCAAGCGCAGCTTCAACAACTCCTGCAGGACCAGCAGAATCCGAAATCGCCCAACTATCATAAGTGGCTGACGCCGGATGAATACGCGCAGCAATTTGGCCCTACAGCGGCTGACGTTTCACAGGTCACGAACTGGCTGACGAGTCAGGGCTTCGGTGTGACATCGGCGAGCGCGAGTCAGCGGCGGGTGACATTCACCGGCAATGTCTCGACCGCACAGACGGCCTTTAACGTATCCATAGCCGCGAGCCGCGACGGGAAGAAATTCGCAAACGTAGAAGATCCGCAAGTGCCGGGCTTACTCGCGCCGAAGATAGGCTACGTTGCGGGTCTCGATAACCTTCACAAGGCACTGTGGAATGAGTTTGTCGACGACCCGCCGTTTAACAATCAAAGCGGTTTCTCGGCCACCACCCCGTTTTTTGGACCCAACGATATCAGAAACTTCAATGATGAAACGCCGCTGCTTAATGCTGGATACGACGGATCGGGGCAGTGCATTGCTCTGAGTGAAGGGTCGGATGTCGATCAGACTTCCTTAGGGGAGTTCAATACGATTTTCGACTTGCCTGCGTTTACCGCGAACACGAACTACTTCGCGGTTTTTCCCGACGGATCACCCGGCGCGCCGGGTAGCGAGGGTGGTGGTAATCCATATGGCGAGGCGATGCTCGATGTCGAGTATGCACATGGACTAGCGCCGGGCGCGACGATCGTGCTCTATGCGGCAAACGCTGGAACCAGCGCTTCGGATCCCGTCACCGCTCTGGTCGATACTCTTCAAGCGGCAGTTTCCGATACAACTCATCGCTGCAGTTCGGTTGGAGTGAGCTGGGCGCAATGCGGGGAACCGGCGAGTTTTTTCACGAACCTTGACACGATCTACCAACAAGGTGACGCCGAAGGCCAATCGATTTTCGTGGCGACAGGCGACCTCGGTTCGGCTGCTCCGGCACCGGATACCTGCACAGTTCCATCTTCTCCACGAAAACCATATATCGAGGAGAATGCCGGATCGCCAAACGTTACGGCAGTTGGAGCGGCAATGTTCACCCCAACTTATGACGGTACGACCGGCGGCGTGACGAGCACTCTGGCGAAGACCAAAGAGAGTGTCTGGAACTTCCAGCAGAACTCGAACTTATCATTCTTCGCGACAGCGGGGGCGAGCACCGGTGGCTATAGCTCGGTGTTTTCCAAGCCGACCTATCAAGACGGCGTCAAAAGCATCAAAGGGAATCAGCGAGCTGTGCCTGATCTGGTGCTCAGCGGCGGCTATTTCGGCGGCAAAAGAACCATCAATGCGAAGGGCAGCAAGATCGTTGTGAGCGGCAAGCTTACTCCCTCGCCAGCCTTCTGGGAGTGCTTCGACAGCGGTTTGATAACCGGAGACGGCACGGCCGCCGGATACGAGTGCACGATAGTTGGCGGTACCAGCATTGTGCCGCCCCAAATGGCCGCAATCTTTGCGATCGCTACGCAGAAATCGGGTGATCGGCAGGGACTGATTAACGCCAAGCTCTACGCAATGGCCGAGGCGAATATCAAGAAGCTGAGCGCGGTTGGAATCATTGACATCACAAGCGGGAACAACGCGATCTTCTCGGTAAAAGGATATTCGGCGGCAAAAGGTTACGACCTCGCGAGCGGCTGGGGCACACTCGATATAAATCAGTTCGTCAACTCATTCCTGAGCTTCACACCCTAGATACTCAGCGAAAAGGCGCAGCGTTCACGGGAACCAACTATTTGGATTGACTATCTGGACTATCGGTGCGGCTGGGGGTGTGCCAGACGCTCATCGCGGAAGTGACCATGTCGTGCAGGATGGTGGGATCGGCGGTCGCCTTGTTGACCACGTTGAGGCCTTGCGCGACACCCATAAAGAAGCGGGCGAGCGCACGAACGTCGGCGTGCGGATCGAGTTGGCCGTTCGCTCGAGCGCGCTGGAGTACGGCGTAGATCGCAGACTCCAAACGACCGATAGCCTCAGCGATTTTGCGAGCGATTTCGTCGCCGACGCCAGGGCATTCAAGCGCAGTGTTGGTCATGAAGCATCCGCGCGGCCATTGGGGATCGCTGGTGCGAGTCACGATGCTGTCGAACATGCGCTCGATGGCGCCGCGGGGATCGGGGTCGTCGGGCACGGGCATCATCGGCTTGCCGAACACGATCATGTATCGTTCAAAAGCAGCCAGAAACAGGCCGCATTTGCTGCCGAAGGTGGCATAGAGGCTGCCGCGGTTGATGCCAGTGGCGATGACGAGGTCTTCGATCGAGGTGCCCTCATAGCCGCGCTGCCAAAAGAGGCGCATCGCGCGGTCGAGGACCTTGTCGCGGTCGAATTTTTTTACCCCGGCCATTTCCTGGAACGCTCGGTTTATTGTATCGGGCGCGGGCGACCCGTCAACATCAGTACAGAATTGCTGGCGTGCAGGCAAAAGAATCGTTATTCATCGCCGGCAGCCACTGGCGAGAGTGACAGCCGAGATTTCGGATCGCCAGGCGGATTCGAGTAGATCTGCCAGACCAATCACTCAGCCCGAGCCCGCGGTTTTCTAGTTGGAAAAAACGTCAGGCTTGGGGCGTAAAGCCCAACCGGTTTCATAGGGTGCGGCCATCCGCCCGATGGCACGGAGATGCTTGAATTTCCATTGCCCGGCGACTTTGACGTAGTCATCTTCATAACGCGCAGCGAGCCATAACTGGCGATTACCCTTGCGGAAAGTGAAGGGGCCGAGGAAGTACCAGATGCCGTGCGCCTCGTTGCCGTTCACAGTGATGCGAGGGTTGAAGACATTGTGCTGTGAGAAGCTGATACGGTCCTCAAAGCTCTTGAACAGCTTGCGGATTTCCGCATGACCCTTGGCGGTGCCGATACCCGGTCCTTCCCAAATGCCATTTTCGGCGAAGATCGTGACGATGCGATCCTGATTATGATTGTCGTCGCAGATATCGCAATATTCGGCCTTGAGCCGTTTGATCGCCTCGACGTCTTCGATGAGCGTAATGCGATTAGCTAGTTCACTGTTATCCATGAGAAGTCCCTGCTGGTTGCAGATCCAAGAACAAAGAGCGCGTGATTAGTTCTTAAGGGCGTCGAGACCGGCCTGCGCGCAGGCAATATCCTGCTCAACGCTGCCGCCGCTGACGCCAATCGCGCCGACCACGGCACCGTCAATGCGAATTGGCAGACCGCCGCCGAAGGTCACGATACGGGGGATATGCGGGACGCCGGCCAAGAGCGCGGGATCCTCTTTGATACGGTTAAAGAAATCCTGAGAGGGTGCGCCCAAGAGGGCGGTGTAGGCTTTGTTCTGCGCGACCTCGATACTGATGAGCGGCGCACCGTCCATCCGGCAAAAAGCTTTCAACAACCCGCTCTCGTCCAGAATCGCGACGATTTGCGGGACGTTCAAGGACTTTGCTTTGGCGACGGCGGCTTCGACCATTTTGGCGGCGGAGTCGGCGCTGATAGAGCCTTTCTGAAATGTCTGTGGCATTAGTCATTCTCCGGTGGTGTGAGTAAGGGCGATTAGCTACATCCCGCTCATCAGTTCGAGGATGGTGCCGTCGGGGTCTTTGAAGCAGACCACGCCAATCTTGGCTCCGCCGGGTCCGGTCAGATGCTTTAGCGGCGCAACGAACTGGATGCCCTTCGCCTTTAGCTCTTCGTAAGTGCGATCGATGTCGTCAACGGTAAAGGCGATGCGGCAGATGCCGACGTTATTTAGCGAAGAATAGGGTTGCCCCTGAGTGGGTGGGTCAATGAATTCGACCAGATCGAGCACTGGAGCGGCGGCGTCGGTGCCCAATCGCATAAAGACGCCGCGGAGCTTTTTCGCCTTGAGGCCAAGAGCATCGCCGACAGTGGGATCGTCGAGGGTGAAGTCGTTGACTTTAGTAAAGCCAAGCTCTTGATAGAAGCGAATCGATCGCTCCATGTTAGTAACACAGATGTTGACGTGGAAAAGGCGCTGAAGCATGACGAGATCCTCCCCAACCTAAACAGAGATGGCGGTTAATGAATTAGTCAGTTCGGAAGATTTTGTTCATAGAATTTTTCGTACGCAGCGACATCGTCGGCGCTACCGATAGCGATTGCGGTGCGCTGATGAACCTTATGGGCTTCGAGGTCGAGAATGCGCTGATCACCGGTGGTTGCACGGCCACCCGCGTGCTCGATGAGAAATGCCATCGGCGCACATTCGTAGAGCAGGCGCAGCTTACCGGTCGCGCTGCCGGACTCGGCGGGATAGAAGAAGATGCCGCCGGAAATCAGGATGCGGTGAATATCGGCAACGAAGGCTCCGCTATAACGAAGCGAATAGGGCTTGCCGCCGGGGGCTTCCTTGCTGCTTATGAACTCGACGTAGCTACGGACGCCGACGGGCCATCGCGGGAGGTTACCGAGATTGGCGCTGAAGTATTTGCCACGAGCAGGACATCGCATGTCGGGATGCGAGAGAAGAAATTCGCCGAGCCCAGGGTCGAGAGTGAATTCGTTGACACCCGCCGAAGACGTGTAGACGAGGACGGTGCTGGGCCCGTACATCACATAGCCGGCGGCGACTTGTTCGGAGCCGCGCCGGATTACCTGCAAGAGGTCGTCTTTATGGGCGTGCCCAGTGCGCCGGTAGATGGAGAAAATCGACCCGAGCGCGCCATTGGCATCGGTATTGGAGGAGCCATCCAGCGGATCGATGCAGAGGACGAAATGGGCATTGGCCGCGCCTTGCATGTGGCGAGGCTCTTCCAACTCTTCGGAGATCAAATGGGATATGAGGCCGGTACGGGCAAACGCTGCGATCACGATGTCGTTGGAGACGACGTCGAGTTTGACCTGCTCCTCGCCGCTGGCGTTCTGCTCGCCGATATATCCGGCGCTGCCGATCAACGGGGTGCGGCAGACTTCGCGCGCGATGGCTTTGGCAGCGTAGGCAAGCTGGCCCATCAGGTGACAGAAGTCGGGGCCGAGCTGAGGACGTTTGGCTTCCTGCTCAAGCAGATACCGGGTTAGTGAGATTGCCTTGGTGCTCATAACAGTCTGTTGCTCGGGTCGAAATCGATCCTCAAAGATTGATTTTTAGCTCCTGAAAAAGAGCTTTTCGAGAGTACCTTAGGTAAGAATAGCCGCCAACGTTAGGCTCTAATTAATTGACCTTCAGCATGCGAAACTTTGATCGAGGAGGGCCGCGGAACAGACTTACCGCCGCACCACTCTGCTCTCGAATCAAATACCTTGTTTGGCGTTAAAAGAACAAGGAAATTTTCGCAAGCTGACAAGAATAGTCAGCGCTCGAAGCGAGCGAAGCTGAGGAGTCGCCAGTGGGATTAGACTGCCCCGGATCAAGCGGGCTTGGCGGTGACAGACTGGCCGTCCTTCAGTGTATCCGGCGGAGACACAATGACGGTTTCGCCGCCGCTGAGACCGCTCTTGACCTCGACGCCGCTTTCAAATTCACGGCCGGTCAGTATCGGGGTTTGGCGGGCGATGCCGTCGCGAACGATCCAGACGTAGCTTCGACGCCCATAGGTGATCGCGGTGTTTTTGGGAATCACAACCAGGGGCCGCTGCGAGGTGGTAGCTGGAGCGGCGAGAAAAGTGATCTTGGCGCTCATTTCAGGGCGGACAATCGAGAGGTCGGGCTTGAAGATTTTGACTTCGACTTTGATGGTGCCCTTCTGGCGGTCCGCCTCGGGGTAAATCTTGACCACGCGGGCGTCGAGGTTCAGATCGGGATAGGCGTCGAGCACGACAGTCGCCGGCATTCCCATCGCGACCTTCGCGATATCGTTCTCGCTGATGTCCGCCTCGACCCGCATGTCACCGGTATCGGCAAGC
>DATKPK010000185.1:0-3029 GCA_035524095.1 Binataceae bacterium (SeqCode) | reverse complement strand
ATTGCATCTGGACGGATGGCACCGTCTTCGAATGGAGCCAAGCCCAAGCAGCCTGACAAGACCGAGCGAACAACCGACCACTTCGCGGCGGCCGGCGATGTCCCCGCCGGGATGGCGGTGCAGGCGACCTCGGTCAATCGGCTGACGACGGAACGAACCCGAACGTCGCTGCAACACGGTGAGGCGCCCACCCCGAACACCATCATGAGGCTCTCGACCTCGAAAAGGACCCTGAGCTCGGCGGCGGATATCAAAAACCGCTTTGACAGATCACCCGCAATTAGAGGGCCGATTGACAACGTAGGCCATCGCAAGTGATAAGCTATCACCAAGGTGCGGGACGGCAAAAGCATCGTCACCGTCAGCCCCGATAATGATGTTGTGTCTTCGCTGGCATCGCGTGCGCCCTTCTCCCACGGGTTTGAGTATGCCCTAATGCCGTTTAAGAGGGGGCTGGGCTGCTGCTTATGGTGCTCGCTCCGGGACCGACGCCACATGATGCGAGCCTCGGCGCTGTGAATGAGCGCCGCCACGCGGTATGAGGACCCCCTCCTCGGCGGCGCGCGCCATCCCGCCTGAAATACCTGGGGCGGATTCCTTTCCAGGCAAACGCGATCTGGCGCGTCGCTTATGTGCTGACCTTGTGGCATCGATGCGCTCGGAAATGTCCTGTTGCATCAAATTTATCGCAATGTCCGGTATGCCAAGTCGTTTTGCGGCATCGTACGCGACGGCTTGGGCCATCAGGACGAGGGTCCCATCCTTTATCCGACCGGCATAAACCGCCAGATGATTAGCATGCTCTAGAATTTGACTGAGTTCGCATCCGAGCGCCTTTCTCACTTCGACACCTCCCCTGCACCAACCTGAGCGCCCCTCCAGACTTGGCGAGAGTCGCCCCGAAAGGATTATTATTAGGGATAATTTCGGCCCAAATATGGGGTTATGTATTACAAAACTGATCCCAAGGTTGGGTTTTCTAGTAACGGTTGAGTATCCCAATCCTGTATTGCTCAATCTTTGCCGGTCCAAGCCTTATCATCGAGCACCACCGAAAGCTCCTTCTTCTCTCGTACCGCTGGCACCCTAGTCGTCACTGACGCCCTCAAAGGCGATCATCTTGCGTTGCGCGAGGGTTGCGTAGATTACAGTGGGCGTAGGCGCGTCGAGCCGTTAACTGTGCTGCGAGGCGCCGCAGAGCACTCGAAGTAATTTCCGGTGCATATCGCTCGCGGCATGGCTGAGCGGCGACGGCGCTGTAAATCTACACAGTGCAACCGGCAACGTACCGGCTGCCGGCTTTGCCAAGGTCGGCGTCCCCACGATGCATGCACGGGGCGAGACGCTGCGATCGTTCGGTGAACTGGCGTTCCACCGGCTCGATTAACGGGCGAAATCCGTTCGGACTAGGACACAGGGGGGCCGATTCAATCCGCACATGATTTGAGATGCTTGAGTTTGCACCGATTGTTAGTGAGATTAGACGCCCGGTCGAGGCGCAGCCGCGGCAGAATGACGATAGGGAAGCGCCCTCAGATAAGTCTTCGGCATTTTCGGGTAGACGATGGAACCGCGTGTCTTAGTATTGGTGCATGGGGCTTGGCATGGCGGATGGTGCTGGCGACGAGTCGCCGATCGTCTCACCAGCGCTGGACATCGCGTATTCACGCCGACTCTCACGGGCTTGGCCGACCGAAGTCACCTCGCGTCCGAACGCGTCAATCTCTCTACCCACGTGACGGACATTGTGAACCTGATCCGTTGGGAAGGGCTGAGCGACATCGTGCTCTGTGGCCATTCCTACGGTGGAATGGTGATAACGGGAGTTGCGGATAGAGCCCCCGGTCAGATCGCCTCGCTGGTCTATCTCGATGCCTACGTGCCAGAGAATGGACAATCGCTGGTGGATATTCGACCCCTAGATCTGCCCACCGCACTCGCTCTGCCGCCCTTCCCGGCAGATTATTTTAATGTGAACGAAAAGGACCGTGCATGGGTTGACAGACAATGCACAGCACACCCGATTGCATGTGCCACGGAACGGCTCGGGCTGACTGGGGCGTACCGCGGAGTCCGTCGCCGGATCTTTATTCGCGCAATCAACTATCCGTCGCCTCACTTTGAGGCGGCGTACCAGAGAGCCAAGGCCAACCCAGCTTGGGTGACGCACGAAGTGGCGTGCGGCCACGAAGTGATGCTCGATATGCCTGAGCTGCTCGCCGAGTTGCTGGAGGCAGCTTGCTAAATGTGGCCATCGCGCTGTGCGATCAACAAAGGCTAGCTGTGATGGCGTGCGTCGTACTGGAAGGAAGCTGATGGATATCCTCGAGACGAAAGCCAGCGCCATCGAGGAGATCGCCCAGTTGCGCCGCGGTTCTCGTTCGGCCGCCGCGCTGCGCCATGACAGCTAGACTTATCAACGCGCGTGACGGCGGCACTGGGATGCCAGGTATATGAACCGGCTCCAAAATCAATAGTCTCGCGTTCCCGCTCATTGCCTCCTTGCAATTTACCAGAATGCGGAGAGCCCGGTCGTCACGCCAATTGTTCAGAATCTGCGCGAGAATATAGACATCGGCACCCGAGGGGATCGAGTCGAAGAAATCGCCGGTAATCAACTTACAGCGATGAGACAGACCGCTTGCCTCGACAGTTTGTTGCGCACGATCGATAGCGCCCGCCACATCAAACAAGACGCCTTTGATGCGTGAATTTTCGCGAAGAATCTGCAACAGCAGAGTTCCTTCTCCACCGCCAACATCGACCACCCTATTGGCTGACGAGAAGTCGTAAATTGACGACAAGGTAGCGTAGCGAAACGCCACGCTGCTCGTCATGATCCGATAGAAGCATGCTTCGAGCGCTGGGTTGTGCGCCAAATACTTATAGAAATCGACGCCGTGAACATGGTCGAATGCGGTATCCCCCGTCTTGACCATGTGGAGCAACGCTGCCAGAGGCCCATAGACCGAGTCAAAAAATTGGCCCGCTTCATCTGCAATCGTGGTGCAGGAAGATCGGAGCAGACA
>DATKPK010000184.1:0-4114 GCA_035524095.1 Binataceae bacterium (SeqCode) | reverse complement strand
CATTCACGATATGCTGGCGAAGGGTCTACCCCTGAAGCTGCTCTGGGCTGAGTTGGCGGGACGCGCAACCGGAACCTGTAAGGGCAAGGGAGGGCCAATGCACTTGACCCATCCGGCACGTGGAATCATGGTAACCACGGGAATAGTGGGAAGCTCGATGCCCATTGCGAACGGAATCGCGTGGGGATCGCAGTTGCGTCGGAACAAACGCGTGACGGTAGCTTACTTTGGCGATGGCGCATCCAATATCGGCGCGTTCCACGAGGCATTGAATCTCGCCTCGCTGTGGAAACTTCCCGTTATCTTTGTCTGCCAAAATAACCTGTATGCGGAGCACACGCGCTTTGGCAAGGGCACCTCAGCGGCGCGTGTCGCTGATCGTGCGCAAGCGTACGCCATGCCTGGGGTAACTCTTGACGGGAACGACCCTCTGGCCGTTCGAGAAATTGCGGGGGCAGCTGTGAAGCGAGCTCGCGATGGGGCGGGTCCGACATTGATCGAGGCGATGACGTTTCGGTTTTTTGGGCATCTTTTGGGCGACAACGATGGGTATATGGACAAAGCCGAAAAGGCCGCTGCGCTCGCTAAGGACCCAGTTATCACCTTCCGCAGGAGACTTATCAGCGAATTCCAGGTAAGCGCTGAGCAAATAGCGCGCGTGGAGGCGGACATTGAAGCAGAGCTCGACACTGCTATGGAGTTCGCATTCTCCAGCAGCTTTCCTTCTGTCGCAGAACTCCGCAAGGACGTCTTCGAAGCTGAGCTACCCGCATGAACGCTGATGCACCGATTACGCTCCTCGAAGCGATAAACAGAGCCTTGGCCGACTCAATGACAGATGACGGTAACGTCGTCGTGCTAGGCGAAGATGTTGCCGATCCTGAGGAAGGTGGGGTCATGGGCGTGACCCGTGGGCTATCTACAAAATTCGGCGACGAACGAGTGAGATCAACGCCGATTTCGGAGCAGGCCATCGTCGGCGCCGCCATCGGCGCATCGTTGGTGGGATTGCGACCAGTCGCAGAGATTATGCTGATGAATTTCACGACTGTCGCCATGGACATGATCGTCAACCACGCAGCAAAGCTCCGCTTCATGTCTGGAGGGCAGACGCATGTACCCATAACGATTAGGACAATGACTGGCACGGGCATCGCCGCAGGAGGGCAACATTGCGATTACCTCGAGTCCTGGTTTGCTCATACCGCCGGTATTAAGGTCGTGACGCCGTCAAACACCGTCGATGCGTACGGCCTGCTACGATCCTGTATTGACGATCCGGACCCCTGCATGTTTATCGAGAACAGCTCCTCGTACTTTACGAAGGGTCCGGCGCCGGTAGCGGGCACGCGCATCGCGCTTGGCGAAGCCGCGATCCTGCAGAAGGGCACCGACGTCACGGTCGTTTCCTATTCTCGGATGGTAAGTGAGGTGATGGCAGCCGCAAAGGACCTTGCAAGCGAAGGGATTTCGGTCGAAGTGATTGATCTGAGGACTATTTCACCGTGGGATAGGCGCACCGTGCTTGAGTCCGTCCGGCGAACTCGCCGTGGTGCGGTGGTGCATGAAGCAGTTCGGCAGGGAGGTTTCGGCGCCGAAATCGCCGCCGAGCTACAAGCAGAGCTTTTCGGGACGCTGAAAGCACCGGTACTAAGGCTGGGAGCGGCGTTTTGCCCCGTCCCGTTCTCCGAGCCTTTGGAGCGCGAATCTGTTCCGACTGCCCAAAGCATTACAGCAGCCATCAAAGGACTGGTCAGGTAGTGATTCACCCCTCTGGCCAGTGACGCATGGATGGAGAACGCGCTCCGCAACGCAGATACGCATGGAACCTGCGATATTTTCCGCACTTGGGAGTTGCAAGTGTGCGGGAGCCGCTTTTCAAGCTTAGTGCAAAGTCGGCGGAAGTCGAGGATCAGATCCACTACGTCGCCGATCAAGGATTTGCGGGCGTAGAAGATAACTGCTTGGCGACGCGGACACGCATTGAGCAGCAGCGGATGGGCGCGGCGCTGCGGGCGCGAGGCCTGCACATCGGCTGCTTTGTATTCGGTTTCGACCATATGATGCACCCCCTTTGGAATAGGGCCGGTGCCGAAGCACTTCGAAGGTTGAGGCGAGAATACGCCATCTGTCGGGAGGCCGCAGATCGCACGGGTGGTAAATACGTGACCGTGGTGACGGGTCGTGAGGAATCTGTGACTGACGAGCATCAGATAGAATGCCTCACCGACAATCTTCGCTTGCTTGCTCTAGATGCCGAGCGCGATGGATTGATATTTTGTCTGGAGCCCGTGAGTAGAAATCGGGTACCGCAAATGTTAGTACAGGAGCTCGGCGCCGCTTATCGCATCGTGAAGGCGGTAAATAGCCCTTCTGTTAAGCTGATCTACGATACATGTCATGTCAGTCATATGGCTGGGTCGCTCACTCAGAATTATCTTCTATACCGAGATGAGATCGCCGTCGTGCAGCTGGCGGATATGCCAAATCGGGTGGCGCCGGGTAGCGGATGTCTTGAGTTGATCCCGTTATTGAAAGCAATGCTGGATGGCAAATATCGGGGTCACTTTGAGTTGGAGTGCGTACCGGCCTATGGTGGTGTCGAAGGTGAGTTGGCCGTCATCAGCTCGCTGCAGACCATAGACGCGCATTTCGGACAAGCCTGAGTCCGCCGCTACGGTCGCATCCGCCGCTTCCTTGACCTAGCGTTCTGTCACGTGATACGCTGTTCTATAAATGAATGCTCGCGATTCTTGTGAAACCAATGATGCGCGCGGATGGCAATGGGCTCGCTTGGGCAATCGACATACCCTTAGATTTTGACGGCCAATATCGAGTGTTTGGGACAGTCCGAGAGGTATGCTGCGATGGAGTGTGATCATCTCGGCTATTCCCGAGCTGATGTCCGCGGCCTTAAAGAGAACATGTGATGGATCAGGGAAAGCGTCCGCCGCGGTTACCGCTCGAGGGTGTGCGGGTGGCGGAGTTCTGCCATACGATCATGGGACCTTCGTGCACTATGATCCTGGCGGATCTGGGCGCCGAGATCATTAAGGTGGAACCGATTGGGGGGGAGCGCACCCGGCGACTCGCCGGCTTTGGGTCGGGTTATTTCAGTTTCTTTAACCGCAATAAGCGCAGTCTGGCTCTCGACTTAAAGAGTCCCAACGGCATCGAGGTGGCAAAGCAAGTCTTGCGCAGCTGCCATGGCCTGGTCGAGAACTTCGGCCCGGGCACAATGGCACGGCTCGGGCTCGACTACGCGTCGGTCAAGGACGTCAATCGGGAATTGGTCTATTGTTCGCTTAAGGGTTTTCTCCCGGGTCCGTATGAGCAGCGCGTCGCGCTCGACGAAACAGTCCAAATGATGAGCGGGCTTGCGTACATGACCGGCCCGAGCGGCTCACCATTGCGCGCGGGCTCCTCGGTTGTAGATATTATGGGTGGATTTTTTGGAGCCCTGGCGATTATCGTTGCGCTCCGGGAAGTTGAGAAATCAGGGGGGCAATTCATTCAAGTCGGATTGTTCGAGACCGCAGCTTTTCTCATGGGGCAGCACTTGGCATATGCCGCGCTGTCAGACGGTCCAATACCGCCAATGCCTGAGCGTGTAAGTGCTTGGGCGATATACGAGCTCTTTCAGACCAGGGACGGCGAGTCGATCTTCATCGGGGTCGTCAGTGACGGTCAGTGGCTGAAGTTCTGTGAGACGTTCGGGCTGAAAGAACTTCGTGATGACTCGGAACTCGCGTCGAATAATCAGCGAATCGCGGCGCGATCGTGGCTGATACCGCGCATAAAGGAGGCGCTGCGCAATTTGACGCTGGCAGAGGCCCTTTCGCTAAGCGAGGCCGCCGGCGTCGCTTTTGCGCCCGTACTGCGTCCCGAGGCGCTATTCGACGATAAGCACCTTGTGGCCACGGACTCGCTCCTCCGGACGGTGTTGCCTACTGGGGCCGTCTCTGCGCTGCCTCGGCTGCCCATCCTTATGGGTGGCGACGGATTTGGATTGCGCTGTGACCCTCCCGGTGTCGGTTCTGATACGTACGGCGTCTTGATAGCCGCGGGTCTGCAGCCACCACAAATCGAAGCTCTAGCCCAGCAGGGCATCGTG
>DATKPK010000183.1:0-26684 GCA_035524095.1 Binataceae bacterium (SeqCode) | reverse complement strand
TGCCTGGTGGGAAAACAAGACCGGGCCGCTCACTACTTATGTAGGGAATCAGATCGTGGTGTGGGGCGAGTCGGTCGCCTTTCGCGTCGGCGACGTCGTGAATCCGGTTGACACCTGCTGGGCGTTCGGCTTCGCCAACCTGGAGCAGTCGCGCACCCCGCAATGGATGATCCATCCGATACTCAATCTGCCGGAGGCGGGACCATTCCAATCGAATTTCCTCGAAGGGCTCATTCAGCCTGGGTGGCAGCCAAACTACTGGCCCGAACAGACCTATGACCCGTACGGCAAGTACATCGGCGAGGGCTACAAGGCGGGGCGCGTGCAGCCATGCTTTCCGGCGGCGAGTCATGGCCCCAGCGCTCGCTTCGACGTGCATTACACCGACGTGCCGAAGTTCGGGTTGAGCGCCTATCTCACCACGGCAAAGCCTGGGGTATTTGCGATTGCAGCCAACCCGGCGCTCGCAGAGTTCGGGCGCTGCGCAAGCCTTTCGTCTGGAATTGTGAAAGGATGGAATCCCTATCCGCTAAGCCAACGCAACTTCAATTGTAAACTCGGCTTGAGCAAGAATAATAACCCATACTCACCAATTGGTGACGGAACGGCACTTGACGTCGGCGTCTGGAATATTCCGGGATATCAGCCGCAGAACTGGAACGACGGGGTGCGGCTGCACACGCTGGTCGGTCCAGCTGAGTTGACAGCATTCTACTATAACGACGAAGTTAACAATGGCGTGCCATGGGGCGCACGCTGGTCGACGCCGCTGACCAACTTGTGGAACTATACCTTCTACGATGTGCAGGAGATGGGAACGACAATGGACATGCCGCTCCCGGTTCCAGCAAGTATAGCAGAGTATTTCCCGGCCGTGTTCCGCGGCGAGATGCTGTACCAGAACCACGAGAATTTTTCTGACACGGGCGTCAATAACTTCTCAGGCGACCGGTACTCGGACGTAGTTAAGTGGATGACCGCGATCGACGTCGACCAAGCTTATGCTCCGTGGCTAACCAGCACCGGCAATCTCACAGCCAACTTCGAGCTTTTTGACGACATCATCATGGACAACGGCAAGACAACAGAAGTTGGAAATGACATTGACTCAGCCGTGACCAAGAACGACGTTCAGATCCTTGGCAGTATCGGAACCTCGTGGCTGTGGTCGGATATCGCCCCAACCTTCACCGGCATTTACGAGGTCAAAGGCAGAAACATCGCGTTGTTTCCAAATGTCACATTCAATCCGCCGTGGACCAAGAAGTACTTCCTGACCATAACAGCGATTGAGGTCATGGGCGGCGACTCGCTCTACGGCCTTGGCCTGTTCAAGGGCGAGAGCCAGATCAACGCGGCGTTCCAGTACAACTTCAATCTCTTGTAGGGGCGTCTAGCTATAAAGGGTTCGGCGGGAGTTTCGGCTCCCGCCGCCGACTAAAACGGCTGGCGCAGTCACTCCGATCCAGAGCAACAATCGAGTGAAGAAGGGCTGCGGTAGACCGTTAGGTGCTCTCTAGGTAATCTAGAAAAGAGACTTGCCCAGGCCGCGGTAGCCAACACCGAGCCGCAATGATCGACGATTCGTCCCCATACGAGTCATGCGGTCGAGAGCGCCGTGACTAGCAACACGACGCTTTTTCGAGGGTTCACTCCCGCCCAGCGGACGGCTAGGGATTTGGACTGTTTCCCGTTGGCGCCGCGGTCTTGGGCATCCTGCCTCGGCCACCCGTCCTATCCACCGGATTTTCCGTCCAATTCCTGTCCGGTCCCCTGCTGATCGCCGCAGCCTCCCGCACGATAGAGAACCCGTCGGCTCAGGGCAAGCGGAGCGTGCGAATTTCTTTAACGCATCGTTAACCATCTCTGTGGATAAGCCGCGTTGACTCGCCGCCGGAGGCTTTGCACACGCCTCCGGCGGCTCGCATAATCCAACTCGTATTCCGCTATCGGGAGTGCCGCGACAGCTTGAGCAAACGCCCTGACCTGAGACATGAGCGCCGCCTATGGAAGAGCGGTCTCAGCGCAATCGCCGGTGTAGACGAGGCCGGCGTGGGCCCCATGGCTGGTCCAGTCGTAGCAGCGGCTGTCATCTTCGCTCCCGAAACCTTCATCAAAGGCGTGCATGATTCCAAGCAGCTTGCGCCTGAGGTTCGCGAGGAGCTGTTCGAGGTCATCGGATCTAAAGCTCTCGCGGTCGGTGTAGGCGTCGCCAACCCGCAGGAGATTGACCGTCTCAATATCTACTGGGCAACGATGGCGGCAAGTCGCCGCGCCTTGGAAGCACTGGCTCCAGTGCCTGAGCATGTCCTTGCCGACGGACGGCGCATCCCGGGTCTCGAATTGCCGCAAACTGCGATCGTCGGCGGTGACCGCAAAAGCTTCTGTATCGCTGCCGCATCGATTATCGCCAAGGTGACGCGTGACCGCATGATGGTCGCCTATCATGCTGAGTATCCCGATTATGGCTTCGCCAGCCATAAAGGCTATTGCACCGCTGAGCACTTCGCCGCCCTAGCCTCCTTCGGCCCATCGCCGATCCATCGGCGCTCGTTTGCTCCGGTGATGGAGGCCTTGCAGCGCCGGCTAATCTGATCGGCGAAGCTGCCTCGCTCGTTCGTCGCGATCATTGAGCCGCGTCACGTCTCGCAGAGATCATTTTTGTTCGCTTGTTCTGCGCCGTCCGATGCGTGCAAGATATGCTTATATTGGGTTTTACGAGATAGAGGATTCGCTTAGGATCGCGAACCCATTTGTTAGGATTTGCAAGGAGTGAAGGTTGGCTAATCAACGCTACGATCTCGCAGTAATCGGCTCCGGACCCGGTGGTTATGTGGCCGCGATACGCGCCAGCCAGCTCAAAATGCGCGTGGCCGTGATCGAACGGGACTTGCCCGGCGGCGTATGTCTCAACTGGGGTTGCATACCGTCGAAAGCTCTACTCAATTCGGCCGAGACGATGGAAGCGATTCGCGGAGCGTCGAAAGAGCACGGGATCGAAGTCGGCGAAGTCACCTTCGATTTTAAGCGAGTGATCGCGCGCAGCCGCGAGGCCGCGGACAAACTCTCCAAGGGCGTACGCTTCCTGCTGCGTAAGAACAAAGTCGATTTTATCGAGGCGAGCGCGACGATCACGGGACCGCATACCGTGGCGCTGGCGCCAGCTAACGGCAAGCCGCCACCGCAGGCCGAAGCGATTGAAGCCGAACGCATCCTGATTGCAGCGGGCTCGGGCGAGCGCCTTTTCCCCGGCATGAGCGTTGGCGACGGTGCGATGACCAGCCGCGAGGCACTGGTTCACGATCAACTGCCGAAATCAGTTGCGATTATCGGCGCGGGCGCGATTGGCGCCGAGTTCGGTTATTTCTATCGTGCATTCGGCGCCGAAGTGACGATGGTCGAGCTGGAGAAGCAGATGCTTCCCGGCTTCGACGCCGAAATCGCCGAGGAGCTTCGCAAGGCTTTCGTCAAGCGCGGCATCAACGTGATGCTCGGACATGGCTACAAATCGATGGCGCGCAATGGCGGCGGCTGGAGCCTTGCGCTCGACGCCGGAGGTACGGCCAAAACGCTCGAGGCCGAGGCTGTGCTGATCGCGGTTGGCCGCACGCCGCTCAGCCGTGACCTGGGCCTGGACACCGTTGGGATTGAGGTCGAGCGCGGCTTCATCAAGATCAATGATTCGTTTCAGACCGCATGCCCGAGTATTTACGCGATCGGCGACGTGGTTCGTCCACCGCTGCTGGCGCATAAGGCATCGGCTGAGGGCATCGCCGCAGTGGAAATCATGGCTGGGGTGCGTGAGCCTGGTTTCGATCTGCTCGCGATACCGGGATGTATCTATTGTGAGCCGGAAGTGGCAACGGTAGGACTGAGCGAAGCGGACGCCAAAGCACGTGGTCTGGATGTTAAAGTTGGCAAAATCCCGTTCCGCTCTAATGGCAAGGCGGTCGCAATCAACCAAACTGAAGGCTTTGTCAAAATCGTCGCGACGAAGAAATACAGTGAAGTGGTCGGCTGCCAGATAATCGGCCTTCACGCTACTGATATGATTTCCGAAGTGGTGCTTGGACGGACCCTCGAAATGACTACCGCTGAACTCGGCCATGCGGTTCATCCGCATCCGACACTGTCGGAATCGATCATGGAAGCGGCGCTGGCCGCTGAGGGCGAGGCGATCAACTTCTAACGCGATGCTTCAACGGGAGGATCAAGCGCAACTGAGTCAGGGCAAGCCGCCGCTTTCGGTCGCGTGGCTCGGGACCGTTGCATATCCCGACGCGCTAGCGCTTCAGGACGCGTTAGTGAATGCCCGGCGCTACAATCAGATCCGCGATACACTGCTGCTGCTTGAGCATCCTCATGTTTTTACGCTCGGACGCGGCGCCGACGAGCGCTTTCTGATCAACCCGCCAACAGAAGTTCCGATCCATCGAGTATCGAGAGGCGGAGAGGTAACCTATCACGGTCCCGGCCAACTCGTTGCATACCCGATTCTCAAACTTGAAGGGCGCGACCGCGACGTCCATCGCTATCTGCGCGCGCTCGAGCAGGCGATCGTCGACGCCTTGCGCGAGTTGGGAATCGAGGCTGGCCGTCGCGATCGGCTAACTGGCGTGTGGATAGGAACGCGCAAGATTGCCTCGATCGGCGTTGGCATTCGCCGTTGGGTGACATTCCATGGCCTGGCCGTCAATGTCGATCCCGCCCTGCACTATTTCGATACGATCGTCCCCTGTGGCATCGAGGGCTGCCAGATGACTTCGATCGCTGAGCGCTTGGGTCAGCGCCCTTCTGAAGTGTCAGGTGAACCCTCGGGGCTGACCATCGATGGCAGCAATAGCCGCAGCGAAGCGTTCGGCCGCCTCCTGCAGCGAAGTTTCGCCGCTGTACTTGGCTATCAAGCAGTGAAAATAATCATGGCAAACGAAATCTGGAGGCATGTCGAAATCCGTCAGGAAGCCGAAACGATCACGCAGGCCAGCCACGGTGATCATCATGGCTGAGCGACGTCATCCCGACTGGATCAAGGTCCGCGCACCGCTGTCAGCGGAGTATTTTCGCACGCGATCGATTCTGCAGGAGCTCAAGCTCCATTCCGTGTGCCAGGAGGCTTGCTGTCCGAATATCGGCGAGTGCTTTTCCCATCGCACGGCCACCTTTATGCTGATGGGCGACGTCTGTACGCGGAATTGCCCCTATTGTGCGGTGGCGCACGGTAAGGTGCGGCCGCTCGATCCCGGTGAGCCGCGGCGGATAGCGGGAGCCGTCGAACGGCTTGGGTTACAGCATGTGGTCGTGACTTCCGTCGATCGCGACGACCTGCCCGACGGTGGCGCGGCTCACTTCGCCGCCACAGCCCGCGCGATCAAAGAACTAATGCCAGCGGCGCGAGTCGAAGTGCTCGTTCCGGATTTTCGGGGATCGCATGCCAGCGTTGAAACGGTGATCGACGCGCCGGTAGATATCTACAATCACAACATGGAAACGGTGCCGAGCCTCTATCAGCAATGCCGTCCCGGTGGACGTTACGAAACCGTCCTCGATGTACTCGATCACGCCAAAAAATACGCACTACTGTCGGGCCGCGAATTGTCGACCAAGACCGGCATCATGCTCGGCTTGGGCGAGGAGCGCGCCGAGTTAATCGATGTGTTGAACGATCTGCGCGCGGTCGATTGCGATATCCTTACCCTCGGCCAGTACTTGCGTCCGTCACCAGATCATTTGCCGGTGGTGCGCTATCTCCCTCCGGAGGAATTCACCGATCTGAAGACCGAGGCCCTTGCGTTGGGCTTCCGGCACGTCGAATCCGCGCCGCTAGTCCGCAGTTCGTACCACGCGTGGGAACACGTCAACTGAGCGGTGAGCCGATTACTCTCGAATTCGCACCCCGAAAAGCCAAGAGCCGCAGCATCTGAATGCTACGGCTCTTTTGCATTGATTAGCCAGATCCGTTTTAGTCGGTGCCGTTGATCCGCGCCTGGTCGGCGGCACGGCGCTGCAAATAGCCGTCTTGCACTGCACCGTAAAGATCGATTGCGTAGCGGTCTGCATCTTCAAACATGTTCAGATGGAGCGACCTGTAGTTGACGATCTCCAGCGTTATCTTGCCGCCGTCGGCCGGCAGCCAGACGTACCATGGAACGAAGTACGGCAAGGGCCACATCGCGCTGTCGGCCGCGTAACCGACGGTGTCGCGGACCGTCGAAGGTCCGAGTAGCGGCCACACTATGTAGTAGCCTTCAGGAATCCCATAGTGGCCCAGCGTCAGGCCGAAGTCATCGTTATGCTGCTTAAGCCCGAACCAGCTGTCGGCGACGTCGAAGAACCCAGCGATGCCGAGGGTACTGTTGATCCCGAAGCGGGCCAGTTCTTCGCCAGCGTTCTGGACATGGAGCTGGAAGAGATTATTGGCGAAGCGCGGAATGAAATTGACGTTGGCGAAAAAATTGCCGACGCTTTCCCGCGCGGGCTGCGGCAGAACGTACGCGTAGCCGCTCGCGACAGGATGAAGAACATACTGGTCAACCTTGAGATTGAACCAAAACATCTTCTCGTTAAAAGGCGCCAACGGATCGGAATAAGCGGGAGCGTAGGAACCTGGAGGTTCCGGAGGTGCGCCGTTACTCTGGGCGAATGAAGCCGTCGCACTCAGGCAGATTGCCGATAGTACGATGGCGCATAGCTTCTTTACCAAGCGGTGGTTCCTCCAACCTTTCCAGTTATCCCTGAGCGAGCGAATCATACCGCGTCGGCAGGGGTGTGTCATGCCCCCGCAACAGCTGCTTGGGCGCATCGCATAAACAACCATGCAATCGCTATCGCTCGTTCCTGCCTGCCTATAGCAATTAAATGCGGTGTCGGTCTAGCCCTCGCCCAGCAGCGACGAAAGCTGTTGTTGCTTGGCTTGCAGGTCCGCCAGCAGTTGATCGAAGCCCTTTTGGCTGATGACTCGATTAAACTGGTTACGGTAATTGGCAATAATGCTGATTGCTTCCACCGTCACGTCGTAGATCTTCCAGGTACCGTCCTGCTGCTCGAGCAGATAGTTCACTGAAATCGGACTCTTACCGGCCTGGACGATTTTAGTATCAACCTCGGCGTAGCCCTCGCCCAGCGAATGCTGACCGACGAATTGTACTTGTTGACCCTGATAATCCTGAATCTTGTCGAGATAGGCGACTTCGATAAAAGCGGTGAAGAGTTTGGTGAATTGGGCGCGCTGGTCAGGCGTCAGCGAGCGCCAATTATAGCCTAGCGCCGAACGCGACATTGTCGCGAAGTTGAAATTCTGCTCGACCAGATCGCGCAACTGGCGGCGACGTTGCGGCAGTGGAGTCGAACCGCTGCCGAGGATCTGGAGCGCCTGATTAACCATGGTTCGGGTGATGCCCATGGCGTCGCCGTCCGCGCGAGCGATAGAAGGCGTCAAGCCCGCCGTAATTAGCAACAGTGCAATCGCAATCGTCGGGAATAGTCTGCGGCGCGCACGGATGTTTGAAAATCGAGCAGCGGCCCGGTTCGCCGACTCGTTGGAATTACCGATCCTCATAAAAGCTACTTGTTCTCCTTGGTCTGATTGCCCCCACTAGACGGAGTCGTATTGGTCTTGCTCTGAAAGCCGGGCGGATTACCTCCGAGATCACCGGGACTGCCGGGACCAGCGCTGCTGGCCGACGAGCCACTGTCGCCGGAACTGCTTGATTTCGATGAACCGCCGCCGAAGTTGTCGATTAATTTACCGATCGCGGTCTCCAGTTGAAAAGCGTCTTGTGTATAGCGGATGGTGCCGCCATTTTGCAGGTTGTCACCGCCGCCGAGTGCAATAGCGACATATTTGTCGCCGATCAAACCACTGGTGAAAACGGAAGCGATCGCGTCCGAGTCTACTTCGATACCCTGATGCAGCCCGAGCGTGACATGCGCCCGATCCTGGTCCAGCGAGATACCCGTAACCTTGCCTACTGTAACGCCAGCGATTTCAACCTGATCACCGGTCTTGAGCCCGGATATGTTGTTGAAGTTGGCGTAGAGCGTTTCGCCGGGCGTCGAAAAAAGATCAACTTTCCCCAGCCGCACCGATAGATAGACTAGCGCCAGGACCCCGACAACAGTGAAAATACCTACGATTAGCTGAGTGGTTCGGCTCGCGTACATGGGATGTTACTTCGGCGCGCTTGCAGGCTCGGGAGCCGGACGCTCGTCGAGGCCGCGTGCCCGTCCTTCGAGAAATCTTTGAAAACGTTCGTCATTAGCCGCAGTCATTTCGCTCAACGTGCCGGTCAGGGCCATTTTGCCGCCATGCATGAAGGCGATGTGATCGGAGACCTCGAATACGGCTGGCACGTCATGGCTGACCATCACGGCGGTCAGGTTGAACTTCTGCTGAGTACGCCGCACCAGGTCGTGAATCTGATGGGTGCGGGTCGGGTCGAGGCCGGTGGTCGGCTCGTCGAGCATCAGAATCTTCGGTTGCCGAATCAAGGCTCGCGCCAAGGCTGCGCGCTTCTGCATGCCACCGCTGATTTCGGATGGATACTTATTCTCCATCCCTTCCAGCCCCACTGCGGCAAGCGTTTCATGAACCCGTTTGGCAATCTCTTCGCGGCTCAGATGGGTCAGTTCGACCAGCGGAAAGGCGACATTATCGAATACACACATCGAATCGAACAGCGCGCCTGCTTGAAACAGCATACCGAATTTTTGCCGTACCTCGTTTTGCGCGCGCGAACCGAGCGAGGTCACCTCTGTTCGGTCGATGGTAATCGTGCCCGAGTCGGGACGTAGCAACAGGTTGAGATGCTTCAGGAGCACGGTCTTGCCGCATCCGCTGGGACCAACGATCGTCGTGATTTGCCCGCTCGGACAATCCAGATTGACGCCGTCGAGCACCTGTTGGCGGCCAAACCGCTTGCGCAACTCGCGCACACTTATCGCGGCGCCGTCAGCCGCGCTATTGCCGTTCATCGAGGCCACGATTCTACAAAAGTACCGACGTAAGGAAATAGTCCCAAAGCAGGATTAGCACACTCGAAAGCACTACTGCTTCGGTCGTCGCGCGGCTCACGCCGGTGGCCATCCGCTGCGCATGATAGCCCTTGTAACAACACACCCACATCACCACTAGTCCGAAGACTAGCGCCTTGTAGAGACCGGTCGCGATATCGTGAGCGCCCATGTTCTGGGCGATTCCATTGAAAAAAGGGCCATTCGGCGCTCCCATTAGCAATACTCCGACCGCCCATCCGCCCATGATCCCGATCACATCGAAAATGCTGGTGAGCAACGGAAAGCTGATAATTCCTGCCAGCACCCGAGGCGAGACCAAGTATTGCACCGGATTGATCGCCATCACGCTGAGCGCATCGATCTGCTCGGTCGCTTGCATCGAGCCGAGTTCCGCCGCCATCGCCGACCCAGCTCGCGCAGCGACCATCAGCGCGGCCAGAACCGGGCCTAGTTCGCGCACCAATACCAGCGCGACCACCGTTCCCAATGCACCAGACGAACCGAAGCGCGCCAGTGTGTTATATCCTTGCAATCCAAGGACCATCCCGGTGAACAGGCCAATCAGCGCGATAAGGAAGAACGAATCGGCACCAATCATCCTGATTTGGCGAATCAGCAGCCGTGGTTTATACGGTGGCGTGACGCTATAGAAGAGGGCCGACACGAGAAACAAAACGAAATCGCCTACGGTTGTCACCGTATCGATCACGTATGCGCCGATACGCTCGATAATCGTTACTAATCCCATTTGTCAGACGAAGGTCAGCCGTGAATCATACCGATGCGGGCGAGGTGGCTGAAGGTGTGAGTCATGGAAGGCAAACGGGCAAATTCGATCAGGTCCGCGGGCACATCCAGATCCAGCGCAGGCCGATTGAGCCGCACAACCCTGCATGGGACGTCCAGTTCACGGCAGGCTTCGAGATGGCGTGCGAGGCTGAGATGCCCAAAATAGGTCCCGATTACGTCGGCGGGTGATCGCACGATTATGTTGGTACCCGAAAAATCGCCGGACGGTACCAACACCGCTCCTCTGTGGCCTTCCGGCACCTCATTAAATACGCTGTCGATATCTTCGGCAGTGGTCAACGGGCAATCCGACAGCAAGGTGCAAACCGCGTCGGCGCCGCGCTCAATTAGCAGGTTGGTTCCGATGCGCACCGCGTTGTTGAGTCCGCGCGGATACTCCTCGTCCAGCGCCAGCGCTCCGCCCTGACGCGTCAACTCCAGCAGCCGCCGATCCGACGTTATCACTGCCACCTGGTCTGCTACCGGCGTACTCAAAGCTGCACCCAATACGTCGCGAAACATCGCCTCCGCGAGTGCCTCGCGTTCCGCCGTTGAGGACAGCGCGGAGGCGAGGCGTGTCTTGGCAAAAGCAAGCTCCTTCGCGGCGATGAGAACGGCACGCACGGCGTCACTTATAACTTACGCAATTAAGTTCGCCAACTCGTTTTAGCGAACTGCGATCCCAACCATCAAGGAAAGGGCACCTCGGCTATGTCGTTCGATAGCTCGCTTAAGCGGCGGATTTAAGGCGAAGCGTGGAAGCGCTGCGGCAACGCCGGTATATTTAATCAGGTGCGCGATCTACCTCGCGCATCCCGGGACGGCCAGGAGGGGCAGCGAATGAGGGCGAGGATGGAGGCTATGCGGTGGCGGGGCTTAAAGCATCATCTTGGACTGCGCGATCACGGCGCCCTCGGGATCTCCACAGCAATGCGTCTGGCGCTGTCGGCTCTAGCGGTCGTCGTAATTGCCGGATGCCATCCCAAATCCGCCGACGACGATATGGCCACGGGCGATCAAGCCGTCCAAGCCAACAAGCTCCCTGACGCCGAAGCCAATTATCAATCAGCTATCGCCAGTGCGCCCAGCGATCCGCGTCCGCATGTCGCTCTCGGAAAGGTGTATCTGCTCGAACAGAAAACCGATCCGGCGGAGCTCGAATTCATGAAAGCGCTCGACCTCGATCCGAAGGACGCGGACGCGCATGCCGCGCTCGGCGGTGTCTACGCTGCCCAGTCACGGCTTGAGCTTGCCGAAGCACAATATCGTGCCGCCGCAGCACTCGATCCGGCAAATACCGACTACCGCTTGAACCTGGGCACGACGCTGCAGAAAGAAGAAAAGCTACCGGCCGCCGAAGCCGAATTCCTGACCGCGATAGGGCTTGAGCCAAAAAATGCTCACGCTCATCTGGCCCTAGCCGATTTGCTCAACGTCGAGCCAGGTCGTAGTTCCGAAGCGCAAGCCGAATACGGCGAAGTACGCGCCCTCGACCCCAGCCTGATGCCGACTGCTGCGGTTGCCACCCCTACGCCCGAGGCACCGCCGACGCCCGTAGCTGCCATGCCTACGGCGCCGGCTCCGGTCACGAGGCCTGCTCCGGCGCTTCGGCAAATCGATCGCAAATTCCTTTTGACCCACGATTCGCCGGTCTATCAGAGCGATGACTCAACCTCGCCCGTACTTGCTCAGGTCCATCGCCGACGCTACGTGCACGTTACTGGTATCCAAGGGAGTTGGCTGCGTATCAAGATGCGCAACGGAACGGTTGGGTTCATTCCGATCGCCGCCGCTGAGTAGGCGTGCTGGATAAAATCGCAAAGCTGCCGCGCCGCCCTTATGCGTCATCCTTAAACGGGCGGCAAGGCTCAACTTTCAACTAACCTCGACCGCCGAACAATCCACGGCGCCATAGCAGTATGCACCCGCTGAGCGAAGTTCAGGTCCTCCGCTTCCTGATCCAGTTCACGCTGCTATTCGTGCTCGCACGGCTTCTGGCCGACCTCATGAAGCGCCTGGGCCAGGCAACGGTCATCGGCGAACTGCTCGCAGGGATCTTACTCGGCCCGTCGCTGCTTGGGCATTTCGCTCCCAGTCTGAGCGCAATGATCTTTCCGCACGACCCGACCTTGAACAACCTTATAGAGGGCGTGTCATGGATCGGCATCATCATGCTATTGCTCTACACCGGCCTTGAAACCGACCTGAATATCCTGCAAGGCATGGGACGACGGGCGACCGCGGTCTCTCTCAGCGGAATCGTTGTGCCGCTAGTGTTCGGCTTTGGCCTCGGCTGGCTTACACCTGCGAGCTATCTCGCGAATCCAGGCGGCCGCTTAATCTTCAGCCTTTTCATGGCGGTCGCGATGTCGATTTCAGCCGTCCCCGTCATCGCTAAAATCCTGATCGACCTTGACCTGATGCGGCGCGATCTTGGCCTTCTGATCCTCGCGTCAGGCTTGCTCGACGACACGATTGGCTGGCTCCTGCTTTCGATGGTCGCTGGTCTTGCTGCGCACGGCACCATCGATGTGAAGTCGATCGTCGTCATTCTAATCACCGTCGGCGTCTTCATCGCCTTTTGCTACTACATCGGCGGCGCTCTCGTCGTGCGGCTTATGCGCTGGTTAGACGATCAGGCGGCAGCAGAACACGCGGGCATGAGCATGATGGTCGGCATCGCGATGGTCTTCGCCATCATCACGCAGGCGATCGGCATCCATGCCGTTTTCGGGGCTTTCATCGCAGGCGTGATGCTCGGCCGATCAGCCCGTCTGCGACGTAGTGATCGCACGGAACTTGAAGCCGCAACCATCGGTGTCTTCGCGCCAATCTTCTTCAGTTACTCGGGCCTGAAAGTAGATCTGTTTGCGCTGCATGGCTTAGGCATGCTCGGGTTGGTGCTCGGCATCGCTATCCTTGGCAAGCTGATCGGATGTACAGCCGGCGGTCTGGCGACCGGCTTGCGCCCACGCGAAAGCCTGACCGTCGCAGCGGGTATGAATGCGCGCGGTGGTATGGAAATTATCGTAGCGACGATCGGCCTCGGCCTGGGCGTGCTTACGCCGCAAATGTACGCGATCATCGCACTGGTCGCTATCATCACTTCGCTGATGACCCCGCCATTGCTGAACTGGCTGCTCGCCGGGGTCAAGCCGCGGCCCGAAGAGACCGAACGCCTCGAACGCGAGAAGTTGCTCGCCCGCCTGCCCTTCACCAAGGAGGGCGCAAAGCTGCTGGTGCTCAGCGGGGGCGGACCGCATGCGCAGCTCGCAGCCCATCTGGCGGCGTCACTTGGTAATCATCGCGATGCCAGCATCACGGTTTTCAACGCCACGACTGGCGAGACCAATGGCAAAAACCCGAACGCGGAGGCTAACTTCGAGCGCATCAAGGCGATCGCTGAGATGAGCGGGGCGAGTCATATAATCCAGCGGAGCGGCACCGGCGAGACTGTCGCCGAGGCGATTATCAAGGAAAGTGAGCGCGGCTACGATGCGATCTTCGCCGGCGCTTCCCGCTTGGAAGGCGACTATACTTTGGGCGGCGAGGTTCTGCAGGACCTGGTGACGAGCACCCGCGCGCCGCTGATCATCGCCCGTAACGTCGGTTCGGCCTTACCCTTACGCCGGGTGCTGGTGCCGACCACCGGAGCGTCGTTCTCACGGCTCGGAGCTTCGGTCGCTTTGCTGTATACGATGGCGACTGCCTGCCACCTCACGACCTTGTATGTGACCGAAGAGCCGCCCTTTTCGCTAAGTACTGTGTATCGCTTCCGGCGCCGCGCTGGCACCAACGATGGCGCGCCGATCGCAGAAGAGATGCGCGAATTGGGTAGGGAACTGGGCGTCGAGGTTGAGGCACGCACTACTACTGCAGTTAAGCCGGAAGCCGCGATTCTGAGCATTGCCGACCAGGGCAATTATGATTTGCTAATCATGGGTGCGCTTTGCCGCGCGGCCGATAATCGGCTCTATTTCGGACCTAAAGTCGAGCACATCCTGCGCAATGCCCGCTGCGCGCTCGCCGTGGTAGTCGCCCCTGAACGAATCTAATCACGATTGCAGGAAACCAGTTTATTGAAACCGAGAGAGGCTATTAGTATGCAACAACGCGAATGAGTATAGCGCAGCTACATGCCGTGACCGGTGCCTTCGGCTACAGCGGCAGCTACATTACCCGCTTGCTGCTAGATCGCGGTGATCACGTCCGCGCCCTCACCAACCATCCCGGCGATCCTCAACGTTTCGGCGGACGCGTGCAAATCGGCTCTCTGGATTTCGACCAGCCTTCTAAGCTGGCGCAGAACCTCGAAGGCGCCTCGACTCTCTTCAATACCTACTGGATTCGTTTTCCATATCGCGGCATCGACTTTGATCGTGCGGTAAACAATATCAAAGTACTATTCGATGCGGCTCGCGCAGCACAGGTTCGGCGCATAGTTCATATCAGTATCACTGGCGCTTCGGCGGCGCCCGACCTGCCCTATTTCCACGGCAAGGGACTGGTCGAAGAGGCGCTCATCGCCTCTGGCCTGAGCTATGCGATTCTGCGCCCAGCGCTGATTTACGGTCCGGAAGATATATTACTCAATAATATCGCCTGGTTGCTGCGCCGATTTCCGCTCTTTACGATTCCTGGTTCAGGCGAATACCGGCTGCAGCCGGTATTCGTCGAAGATTTGGCCCGGCTCGCGATTGAAGCATCAGACCGCCGGGACAACTACATCGTCGATGCAGTCGGACCAGAGACCTATACTTTCAATGGCTTGGCCGAGAGCATCAAGCGAGCTATCGGAAGCAGCGCAATCATTGTGCACGTACCGCCGGCAGTCGCTCGTGTGCTGGCGATGATCATTGGCCGGATGACCGGTGACATCACACTTACGGAAGATGAAGTCAAAGGCCTGATGGCGAATTTGCTGGTCTCCCACAGCCGGCCTACCGCCCCGGATCGGCTCAGTGTATGGATCCATCAAAATGCAGCTGACCTTGGCAGGCGTTACGTGTCTGAGATTGCCCGCCGCCGCTGATTACCAATGAAGCCTAATGACAACTGCCCCCGCAACAGCCGCCGCCGCCCGCTCCACTCGGCGTGAAGCCGTTACCGCTGCCAACACTGTCACCGCTCCGCGCAGACGCAAAGACTGACATCTCACGGCTCAGATGGGCACCGTGACATTGGGGACAGGTGGCGTCTTCGGATCGTCCCGGATGCACCAAAGCTTCGAAAGAGTGTTCGCAGTCTTCGCAGTAGTATTCGTAAATAGGCATCGCTGATACCACTCCTGCTTATGCATTAATTTAGCTATTCGGTTAATTTCCTAGTCGTCAAATGGCTGAGCGTATTCGACCAGAACACCGCGCGTCGCTTTCGGATGAAGAAAGCAGATCATCCCGGCCAAACCCGGCCGCGGCTTCTGATCGATCAGACCGACGCCCTTCGCTCGCGCGCCCTCAAGTTCCTGCGCGACATCGTCAGTCTCGAAGCACAGGTGATGCAACCCGCCGCCGCGTCGCGCAAGAAACTTGCCGACGCCGTTATCAGGATTGATTGGTTCGAGTAACTCGATCTCGCTAGCGCCAACCTGCAACAGCGCTGCTTTCACCCCCTGATCCTGAATCGTCGCGGTCTTCGTGAGATGTAATCCGAGGAGATCACGCCAAAACTTCATTGCCTCTTCGAGGTTCGGCACAACCACACCCACATGATGGATCTTCTTTAGCATTCTCAACTCTCCCCATGCGCGGCGCACAGGCGGTCCTGCAATTGATCCCATTGATGCTTCATTGCCGGCGAGCCCAGCCCCGGATGCTCATTGCGCGTCGCCGTCAGCTTGTTACATGCACTCGGAATATTGCCTTCTTGAACAAAAATTTCGGCAATATTGTACTTGGCTTCGTAGAACAAGCTATCTGATTCAGCCGCAACCGACTCCACTCGGCTCCACAAGTCCATCGCGTCTTTGTAATCTTTCTGTGCTTGTGCAATCCGCGCCAGCCCGGCATTAGCGTCCGGCGAGCCTGGATCGGCCGCCAGCACTTGGTTAAAGATCGCCTGCGCCCGCGCAACCTGATCAGTAGCTAGATAGGCCTGCCCGAGAATCGACAACGTTCCTGTCAGATTCTTCGCCGGTATCTGCTTGTCGTTAACCATCTGTTCGAAATAGCTATAGACGATAGTCACAGCCTTGGCGTTTTCACGATAGCCATTGTTATCGCCGCGATCACGTTTAGCCTCGCCACTTTGCCACAGGCTGAGGCCGATCGCTTTCACATAGTCATTAGTTCTACCCATCGCGCCTGCCGCTTGACTACTCAATGGGTCTGCATGAGCTCGTGCGGCATTGAGCGCTCGGCTGGCGAGAATCTGAGCCTGCTGATCGAGGGCAGCGTACCGCGCGGTATGATCCAATGCCGTGAGCCGCCATGTATAGATTTCGTTGAAATGAGGACTCATCGCTGGATATTGCT
This sequence comes from Binataceae bacterium (SeqCode), assembly GCA_035524095.1. GTDB lineage: Bacteria > Desulfobacterota > Binatia > Binatales > Binataceae > DATJUF01. The sequence continues at coordinate 10,410 of DATKPK010000183.1, read as the reverse complement.
GCTCATACCCGTCTAACAACGAGGCGACTTGCTGATAATCGATCGGCGGCTGCCGTTCGAGAAGCGTAATCAGCATGAAGATGGCGCGGCCACGGCTGTCGTGCAGCGCGCTTCGCTGAGCCGATGGTACGCCGCGTTCGGCGGTCGGCTCCAGCTTGATCGCATTACTCAAAGCCGCAATCGTCTGCTGGCGCAGCGATTCGTTATTCTCCGGAGCTTGTGCCTTACCTGTCGTCGTTTCAGATGTTGCGGAGGATGGCGCGTTGGCTGCTGTCCATGCGCGGTAGTAACACTCGGCGGCGTTGAAGCGTGCCGTGAAATCATAGTCGGGATTCCCCGCCACGAGTTCGTACTGATGCGCCGCGTCGAGATAGTCACCCTTATGTTGATAAAATTCGCCTAGCCGGAAACGCGGCTCAAACGCATACTGGCCGTGCGGATAGCTTTTCAAGTAAGCTTGTGCCGCTGTGACCCATTGCGACTCGAGCTGAGCGTTGCGCATCCCGCTGCGTTCCCATTGCAAGCGCGGAATCTTATACAGCATATAGGCCGCCCACGGCCCGTCCGGATTTCCTGCCTGGCGTGCAATATCTTGCGCCACTTGCTCGACCATATCGAGCCGGCCTGACACATAGTAAAGATCAGCAGCGTATTTATAGGCCTTTGGATATTCACCGCTGCGCGCCGCCGCCCAATAGTACTTGGCCGCTTCAATTGAGCGATGTTTGTAGTAGAGCACGTTGGCGAGAAACCAATTTGACAGGCCATCGTTGGTTGCGCCGAACTCGGCAACCGGGTCGGCTGCATAGTCAGCCGCCGCTGCAACCGCAATCGCCCAGCCACTCTTGTCATTCTGATTGTCGCGGATAATCTGCATTATCTGACCATGTAGATCAGCCCGCTTGGAGACGTCCGCCGCCACGGCTTCCTGCTTGAACAGGTCACGCAAGTGAAGCATCTCAAGTCCGTTCCGCTGCTCACCCGTCGCTCCCGGTTCGAGACGCGCGTTCAGATTCTGAGCCTGCTGCGTCCTGCCCATCGCCGCGTACGTCGTCGCAAGACCCTGCTCTGCCGCGCGGTACTGACGCGTCCCGGCGCCGTCCGCCATGATCTGCTTGAAGTCAGCGGCCGCTTTCGCGTACTCACCGCGATCAAACTGGCCGAGCGCCCGCTCGGCGAATGCACGCCCGAGCAGATTCTCCCGCACGAGTTCCGGTGAGACGATCAGCAGTGTACTATCGGTGAAACCATCGACGGCCTGATTAAGCAGCCTGCGCGCGGTTCCCGGCTCGTCGCTATAGAGCGACGCGCCCTCATACCATAACCACGACAATGGATAGAGCGCTCGCAGCGCCAATTGCTCAGGCTCATCGTAATCGCAGTTGCCGCCGTTGTTGATCACCTCGATACACTGATCTTTCTTCCGCTGATAAGTCGTGTACATCCGGTTGAGCATTGGCTCGAGACGTTCGTAGGTATCGAGCAATGCGGCTTTGTTGCGGCTATCGTCGGCGATCTCGCCGAAGGCGGATTCAGCCGCGTCCAACTGCGTGATCACCCCACTCGCCACTTCCGGACTCGAGAGACCCTCTTCCACTTGCGGTTGGAGCGCATCGAGCCGCCGGTTCAATTCACCTAATGACTGAGCACACGCGTAGCCAGCCCACGCCACTATCAGGGCAAGTGTAAATGCGAGAGCACCTAGTCTGTGCCGGCAGTCAATACGCAAACTCATTGCAGGGTCATCATCAAACGAACTCATAGCTCAGGCGAAGGATAGTTGATTGACCGCCTCTAAAACCATGGGCAATGATTTGATGGTCGTAGTCTGGCCGTTGATCGCAACGGGCACCGTGGCCTCGGGATCGATTAATACTGCTGCGATCCCCGCCGCATGAGCACCGACGACATCGAGATGGGCTGAATCGCCAACATGCAGCGCTTCATTCGGTGCCGTCTTATGCTGCGCCAGCGCAGCCGTGAAAATGCGTGGATCCGGCTTAGCCCATCCGGCCTCCGACGATATTGTAGTCGAAGCGAAATAGCGGCTCAGTCCCAATCCCTCCATTATCCCATAGAGGCGATAGTCAAAATTCGAAACAATGCCGAGCTGATAGCCTGACTGCTTTAGTTGATCGACCAGTTTCACTGCGCCGTCATCCGCTACCCAGTTCGCTGGGTCCGCAAAATAGGCAAACAGCTCATCAAAATAGCTATCGAAATCATCGAAGCTACCGATCTCCGCGAAGCTCTTTAAGACGATCTCACGCCACCATGAGCGTTCCATCCGGCGCAGCTCTGGCGCCGGGTGTCCCGGACCGAACGCGAGTCCGCTGCTCTCATGAAAAACCTTGCGGAACGCCGCGCCGACCGCCGCACCCGTCGTGATCACACCGTGCTTTCTCGCGACGCGCGCATAGCTCTCGCCGACCCGTATTCGCGGTTCGATGAGAGTGCCTGCGGCGTCAAAGAAGATCGTGCGCAACATTTTCCAGCTACTCGCTTATAGTCACGCGCCGCAGCTATTCACTGCCCGGCCCGGGCCCAGTTAGGCCATCCCAAATTTGAATCAGAGTACCGAATGCCGATGATGGTGAAATGAAGAACTGCCGCTCGCCGCGATAGTTAGTATCTAAGCCAACCATTCTCACGGCGTCGCGCTGCAGCGAATCTCTCAGCGAGTCGAATTCCTTCACATCAATCGTCAAATGATGCATTCCCTCGCCGTAGCGTTCGATAAACCGCTGCACGAAATCATCCTCAGCGTGCGGTCCCGGACTTTGCAGGAATTCGAGCGTGAAACCAGCTACGTCAAGATGTCCCAGGACGAAGTTGCCCTGCGAACTGCTATGCACCGGGTAGTTGAGCACCTCCACGGGAAAATAGCGCCGAAAGAATTCCATCGCGGCATTGATATCGCGCACCGCGATCGCAACGTGATCGAAGCGCGCGAGGCCATCGGCAGCCGGGCGCGGCGTGGGTACATTGTAGTTGAGCGGCTGCCATAGCTGGATCAGAACACCGAAGGCTGATTTTGGCGAGATGAATGCGGTCTTCTGACCGTCGGCAAGCGTGTGCTCATCGACGATGCGCACACCGTCGCGCTTGAGCGCCGCGACCATCGGTTCGATGTCGTCGATTTCGTACGACAGATGATGCAGCCCCTCGCCGCGACGCTGGATAAAATTGGCGATAAACCCTTCGTTGCCGGGCAGTTCTTCGATAAATTCGAGTGCCTGACCACCGACGTAAAAGTCCTGCCACAAGAAGCCGCCGCGCGCCTGCTCGCTTAACTCCTTATCGTGGCGCGGGTGCGTCGGGAAATGACGGCGAAAGAACGCGACCCCTTGATCAATCGAGCGCACCGCGATCGACACATGGTCGAACCGCATTCGCACTCCTTCAATTAACCCCATCGCTCGCGCGTGCTCCGGTCAGGCGTGATTGCCGGGCCGAATCCTTGCAAGAACGAAGCGCCGTAGCAACGGGATCATGCCCCGCCACACCAGCGGCCAGCCATTCCATAGCTTGGAACCGTAGACCCCAATCGATTGGCGGATTCGCGCGAAGGCCGGAACCTCAAAGAAACTCCAGCCGCGCGGCGAGCTTGCCACCCGCGGACTCGACCACGATATAGCCACCGTCCTTGAACGGGCCAGCATTAACGATAACCGTTGGGCCGATATAGTCGACCGCCGCCGACTCGTGGATATGGCCAGAAAGGCAGGCGTCCGGCTTGATTTCCTCGATAAAGCGTCGCGCCGCTGTGCTACCAACCACCCTTCCGCCCATGATCCGGTCGCACTTGGTGTCGTAAGGTGGCGTATGACAGACCATGAGCAATGGCCGAACGTCGCGCACCTCGGCATATCCCCGCATCAGTGTGTCGTAGATCTCATCCTCGCTGAGTTCCGTCGGCGTATTGAATGGAGTGATATTCGAGCCGCCACAGCCGAAAATGCCGATCCCATCGCGGATCACACCCTTGCCATGCAACGCGACACCCTCGTGTTCCAGCCATGGGATCACTTCACGCTGATCGAGATTGCCCGACAAGGCCAGAACATTCGCGCATGCGCTCCGGACCGCACTGATGACTTTCCCGGCCTCATTCGGACCGCCGAAATTGGTCAGGTCACCGGAGACGATTATCAGGTCCGTATTGCGTAGAATCGTGCCCATCCGGGCGAGATTCGCGGTCGCCATGTGCACGTCGCCAAACGAAACTATTTTCATCCAACCCATCCTGTCTTTACGATATATAACGATATATCAGGATCGGCCTTTATGCACGGTGGTTTGGAGGCGGTGCCGAGCCGTGTGGGGATTGAGGCGAGTGTCGAGGTAGCTAGATGGGCAAGGATCGGCAGAATTGAAGAGCGAAAGCGGCGCTGACGGCGTGACGAATAGCCTGGATAATGTCGCGATCGTGCTGGTCAAGCCAAAGGCGGCCGGCAATGTTGGCTCGGCGGCACGCGCTCTGAAGAATATGGGCCTCGGTGACCTACGCATCGTGGCCCCACGCGATTGGGATACCGCCGCGGCCAGGGTGATGGCGGTTCATGCGAACGATGTGCTCGAACGCGCCAGATTCTTTCCAACTCTTGGCGAGGCACTTGCCGACCGCACGCTGACTGTCGGCACTACCTGTCGCCATGGTCCCTATCGCAACGAAATCCGGCCGTTGCGTGAGGCTGCACCAGAACTCATGCATGCGGCGGCTACTAATCGGGCCGCGATCGTGTTCGGACCTGAGGACTACGGTCTCAGCAACGAGGAAATCGGCCAATGCCAACGCCTGATCACGATTCCCGCCGCGCCTGACTATCCATCGCTGAATCTGGCACAGGCCGTGATGGTCGTCGCTTACGAGCTCAGGCTCGCGGCCGATTCGACTGATACCGCGGCACGGGACTCGCAGGCGGGTGAACTCGCGTCAGCCGATCAGGTCGAGCAGATGTTCCTTCGCATGGCCGAAGCGTGCGAGGCGATCGGTTTCGTTTCACGTGAAAACGCGGCCCATATCATGTTGACGATTCGCGCGATGCTCGGACGCGGCGGGCTGCGTCCCCGCGAACTCGACATTCTCAACGGCCTCGTCCATCAAATCGGATGGTTCGCGAGGGGCGGCCGGGAGATAATCGAGACGAAGCGCGCGGCGGGCCACCGCATTCGCTAGAATCTGCGAAATAGCCCCGGCGCATCCGTTTGCGAAGTCAGGGACGAGCTGCCAATGGGCGTAAGGGAGCGCACATGTTAGAGTCTTCACGCAAAGCTGAATGGCCGAGATAATCCATATCCGCGAGTTTCAGGAGGAGCGGCGGCGCGCGATTCAACGCCATGCCAATCACCAGAGTCTCGAACAGGCCGTTCGGTTGATACGCGGCAGTCTTGCCGACGCCGCGCTCGAATTGAGGGATGCCGAGCCGGCAAATCAGCCCGAACTGCTCGACCGCATCGAGCGGCTGACCGCGATGGTCCGCTACGGCCTACGCATGATTGGCGACGACACGGCCCCTGTCAGACGGCAATCTTGATTATCCTGATTAAGGCGGCTACGTATATTGGTTCGCCTGTAGCAACTGCTCCCCGGTAGCTCAGTCGGTAGAGCGGACGGCTGTTAACCGTCAAGTCGCTGGTTCGAATCCGGCCCGGGGAGCCAATCACTCCAACCCTCGAAACATTGACCAGTTAGGAGATGGTCCTACGAATAACCGTAGTTCCACCTGAAGCACGACCTTAGGGCTCGAGAGTCGTCGCGGGATAATAGATTTCTTCGGGCCGCCGTACCCACCACGCACCGGTTTCTTCTTTTTCTTGAGGGCTGGAGTACCGGTAATCGTAAAGCACGGCCCGCACGTAAAGCGGAGGCTCATTTGGGAACGGATTGCTCCCGAGCAACGCTGTGACCTCCGGCGAGTTTTCCAGCAAGCGCTGGAGGAACTGGCTAAACCATGGATTTTCCGCCGGCGAGCCTAACGCCGCGAACCACATCTGCCAATCGAGACGGGGCTGGTAAGGAATGTTCCACGAGGGCCGCCGCATGACGTCGCCCGGCTTATATTTGAATGCGTATTCGCGCCAATGCACGCCGTCATCCGAACCTTCGACAATGATTTCGGGACGGGTGGTCGTCATCACTGCGAACAACCCATAGGTATTCACGATAGAGAACGGTGCGATCTCGTCTGCGATCCGCGCCGATGGACCTGAGACTCGGCCACCAAAGCTGGCGTATAGCTGCACGAGGCTGACGAACACGATCAGCATCGCCAACGCACCTACGGTGTACGCAACCATTTTCGGCTGTCGCGCGTCTTTGATCCTACGCTGTACGAACTGGGTCATTCGTTCATGGAGAAGCTTGCCAAGTGCGGCATCATCGAACAGCACCAGGCATAGCGCCATGCCCAGAAGATTGAAAAAACAGTAGTTCCCGGTAAGAGCGATCAACGTTTGTAAAAGCAGAAAGCCCAACGCTGCAACAAATCTGAGCCGCCGTGGGCAGAAAATCAGAAACGGCAATCCCAGTTCGATCACGAAGGTGGCCGCAGTCCCTGCTCTGAGCAGGGCGTGGGGAAGATGATCTGCATACCAGGCAACCGGGGTCGGCAGCGGCTGTGTCTCAAAATGGTAATAAAGCGCAGTGAGGTTCGCCCATCTCGGATCACCGCTCAGGAGTTTGACCGCACCTGAGAGAAACATGAAGCGAAAGAGCAGCCAGCGCAGCAGCCAGATCCCGGGCTTAGTCGCGAAGCTCAGAACGAGCGCGAGAAAGCCGGATTCGAGCAGGAGCACGTCCCACTGAAAGCCCATGAAAACCTGGCCGGCGTAAAAGACTGAGAGATACCCCGCATAAAGAAGCAGAAGACTCAGACGCGGCAAGACGTTGAAGATCAGCAGCAGTGAAATCGCAGCCCCAGCCCAGCATACGGCCTGAATAGCGAAATCGCTTTGGCCGATCCAGAAGACCATGGGAAACAGCCAGTAGCGTTCGAAGCCGACGTGGCTGCGGATTTCGGCGGTGAAATCGGCCAACGGCAAAATACCGCCGCTACCGATTAGCCCCAGCGCCTGCACACCAAACGAAACAAAGGCTGCAAGGTAGATCAGGCCGATGGCTCGGAAGAACAGCCATGACACCAGATCATAACGCGGCGGTTCATAGTCAGGCCCCCACAACCAGCGACTCGGACGGTAAAGCGCGCCACGATTAGAAGCGATAAGGGCGTAGATCGTTTCCGCAACTCGTGCAAAACCCGGAACGCGCCAATAGAGGCTCAGCCAGAAGCCCTTCCCTCCCGCGTGATCCAAGGTCAGCAGAACAGCCTCGGCGCCGCTCGAGATCTTGCCGTCTGGCGAAACATATTGCACGGCGCGTTGGAAGGCGGCTACGGGAATTTCTGGATGCTCCGAGCCAACTTCCTGATAGGGCGCATACGTCACTCTGGTTCCAGTCAGTCTCTGCCAATAACGAATCCAGTACATGCAGAAACGGCAATCGCCGTCGTAGATCAGAAGCGGTTGGCGGCGCGCCGTATTCGAGGTCTGCATAGCAGCTGAGTATAACGGTGCGAGTCTGTGACGGAAAAACCGCCTGTCTCTGCTTCTGCTCGGCGCGCGGCTCGTCTATGCTCGGGCCGGACCCCAATAGCGTCAACCCAGGAGATATTGGCATATGCGCACGATCGTCCTGCTCGCGGCCGCGGGCCTTCTATGCGTGACGATGGCTCTCCGAGCGCCCGCGTCGCCACCACCGGACGAGGCTGCGCTTGAACATAATTTCGACACGCTCATCCATCCCAACGACCTGCGCGATTGGATGAAGGTGCTCGCCAGCGAGCCAAATCATGTCGGCTCATCGCATGACAAGGCAAACGCCGATCGCATCCTAAGCATGTTCAAGAGTTGGGGCTGGGATGCGCACATCGAGACCTTCTGGGTGCTTTATCCAACGCCCATCAGCGAAAAGCTCGAACTCGTCGCGCCCAACCATTTCGAGGCTACGTTGCAGGAGCCTCCAATTCCCGGTGACGCCAGCGCAACCGCAATCGAACCTGCATTGCCAGCCTACGTCGATTATCAGGGTGACGGTGACGTCACCGCGGGCCTCGTCTACGTCAATTATGGGATGCAGGACGATTATAAGACCCTGCAACGGCTAGGTGTCAGCGTCAAAGGCAAAATCGCCATTGCCCGTTACGGCGCCGGATGGCGCGGGCTGAAACCGAAGCTCGCTGAGGATCACGGCGCGATCGGCTGCCTGATCTATTCGGATCCGTCCAAGGACGGTTACTCGGTCGACTCCGTCTATCCCGCCGGCCCGATGCGTCCGCCTGACGGTATCCAGCGCGGCTCGGTGGCCGACATGTTGCTCTATCCCGGCGATCCCCTGACGCCGGGTATCGGCGCGACCAAGAACGCCAAGCGGTTGAAGATGTCGCAAGCCCCGACCATCCTGAAGATTCCCGTACTGCCTATCTCCTATGCCGACGCGCATGTATTGCTCGCAGCGCTCGGCGGCCGGGTCGCACCGCCGGATTGGCGCGGCACGCTACCGATCACTTATCGCGTAGGACCGGGGACGGCCATCGTTCATCTCCAGGTTAAATCGAACTGGCGCATCACGCCGATATACGACGTTATCGCGACGATGAAGGGTTCGACGTACCCCGACCAATGGGTGGTGCGTGGTAATCATCACGACGGCTGGGTCTTTGGCGCGAGCGATCCGCTCTCAGGTCAGGTCGCGCTGCTGGCAGAGGCGCAGGCGATCGGAGGGTTGGCAAGTCAGGGTTGGCGGCCTCAACGTACGATCGTCTACACGAGCTGGGACGCGGAGGAACCGATGCTGCTTGGCTCAACCGAATGGGTGGAAACGCACGCGGCTGAACTCAAGAAGAAGGTCATTCTCTACGTCAACTCCGACACTAACGCACGCGGCTTTTTGAGCGCAGGAGGCAGCCTCGAATTCCAGCACCTTTTGAATGAAGTAGCGGCCGACGTAAGCGATCCGGAAACCGGGGTTTCGATCGGTCAGCGCCTGCGTGCAAAGATTCGTGTGGAGGCCCTCGCGCCCGACGCCAAGGATCACCTGAAGGCAGAAGCCAAAATCGCAGCCGATCCCAAGCAGGATTTTCCCATCGAGGCGCTAGGATCGGGTTCAGACTTTTCGGGTTTTCTCGATCACTTGGGCGTGCCCGTGATGGACGTGAGCTTCAGTGATGAGGGTCAAACCAGTGGCGTCTACCATTCCCGCTACGACACGTTCGAGCATCACAGCCGCTTCGCCGACCCGGGTTTTGTCTATGACTCCCTCCTCGCCAAGACCATAGGGCGGATGGTGCTGCGTGTCGCCGATGCGAAACTGCCAGTCCAACGCGAAGAGAGTTTTGCCGAGGACGTCTCCGGCTATCTCGATGAGGTGAAGAAACTCGTTGACTCCGAGCGCGACGAAGCCGAAACGCAGGCGCAGATGCTGCGTGATCGCGCTTTCCAGCTCGCCGACGACCCGACCAAGACGAGTGGCCTGCCGACAGCTTTGGACCGCGTCCCGCATGTAGAGTTCGCGGCGCTCGAAGACGCAGTCGATCGGCTCAAGCGCAGCGCTAAGAACTATGATGATGCTCTGGCGAAAAACGGCCCAACCCTATCCGGCGAGCGCCTTGCGCATTTGCAAGCGTTGATGCTGGACATCGATCAGCTTCTCGCGCCCGAGGTCGGACTGCCGGGGCGAACTTGGTATAGGAATCTTATCTACGCTCCGGGCCGCTTCACCGGTTATGAGGCCAAGACGCTGCCGGGTGTACGCGAGGCGATTGAAGATCGGCGCTGGGCCGACGCCAATCGTTACGCCAAACTCACGGCGGACGCGATAAATGCCTATTGCGACCGCTTGAACAAAGCTACGATCGTCCTCAACGGCGCTGGCTCGTGAGACGCCAGCCGATGGCGTTCTCGCGTATCGCCGCTGCAAAGATTCGTAGCGATCATGGTTTGGCGTTGGTGCACAAAATTTCGGCCCAACCTCCAATCAGATGAAGGCTGGGCCGAAAAGGTTTCTGATGACCACGATTCGCGCTGACGGACGAGGATCGTTTCTTAACTTAGGTCACGACCAGACCCTCGAGATCACCCTGCTCACGCCAGTTGGCCAGCAGATCGAAGAAAGCCAGCGCGCCTTTCGGATAGACCGCCTGAAGGAATCCGCCCTCGCTCGTCCCTTCGCCGTTGTAATACCCGGGCGTGCAGACGCTCTGATAGTTTGTCATCGGATTGGGACTGTTCACGATCCGCACCCATTCCGCTTCGGCCTCAGGCGTCGGCTCGATTGATTTCGCCTCGCGCTGATTGACCAGCGTGATGAGTTGCGCCACGTGATGAGCCTGCTTGTTGAGCATGTAGGTGAAG